>CAYTRL010000262.1:0-8340 GCA_964439795.1 uncultured Thermodesulfobacteriota bacterium
GACCCGGCTGTCAGATGATAATTGACACCTATGAAAAAGCGATTGGCGGTATAATAGGTAGCTTTTTCATATGACCACCTTCTTTAACAGGGATGACAACACCTGTTCGCCGGAACCCATCGGAGTTGAAAGCAAAAAAGATGGCACGGGTTTCCAGTTCGGGAAGAAGGAGAGCCTGGCCATCCAACGAGCGGATCCTGATCCGGTTCCTGCTTGCAAAGCCCGTCCGGGCGAATACAATAAAGAAGCCCGCATTCTTATCTGTCACACAGCCGCGCCGGAACGGATTATCATATCACAAACGACGAAGAAGGGAACCCCTCGTGCAGGAAGAAACCTTTCCCCTCCTCGTGGAGCGTGTGGTCCCGGAAACCGAACGTGTCAAGACACTCCGCCTTCATCCGGAGAGGGGAGAACTGCCTTTCCGGTTCCTCGCCGGGCAGCACATGGGGGTCAGACCCCGCCTCATCGCCTCTCGAAACGACCTTGTCCCCGAGCCCTGGAGACACTTTTCTCTGTCCAGTTCCACGGAAAACAGGACGTTTGCGGAGATCACGGTGCTTGACCAGGGAAAGGCGTCCCACGCCCTGCACCGCCTCAGCCCGGGGGACGTTGTGGAAGTGACCCGGCCGATGGGCACCTTTACCCTGGAGGAGTCCGTGGGCCACGGGCCGGTCTTCTTCGGTGCGGGCATCGGCGCGGCCCCCATCCGGAGCATGCTCCGCACCTGCCTGGACCGGGGCATGGGCAAGGAGATCACATTGTTTCTGCGGTTTTCCTCCCCAGAGGAGGCCCTCTTCCTCGAACTGTTCCAGGCCTGGTCCCGGCAATCACCGCGGTTCCGGTTCTGGGTTCATTACAGCAGGACGCCGCCCGGCGGGGAAGGTCCGCCCGGAACAGATCCCTTCCTTGATCCAGACTGGTTCCGAGAACGCATCCAGCAACCCGCGGAGAGGATCTGCTACCTGTGTCTTCCTCCCGGGTTGCGGGATACGGTGCAGACGACCCTGCCCCGGGCGGGGGTCCCCCGGGAACGGATCCGAACGGAAACATGGTAAAGACAGCAACGTCTTCAGGGGAGGATTCCCGTATGGAGAACACGGAGAAAAACGCCTTCGACGTCATCGTGATCGGGTGCGGGCCCGCCGGGGAGCGCGCCGCCCTGTACGCCGCACGGGCGGGCAAGCGGGTGGCCGTGATCGAACGGTACGAGCGGATCGGCGGAACACGCGTCAACTGGGGCACCATCCCCAGCAAGACCCTGCGGGAAAGCGCCATGCACGTACACAGCCTCTCCCGGGGCCGGGTCTACGGGATCCGCGGAAGCATGGAGTCTCCCCTGACCATCTCCGACTTCATGAGCCACGAAAAGGCGGTGGTGGAGCAGGAACTGGAACTGATCCAGGGGGCGCTGGACCGGCAGCGGATCCAGATCTTCCGGGGCCACGGAACGTTCGTGGATCCCCACACCATCGCCATCCTGGGCCAGGAGGGCCAGACCCGCATGCTTCTCACCGGCAAGGTCATCGTGATCGCGGTGGGCACCCGGCCGAACCGGCCTGCGGACGTACCTTTCGACGAGACCTGTGTCCTGGACAGCAACAAGATCCTGGAGATGAAGCGCCTTCCCCGGTCCATGCTGGTCCTGGGTGCCGGGGTCATCGGCGTGGAGTACACCAGCATCTTTTCCGTGCTGGGCATCGAGGTCACCCTGGTGGACACGCGCAAGGAACTCCTGCCCTTCCTGGACCGGGAAATCGCCGAGATCCTGGAGCGGGAGATGCAGCACATGGGCGTGGCCTTCCTGCACGACGACCACTACGCCAAGGTGGAGCGCAAGCCCGGCGAGCGGGCCGGGGTCCGCTGCACCACCCGGAAGGGAAACGTGCTCGAGGCGGAAGTGATGCTCTACTCCGTGGGCCGGGACGGGAACACCTCGGACCTGGGCCTGGAGAACGTGGGGATCGAGGCCACGAAAAGGGGGTTGATCCAGGTCAACGAATCCTACCAGACCCTGCACCCGCACATCTACGCGGTGGGTGACGTGATCGGGTACCCCGCGCTGGCCAGCACCTCCATGGAACAGGGCCGCCAGGCCATGCTGCACGCCTTCGACCTTCCGGGGAAAGGCGAGGTTTCCGAGGTGCTTCCGTTCGCCATCTTCGCCATCCCGGAGGTAAGCCACATCGGGGAAAACGAGCAGACCCTGAAGGGAAAAGGGGTCCCATACTTCGTGGGCCGCGGCCGCTATGCAAGGAACCCGCGGGGGCTGATCCTCGGAGACCGGGGCGGCCTGCTGAAGCTCCTGTTCGAACAGGAGTCTCTCCGCCTGCTGGGAGCCCACATCATCGGGACGAACGCCTGCGAGCTGATCCACACGGGCCAGGCCTACCTGAGGATGAACGCCACCGCGGATCAGATGGCCCAGCAGATCTTCAACTACCCCAGTCTATCCGACCTGTACCGGCACGCGGCGTTGGAAGCCCTGGCCCAGGCCCAGCAGGCCGGCTGATTCCGTTTCCGGACAGGGGAGAAGCCGCGGAGCGGGGCCGCCCGGTCATTTCCGGCCCTTGTCCGCGGCCTCGGCCGTCTTCTCGTCCCAGACCTGGATGAGGTAGTCCTTCTGGTCCTCGAACAGCTGCGCCTGCTCCTCCACCACCGCCTCCGCCTGCTCGGCGTTCATGTCACGGGTCCGGTTGATAAAGGAGGCCACCCTCCCGAGATAGAGTGGGGTCACCAGGTTGACCAGCTGGGTCCGGTTGGAGTTCCAGCTGTGGAAGGTGGCCGCTGTCTCAAACAGGACTTTGGCCCACGTTTCCACCGGCATGTTGAACTCCCGGCCCGAAAGACCGGCACACTTGCCCAGATCCTCGAAGCACGCGGGTGAGAAGATGTCCCGGTACAGGCCCTCGAACTGCCGGAAACCGGTCTGGTACTCCCGGACCAGCCGCTCGAAATCCACGTTCACCGGTTCCGGCTCCAGGGACGACGTGAACCCGAAGATCGGCAGGTCCCGGCTCCCGCGGACCGTTTTCCACTTGGATTCAAAAAGCTCCATCATGACGAAAAGCGTGTGCACCACCTGCCGGAACATGGGGCCCAGGGCTTCCGCCGGGTCCTTGGCATCGTGCACCTTCACGCCGAGGTTGGACTGGCACAGCTTCATGCCGCTGGAGATCGCGTGGGTGGTCATCCAGATGTCGATCCCGTACCGGGCCACGTCGGTCTCCCACACGTCCTGCTCGATGTAGTGCTTGGCGAGCTTTCCTGCAAAGGCGAAATCCCCTCCGATGGGCTGCCGCAGCCGGAGACCGTAGAGACAGCGTGTGAGGTTGTACACGATGTTGTTGGTGATCGTTCCGTCGTACTTGTACCGCGTGTACACCGGAGAGACGTACTCGTACCCGTACCCTAGAATGGGCTCCAGCAGGTGGGAGATCCAGTCGGAGGTGATGGAGCGCAGGTCCGAGTCCACCACCATGCACGCCTTCACGTTCAGCCGGTCGGCCGTCTCGAAGATGGAGCGGAAGGCCGACCCCTTTCCCCCCGGCCCTCGGTAGATGGAAACGATCTTCTCCTGCCACGGCTTGATCTGGAACTCCTTGGACACCTCCCGGGTGTCGTCCGTGGAACCTCCGTCCGCGATCATGATCACAGAACGCATCTTCTTGTAGTGGCGGTCCAGTCCGTGCGTGACCATCTGGATCACGTGCTCGATGGTCTCCTGGTTGTTGTAACAGGGGATGCCGGCCAGGATGTCCGCGGACTCGATCTCTTCCAGCCGCTTGCGTGCATACTGTCGAAGTCCGGATATGTATTTCATGGGTCTTCCTCCTCAGCGAGCCCTCTTGGTTCCGCAACGAGGATTTTCGGAAAAAGCCGGGCCGTCTGTATGTCCCGAACCATCCTATACAACGGCGGGGCCTCGTTCCAGGAATTTTTGTGAAGACAACCATAGAGGGAGAAGGCTACCAGGCGACGCGGTGATCCTCCATCATGCCGATCATGTCCTCCACCGTATGCACCACACCGGCGCCGTCGCGGAGCTTTCCGGAAAACAGTCCCAGGGGTTGGATGTACCGGGCTTGAAACGGGCCCAGGCGAACCGTCTCCGATCTTCCTCTCAGAGGCCGGAAGGATAGATCCACGTTCCCGTCCCGGGAGCGGACGTGCCAGAGGTCGCCCTTGTCCTCCGGGATCCGGAACTCGGCGGGTCCCACCGGGCGGAGGGTATTCCGGTACCAGACACCGTTCTCGTTGTACAGGTCGTCCCGCCGGATCATGTTCCGCGTGAGGTTCATGCCGATCAGGTCGCCGTTCCGGTCGAACCCGGCAAAAGTGGCCCACTCCCAGTAGGTCTTATGAGGGTAGAAGGCCCGGTGGAAATCCAGCAAGGCCACCGATTCCTGCTTCTTCACTTCCATGGTTTCGGAACCCACCGTCAACTCTCCTTCAGCGAAACAGGGGGCCTTGTGGGAGAAGAACGGCCGGGTTTCCCCCAGAGGAAGGAGCGCGATGATCGGCTGGATCTCCTCCGGCCTCTCCCACAGGATCAGGTCGGCGCGCACGCCGGGAAAATCCTTGCAGGCCTTTACGTTGAGCAGGAGACGGTGAAACCCCTCTTCGAGCCGGTTTTCCAGCAATATCCGGTACCCGTGCCCTGCCTCCAGATCCATGCGCCCGTTCCCCAGTTCCGGGGGAATCCTGATCCGGCCCGGCAGGAACTTTCTCCGCTGCTCCTGCAGGGTCCCGGAGGGCCGATGAAACAGACAGCACCAGCTCAGCCCGGCCACCTTCAAGTCCACGAGTGCCACGCCCAGAAAGTACGGTCCCGCAAAAACCCCGAAGTGTTCCCACTCCTTGAGCCGAAGCGCCCGTCGCCAGCGGGGGCTGCTTTCCCCTTTCTGAAAGATATCCGCATCCAGCAGGTTCAGACAGGGGAAGCGGGTCTTGTACATTCCGTAGCGGATGCGCCCGTCCTGCACGGCCCGTTCCGGTGTTTCCAGCAGTTCCCGCACGCATTCCCTCCTTCCGGGGATTTCGATGATTGAGGATCTCCAACGCCGTTTCGGCGGTAAAGGGGCAGTGGGGCGGGAACGGATGGAACGGAGACACCGAACCGGTCATGGGACCGGCTGCTGGTTTACCTCGCTTCCGGATAACCTTACTGTTTCGGTCAATTCCAGGTCTTCCGGTTCGAGCACGATCTGTTCCCCTCCCCCCTCGGCTGTCCTGCGGTGAAGGGAATAGACCTCCACGGGAATTCTCGAGATCAGCATCAGGGCCTGCTCCAGGCGCCGGGCATCCCGCTTCTCTTCCAGGACCAGAACAATCCCGGGGAGCATGGTGGAAGTGGGAAATCGAGGTGCGGGGAGCCCCCCCCCGGTTCGTACCGTGTCGCCGTTCAGTCCCTCATAGACGCGAAGATAACGGGACAGCAGGAGGTCCATGTTCACGTCTTCAAGCTTCGGAACCCATTCCACGATCATCACCCTCTCCTCGGGTTTCTTCATCAGGAGAAGAGGGCCGCGCCGGCTCACCTGGCCCTCCCCGGAGAGAGGGGTAAGCCCTGCCGAACGGAAAACACCCTGTTCCAGGAGATGACGGACCCGGCCTTCCCCGGACTCCGGAAACGGAACCGGGATCCGGGCGGACCGTTTCTTTCGGATCCGGGCAGCGATCTCCATCAGGCGGCGCGTCTCCGGGCTTCCCGGGGCTTCCAGGACCTGCATGCCGATCCCCCCCCCGGATTCAGTCCTGCCGCGTCCGGACGAACCCGGAAAGGATCCCATGTTTTCCACCCGCACGTCACCGGGGAAGAGCGGGGTGAGCACCTCCTGCCAGCGCTGAAAAAGCTCCTCTTCTTCCGACTCCTCTCCCGTCCCCACGGTGACCACCCCCGCGTACCCGGTGCGGGAACAGAACCTTCCCATGGGTCCTTCCCGGAGAAACCCGAAGTCCTCCTGTTTTGTCTGGGGCGAAACCAGAAAAAGAACCATCCCCGGAAGATCTTGAAACAGGGCTGCGGCGGAAAGGTCATCCGTGAGGAGGTAATGAACCCCTCCGGTGCAGGGCATCCCCCCGCCGATCAAGGCATCCCGCAGACCGGCATCCCTCCCTCCGGTGACGGCACCGGCCTCGACCAGCCGTATATCCATGGGCCCCCGGATGATTCCGGACGCTGCAGGGCTGTTCCACGGAAAAAACCGTTCCCGGTCCGGACGGAACTGGAAGGAGAAACGCTCCCGGTAGGTGTCATCCGACCCCAGCAGCAGCACCGGCCCATCGGATATCTTCAGGAGAACCCCCAGGTTGAAAAGACATCCCGCGGCCGCACCGGCGGCGTCCCCGGCCGCCGTGCAGCAAATCAGGAAAGGTGCGTTTTTCCGTTCCGATGAGGGTTCTTCCGGTGGGTTCTCCCGTGCATCCCCTGCTTTGCCGCCCGACGTATCCGCCACGGGAAAATACAGGTGCGCGATCTCCTCCAGCTGCCTTCTCTCCGCGCTGATGGGGTCGGATCGTTTACGCCGAATCAAGGGATCACGACCTCCTGAATCACAGGTTGGGCTCCGGATCTTGCTTCACCTTGAGCAGGGAGTTCACGCTCCCCCTTTCATTCACGATCCGGAGAGGGTTTTCCGGATCCACAATCCACTGCCCGTCGATAAAATACTTGTACTGATAGTTCCCGGGATTCAGGATAATCCGCCGCTCCCACACCCCGTTTCTTTCCCCCTCCAGGCTGGTGAGGGGTTCCAGCTGCCAGTTATTGAACTCCCCGGCCAGGAACACGTTCCGTGCGTCCGGGGCCATCATCTGAAAGGTCACTTCACGAGGCTCCTCCCGGGTGCCGGAAGCGGGGACCGGGCTCATGGGAACCGCAGACTCGGCCGCAGGTTTCTCCTTCCGGATGGACAGCCCCTCTTCCTGCGCCATAACTTCCTCTGCGAGATCCATGTAGTCCCACGCCCCCCGGCTGTTCGGCCGGTACCAGACGAGAGGAAGGCCGTAGCTGGCGGCCTCTTTCAGGTGGATATTGCTTCGTACCTTGGACAGTAAAAGGTTTTCCAGGAAATGATCCTCGAGTTCCTTCAAGATGGTCCTGGCCAGTCGCACCCTTCCGTCGAAGAACGTCAGCAGGATGTGGGCGCGGAGCTGGACCCCCGTCCTCTCCTGGATCAGATCCATCACATGGAACAATCTGCGCAGTCCCTGCAGGGAAAACATACCGGTGTCCACCGGGATAATGACCTCACGGCTGGCTGAAAGGGCGTTGACGGTGAGAATGCCCAGGTTCGGAGGAGAATCGATGAGAACATAATCGTATTCATCCGCACCCCGTTCCAGGAGGTCCTTGAGGCGTCTTTCCCGGTTCGCGGCGCTGCTGAGTTCCTGCTCCTGCGCCACGAGCGACAGGACGGAGGGGATCAGGTCCAGTCCGGATTTCAACGATACCCGGACCTGAGACAGGGAAAACCCCTCGTCGTAAAAATTCAGCAGGGCGCTCCGAAGATCGCTGCGCGGCGCTCGAAGCGTCGCGTTCAACCCTGCCGTGGCATGTCCCTGGGGGTCCATGTCCACAAGCAACACCTTCTTTCCCAACCTTACCAGGCATGCGGACAGGTTGATGGCCGTGGTGGTTTTCCCGCATCCTCCCTTCTGGTTCACGACACTGAGAATTCTCATAGATCCCTCCTTGTGAAAGAATTCCCTTCCATGCCTCTCCCCTGTCCCTTTGCAACCGAACCTCTGCCAGAACAATCAAGATCCCATGCTCCCGTGCACCCACGGTAGTGATCTTTTCCGGCTGTTTCTCCGGATCACCCCTTTCGGTGAACCGGGCCCGAAGGCCCGATCACTTCTTCAGGGACTGCACGGAGTCAGGATCCATCTGCTTGGGAACGGGCATCCGGCGGTACCGGCTGATCTTCTTGGCCTGCCGCTTCCAGCGGAGGGCCTCAGACTCGATCTCCGCCACGTGGATGATCCACTGCTGGCCCGAAACGGCTTCAAAAGCCGTGTCCTGGTAGAACACCAGAACCAGGTCTCCGGTGGCAACGAGCGTGAGTTCAGCGAGTGGCCTTTTGATGGAGGGAAGGATCTTTTGAAGAGAGACCACGCTTTTTCGAATGCGCTGGAGAGAAACCCCCGCTTCCAGGAGCTTCTTAGCTGTTTTGCAGGCGATCAGGTCCTGGAAGGTGTACCTTCCGTGCCCTCCGCGTGTCCGCAGAGACGGAACCACCAGGTCGGTCTTCTCCCAATAGCGCAGCTGACGGGGTGTGATGCCGATGATATTGCAAACCTCCCCCTGCCTGAAAAAGAATTCCTCGGAATCGTTGA
>CAYTRL010000263.1:0-8337 GCA_964439795.1 uncultured Thermodesulfobacteriota bacterium
CCCCCCGTACAATTCGTTTGGATAGATGAAAAATGTAAAATGAAGACCTGACCCCATTCCTTCCGTTCGCCGGAATTGAAAAGGGTTTCATGTTCCCCAAATGAAAATACCGGATTCTTGCCAATCTTTTTGGGCTCCCTTAGAATAAGGCTTTCGTACTTCGTGCATCCATCCTCCCATGAACCATGCCCCAGAGGGAGCCCCGGTGGCGGAATTCCTTATCAACTCCATGATCTTCGTGACCGGGATCCTGATCCTGCTGTGCGTGGCTTCGTACCTGGAAGCACGCAACCCTCCTCGGATTTCCGTGGACCGTCCCGTGCCCCTGCCCCCCCAGGTTCCCAGGGTTTCGGTGATCGTGCCGGCGCGCAACGAGGAGAAGAACCTCTCCAAGTGTTTGAACAGCCTGCTGGAACAGGACTATCCGGACCTGGAGGTCATCGTGGTGGACGACCGCTCCACCGACGGGACGGGCGCCGTGCTGGACGCCTTCCGTGAACAGGACGGCCGGGTGAAGAAGGTGGTGGGCCGGGCCCTGGAGCCGGGCTGGCTGGGCAAGTCCCACGCTGCGCACCAGGGGGTCCTGGAGGCCACAGGGGACTGGCTCCTTTTCATGGACGCCGACACCTGGCTCCATCCCCGGGGGGTCTCCGCCTCCATGGGGCATGTCCTGAAGAACCAGGTGGACATGCTTTCCCTGTACCCCCACTTCGTGTGCAAGAGCTTCTGGGAAAAGGTGATCCAGCCCGCCGTGGGAAGGATGATCCTCATCTCCGGGCCCGTGGACTTCGTGAACAGCCGGAAACCGATCTTCCGGATCTTCACCATGGCCATCGGCCAGTTCATGCTGTTTCGCCGGAGCGTGTACGAAGCCGTGGGGGGGCACGAGGCGATCCGCGACCGGGTGGTGGAGGACGTGGAACTGAGCCGGGCGGTGAAGCAGGCCGGCTACCACCTGAACTTCCTCTACGGTACCCAGGTACTGCACACCCGCATGTACAAGACGTTCACCGAACTGTGGCGGGGCTGGTCCCGTTCCTTTTATCCGGCCATGGGGAACAACCCGGTCCTGGGTATCCTGCAATCCCTGCTGCTCTTCGTGTTCGGGACCGTGCCGTACCTGGTGATGCCGCTTACGGCGGTGTTGTGGCTCGCGGGACTGGGCTCCGAAACCGTACGGACCCTCTTCTGGCTGAGCCTGATCCAGTACGGCCTGCTCTTCTTCACCACCTACGTGGTTCGCGCACGGCTGGAGGAGTATCCGGAATATTTTTTTACGTGTCCCCTGGGGGGCATCATGGTCCAGTGGATCTCGGTCCATTCCATCTACACGTATGCGTTGAATAAAAAGATCCTCTGGAAGGACAGGGACCTCAATGCCTGACCAGGAGTACGCGCCCACCGCGGCCAGCGACCTGAAATGGCTGCTGAAGTGGTATTTCGGGTTCCAGTACCGGGTCCTGTTCAACAAGCCGTTCACCCCGCCCACGCTCAACCTGCTGGTCACCCTCCGTTGCGACATGCGGTGCCGTCACTGCTTTCTCTGGGAGCAGCTGGAGGATCCCCGCGAGGCCCGGGAACTCTCCCTGGAGGAGATCGAGGCCATGGCCCGCACCATGGACCCGCTCTTCAGCCTGGTCCTCTCAGGCGGGGAGCCGTTCCTCAGGAAAGACCTGGCGCAGATCGCCCGGGTCTTTGCCGAGCACAACCAGGTCAAGGTGCTCACCATCCTCACCGGAGGGCAGATGACCGGGCGGATCCGGGAGGTGACCCGGGAGATCCTGCGCCTGTGCCCCGAGATCCTGGTGGCTGTTGGAGTGAGCCTGGACGGGGTCGGTCCTCGGCACGACGAGATCCGGCAGAAGACCGGGGCGTTTGACCGGGCCGTGCAGACCGTTCTCATGCTCAAGGAGCTGGCCGTCCACGAGCCGCGGGTGTCGGTGCAGGCCTGTACCTGCCTGACCGGGCTCAACCAGGACCACATCTTCGAGCTTTACGAATACCTCCGGGAGGATCTCCGGCCGGACCGGATCGCGGTCAACCTGATCCGGCAGGACTCCCTGGACCCCGGGGCCCGGGAGTTCAACCCGGCCGTTTACGAGCGGCTGATCCGTATGGTCCGGGAAGACACCTGCTCCGGGCGGCTCCGGAACCGGTTCACCTTCGACCGGTTCGGCATTATGACCGTGGCGGATATCTGTATGACCCACATGATCCTTGCCACCCTTCAGGAGGGCAGGCCGCAGATCCGGTGCCGGGCCGGCTCGGTGAGTTCGGTGGTCTTCCCGGACGGCTCGGTCTTTCCGTGCGAGATGAAACAGGACTGGGGGAACCTGAAAGAGTTCGGGTTTGATTTCTCCCGGTTCTGGACCGCCCGGAGAGAGAAGGCCCGGAAGGAGGGGGCCCTTCCCGGCCGGGAGTGCTTCTGCACCCACGAAATCGACTGCTTTCTGCCCAGCATCCCGTTTGACGTGCGCCTCTATCCGGACCTGGCCCGGGAGTGGGTCCGGGTGGCGCGCGGGCAGTGGCACATCCAGGACAGGCCCGGCCGGTTCTCCGTGGTGGTGGTCTCCCCGGAAGGGCCGGGAGCCTCCCGGCCTCTGCTGGAGTCCCTGGCCCGGCAGACGTACCGGAACTTCCAGCTGGTGATGGTCACCGGGGATGGGGAAGGCGCGGCGGTATGTGGGGACTCGGTGGAATCGTACCGGAAGCGGCTGCCGGACCTGAAGATCGTGGACGGTGCGGACGCCGGAACGGGCGAGGCGAGGAACCGGGGCGCCCGGGTCGCGGACGCCCGTGACCTGCTCTTTCTGGATCCCGGGTATCCCCTGAGTCCCGATTTCCTGCAGGACCTGGCTCATCTCATGCGAAAGGCAGGACTGGCCCTGGCCGTTGTCCGCAGGCGCGATCCTTCCCCGGGGCGGTTCACCCGGATTCTCCGGGCCCTGACACCTGAATGGCTCCTGCGGCTTCTGGAACGGTTTCTGCCCGTGAGGCCTCGAGACGGTATCGCCATTCAGCGGGAGATCTTCGAGGCGGTTGAGGGGTTCGATCCGGGGGCGCGGAACCCCGGGGCTGTCCTGGTGAAGAAAGGGGCCGGGATGGGGCGGTTTCGTCCGCTTCTGTTTCCGTAATCCGACCTGGAAAACCCCCGGACGCATTGTTATATTAACCGGAAACCCCCCGGGAACGACCCCGGGGATCCCCCCGGCCCCGACCGCACGTACGGGGCGGAAAGAACCTTCTTCCATGCCTTTGGGTCGATTGCACAGGGACAAGCTGTTCTGGACGCTGGCGGTCCCCGTGATGGACGCGGCCGACGGCGCCCTATCCCGGCTGGCCCCGAACATGCTCCGGTGGGAACAGGTCATCCTGCACGTGACCACGCACTGCAACAGCCGATGCGTCATGTGCAGGTACGAAGACCGGTACCATTCGGATAAAGACCTGGATACAAACGCCTGGAAGAAGATCATCCACGGGTTCGAATCCTTCGGTCTGAAAACGATCCTCTTCACCGGCGGAGAACCGCTGCTCCGGGAAGACTTCCTGGAGATCGCCCGGGCCTGCAACGGGACCCGATCCATCAATACCAACGGAATCCTCGTGGAGGATGCCACGGCCCCGATCCTGGCCGAGCTGTTCGAAACGGTCAACGTTTCCCTTGACGGGAGCACCCGGGAGATCTATGAACGTGTGCGGGGAGCGGACCATTTCCACCGGGTCGTGAGGAACCTGCGGTACCTGAAGGAGGCAGGGGCCCGGCTGAAGCTCCACTGCCAGATCAACAGGCACAACTATCATGATGTGCTGAATATCGCCCGGATCGCAGAGGCCCTTTCCGTGGAGATCGTCTTTTCCCTGGTGGTGTACGGCGGGTTCAACCATGTCTATGGAACGGACAGGAGCCTGCGGAAGGAGATCGACTTCGAGCGCTTGAAGGACCTGATGGAAGAGGTGCTGACCTACGATCAGGCGTCTACCTGGATATCCCTCCGGGACTGCATGAACGGGAAACTGCAGCACCGATGCTACGCCCACATCGGGGGCCCGCTCATCGACCCCGTGGGCCGGGTCTATGTCTGCTGCGGTGATCTTCCGCCCATCGGGAACGTCGTGGAGGATCCCCCGGAAAGCCTTTGGTCCAGGTACCGGGGCATGCGGTCCCGCCTGCTGTGGATGCAGGCTCCGCCGTGCCGGAACTGCCTCTTCTACATGGGGAATTTCGAGTACCTGCAGCGGGGGGTCAAGCACCTGATGACCCGGTCCCTGCGCAGGCGGTTGAAGCGGCACCCCCTCTATCTAAGGGTTTTCCTTGCCGGCCGCTGAAATGCCCGCCGCCACATCGTGTATTGTAGGGGGGCGGAGGCGGAGAGCTGAAGGCCGACAGCTGTGAGCTACTTCACCGACACGGCGCAGTAGTCCGCGTAGCAGGTAAAGGATCCGCCCAGCGGGGCGGTGATCCGTACGAACACCTCCCCGTCCTCGCTGATGTGCTCCCGGACAAATTCCGGATCCGTGAGTGCCTCCATGTACCGGACGATCAGGCCGGATTCCAGCGCCTGGGTCTGCACCGGGTCCCAGGTCCCATTGGCGTGGTTGAACAGGAGGAAGGCCTGCGTGCCTCCCCGGGAGTAGATCGCCTGAAAATAAATCGCCATGGCCGAAACGGATTCCGGGTCCTCGGAGATCTGAAACGCGAGATACCAATCCGTGGACCCCAGCACCGATGACACCCGGAAGAAGGTGTCTCCTTCCAGCGGCTGCTGCATCCAGTAATCCCCCCGGTCCAGGGCCCGGATGTTCCCGTCCGGCTCTCCGGTGAGCATCGCCACTCCGGCGGGGATGTACGTGACGGGAAGGTCGCCCGGGATCCGGGCGGCCGCCTTGCCGGAGTTCGGACTCTCCCGTCCGTCTGCGTCCTGGGCCCTGACCGCGTAGTAGTAGGTGACCGCGGGGTCCAGGTTCTTGTCCGTGTACTGCGTGGAAGTGATCGGCGTGGTGTTGATCCGGTTCCCGTACGGTCCCTCCGCCCACCGCGAGCGGTACAGGTTGTACCCCTCCACCCTGCCGGTCGAACTCGGGCTCCACTCCAGGAGCACGTCCCGGTTGTCCTCCTCCGCGGACAGGTTGGTGGGGGCGGACGGCGGCTGGGACGGGGTGCCGGGCTGCAGGAACGTGAACGCTGTGATGGAGTGAGCGGGGAATACATAGGAAAAATCCGAGGCTGCACCGGACCAGGACGACGTGAGGGTCGCCACGCAGTTCCCCGGGTCCGGGCAGGTGGCCCGTTCGTTGTTGGTGGCGATGGAGGGGGCGTTGATCACGGAGACGGTTCCGTTCTCGTCGGGGGTAAACCCGTCCAGGGCCAGGTCCGCCTCGAGCGGCAGGCTCGGGTGCCGGTTGATCACGATCAGGGAGAGGACGTCCCCGGCGGAGGAAAGGCCGGCCATGGCCGTGAGGTAGGGGATCCTCAGGTTCACCAGGTTCCCCACGACCCCGAGACGCAGCCCGTCGATCCCGCGCAGGTAAAACGGGGAGCTGTCGGTGGAGACTTCCAGCCGCTGGCCGGTGAGCATCTCCTTGTACAGCTGGTACACATAGGCCGTGGGGCGAAGCCGCGGATCCGGGTACCGTTCCGGAACGCCCTCGATCAGGCCCACCAGGAGCGATGAGGACGTAAGGTCCCAGAAGCTGGACACGGGCACATCGTTCCGGAAAAAGACGTTCAGGTACCCTGCGTTGTCCAGCGCCCATTTGAGATCGTTGGGCGCGTCATAGAAACCCATGGTGGTGTTCCACTCGGTGGGGCAGACGGCCTTGCCCGCGTAGTAGTCGGTGAACAGGCCGAAGAACACGTAATCCACCGTGGGCGCCGTGGCCTGCTGGATGCCGTAGACCTCGATGGAATTGGTCAGGTCCACCTTGTCCGTGTCCCCCGAGTCCTGATGCATCACCGTGAGCGTGTCGGTGACGTAGATGACCCGGTTCTGGATCAGGTTGTCCCCCTCTATGGTGAGGGTGTACGTGCCCGCCGCCGGGATGATGATTTCCTGGGACCAGGCCCGTTCCGACACGGAATCGACCTCGAAGAACCAGACCGTGTTTCCGTTCAGCTTGACGTTGAGGGTCCCGTACCGGTAGGAACGGACGGGCTCCGCCGTGGGGCTGCTGCAAAAGCCCCTCAGTGTAAACAGGTAGGCCCCGGGTTCGTAAAAGGTGTGCGACACCGTGATCGTGGCGCCGTTCTGAAAGAACGCCGGCCCGATTTCCACCAGTGCCGGCCCGTAGGGATGGGTTTGCCAGAAGCTGAAGTCGTTGCCCGCCAGGTCCAGGATCCCGGTTCCCTGGGGGTTGGTGTAGTAATCCCGGGCCGATGGTCCGAACGGGTCCTGGTTGTACGGAGGGGTGAACATGTGGTCCTGAAAGCCCAGCTGGATGCCGGGGTCGATACGCCGGGTGGCGCCGGACACGGAGCGGATGATCCCGGCCAGTTGCGTGGTGGTCAGGCCGGCGATCTCGTTGCCGATCTCCCAGTACGGGACCCCGTAGGGGGCCTCGTGGCCGTGAAAGGCCCGCAGGGCCGCAAAATCCACGCCTCCGCCCGGGTTGGTGCCGTTGTTGGGCGCGTTGCAGTATTCCACCCAGTCCGCCGCGTACTGGGCCACCTCCGGGTCGCCTATGGGAAGAGAGAAATGCTGGGGGTTGATGGTGATCACCGCGTCCCCGCCCAGTTCCTCGGTGAACCGCAGAAACTCATCAGTGCCCACCGAGATGGTGTCCTCGGCGTACAGGTTTCCGGGGTTGCAGCGTGAACTGACGGGCCCCACCCCGTGCTTCCAGTAGAAATAGGACGATTCCAGTCCGCCGGGATAGCGGGTGGAGGTCACGCCTGCGGGGGATACCCGGTCCAACAGGCCGAACCACCCGGCGATGGACGACTGGTACAAACGTTCGTCGTAAATCTGGTTGTCCATGCCGTTGATGTCTCCCCGCCAGATGAGGTTGGCGCCGAAGACCCGGTCGGAAAAGCCCCCCTTGGGGAGCTGGTCCGCGTGCACGGTGATTTGGGGCTTTTCCTGGATCGGTAGGGGGCCCGTGGCCCGGGCGTCGTCGAAAAAGACTCCGTCGGCATCGCAGTACACACCCACCCCTCCGCCTGTGAGCGGCTGGGAAAGGGATACCGAGGCCAGTTCGTGTACACCCATGGTGGGGCTGACGACGATCGCTTTCAGAAGGTCCGGCACGAAGCGGCTCCAGGCCAGCCGAATTCGGATGTATTCGTTGGGCTGGATGATGTTCCCCTCATCCTCCGCCTTCCCCCCGGCGATGATCTGGTCTCCCGAGGGGCTGATCCTCTGAAGATCCCACAGGGAGGTTACAGGCTGTACCCGGAAAAGATAGTAGGAACCGTCGGACTGGTAGTTCAGGATCACCCCCATCCAGTGGGCTTCCCCTGTCCGGGCCAGCACCTCGAATCCGGCGCCGAAGGTGTTGTTTTGCAGGTGTGCCTGGTCCCAGACGGCCATGTGCGGCTGGGAGGATGTGTCTGTGTTGGTGTAGACCAGGTGATCCCCTGTGGGGCGGTCGTTGCGGGCTTGCGTGGTCCAGTTTCCCCCGCTGAAGGAAAGGCCCGTCCAGTCCACCGCCCCCTGAAAGTCGTCCTCCATCCGGTCCAGGATCTTCCCTCCCGGGGGTGGCGGCGGGGTAGGGCCGGGGGATGGAGGCGGAGAAAAAAGCCCGTCGGAGCATCCCCACAGGAGCAGAGGGAGAATGACCGCCAGGCGCGGGAGGGCCGTCCTGAAAGCTGTTCTCATCAGGGGTTCCTTCTCAGTTCACTTGTTGACCCGGGAGGTTGATGCTGATCACGCAGTTGGGGTCCAGGGGGTCCGGAAGAATACAGAAACAGTTGGGTCTGTCAGGCGGACAGTTCGCCTCCATGTGCAGCCGCATGACTTCCACCAGCACGTTTACGGTGGTATCACCGCTGGGGGTCAACACACCCGTGGCCTCGGCCGTGGCCAGGCAGGGGAACGCGGGAACCACTTCACCGATATCCAGGCTCGCAGTAACGGGGTCGTAAGCCGGATCCAGCACGATTTTCTGTCCCGCGGGGTCCCACACCAGGTGAAGCTCAACCTCGGGGAGGGGAGGGGGCAGGGGGAGCACGATGGTCTCCGGCAGATCGTTCTGGCCGGGGATGTCCACCTGAAACGTTTCGGTGGGAACGAAACCAAGCCATATCCCGCCGTAACAGGTGTCTGTGATGGTCTTCGGGGACAGCGTGAATTCGTTCATGCCCCCCACGAAACCGCCATTGCCATTGCCATTTCCGTT
>CAYTRL010000264.1:0-8321 GCA_964439795.1 uncultured Thermodesulfobacteriota bacterium
CCGCCGGTTCCCCGGCAAAGGTGGAATCGACCGGAGAAAAAGATCCTGGCGGGTTTCCCGCCGGCTCCTCGGCAAAGGCGGAATCGATCGGGGAAGAAAGTCCGGGCGGGTTCCCCGCCGGTTCCCCGGCAAAGGTGGAATCGACCGGAGAAAAAGATCCTGGCGGGTTCCCCGCCGGCTCCCCGGCAAAGGCGGGCCCGGCAAGGAAGAGAGCGAGCAGAAAAAAGGACAGTAACCTCATGAAAAGAGTCGTTCGTCTCATGGCACCTTTTTCTGTGGAAAAACCCTTTCGGCAAATTGTTTGTCATCTCCGCGTACGAAGGTGTCGAGAAACTTCATGTTGTTGTCATCCCGGCGAACTCCGGATCGGAGTCCGGGGCAGGCGCCGGGATGACGAAAACTTGGGTGTTTGCAACGGCTTGTTAAGCAGCCTTTCAGGTACGTTTTGTTTTTCCGAGAGGGTTGTGATGCTACGGAGTGTAGAAAAGGCGGCAAGTCCCTGTCAAGGAAGCCGCCACGTTTGTCTGGGTGACAGGTTACGGGTTTGTCCGCGGGCCGGAATGGTTGCCGAAACCCATGATCCCTTCTACTATGGAATAGACAGGCCCTCCGGCCGGCGAATACATTTCACGGCTGGACAGACAGAAATGCATGGACTCCTGGTTGAACGAAAGTTTCCCTAAGGAGAAGAGCATGGTGAAGCAGGTGGCGTTGCTCCGGGACCCGGACTGGATTGCACGGGTGGCGGAGAAGGCTTCGTACAATATGGCAAAGTACGAAAGCTGCACACAGAGCATCCTGGCCGCCTTCATGGAGGAGTTGGGGATCCGGGACCCGCAGGTGATGCGTGCGGCCGGGGCCCTGCACGGGGGTCTGCTCAGCTCGCTCACCTGCGGCATCCATACGGGGGGCATGATGGTGCTGGGCCTGCTCATCGGCCGGGAACGGCTGGAGGACGGCGTGGACGGGCTCCTTCCCGCGGTCATGCCGGGGCAGGAGCTGGTCAAACGCCTGAACCGGCGGTTCGGCTCGCACTCCTGCCTGGAACTCACGGGCGTGGATTTCACCGACCTGAACAAGGCCATGGAGTTCATCCAGTCCGAGGATCACAACCAGTGCATCACACGCGTGGGGGAGGGCGCCGGGGAAATCGCCCGCTTCCTGGTGGAACTGGAGGGACAGGGAGCGCTGTTCCGGCCGGAAAAGAGCGGGGGAGCGGAGGACGGCGGATGACGCAGGATTACGTGCACGGATACGACTCCCGGGAAAGCACGCGCCTGCAGGACCAGGCTTCCACCCTGGTAGATCTCCTGCACGCGGACACCCGGTACCCCCCGGGAGCCAGCGTGCTGGAAGCGGGCTGCGGCGTTGGTGCACAGACCGTGACCCTGGCGGGGAACAGCCCCCGCGCCCGGATCACCGCCGTGGATATCTCGGAGAGTTCCATTGCGCGGGCACGTGAAGCGGTGGAAGCGGCGGGGTTCACCAACGTGACCTTCCGGCAGGGCGACCTGTTCCGGCTGCCCTTCGATCCGGGGGCCTTTGATCATGTGTTCGTCTGTTTTGTGCTGGAGCATCTTTCGGCGCCCGTGGAAGCCCTCCAGGCCCTGCAGCGGGTCTTGAAACCCGGCGGGTCCATCACGGTCATCGAGGGGGACCACGGGTCCGCATACTTCCACCCGGACAGCGCTCACGCCCGGCGGGCGGTTCAATGCCAGGTGGAGCTCCAGAAACGGTCCGGAGGAAACGCCAACATCGGCAGGGAGCTGTTTCCCCTTCTCCGCAGTGCGGGATTTTGTTCCGTGCGGGTGTCCCCGCGCATGGTCTACGTGGATGCCAGCCGGCCGGACCTGGTGGACGGGTTCACCCGGAAGACGTTCTCGGCCATGATCGAGGGCGTTCGGGGATCGGCCGTGGACGCCGGGCTGATCGACCCGGAGGAGATGGACAAGGGGATCCGGGACCTCTACCGGACCGCAGAGGCCGACGGTGTTTTCTGCTACACCTTTTTCAAGGCCCTTGCCGAAAATCCGCCCGGGGAGTAGATCGGCCCCGCTCTCCCCGTTCCCGCCGGAATCTTCCAGGAAGAGGGTGGCGAAAAACACCCCTGTCTTGTCATGCCCGCTTTCGCCTGAATGACGGAGTTCATAGGTATCCCGAAAGGCTTGAGATCCCATTGTATCGGGCGTGTTTTGGATCGGTTGCGAACAGGCCCCTTTGTGGGGCCGGCAACCGCCAGGCCTCCGGCTTTACCGGAGGCAGTTGACTTTCAAATCGGGGTGTGCAGACTCTTGTTTTCCGGTGATCCTCCCGATACAGTAAGAGAGCCTGAGGAAGGATAATCCTGTGTAACCCCCCGGTTCTGCCGGGGTCTCCCAGGGTTTGACTTCTCGTTTCAAATTTCAACTTTCGGCATTCGGTGTTCCATTCGATCCTGTTGCCCGCTTCGGAAAAGAAGGCGTAAACCTGCCGATGAAAGATGCACATGGGGAGAAGAACATGAAAGATGAGGTAAAAAAACTGGGATTGGTAGGTGCTGTTTTTCTGATTGTATCGAGTCTCGCCGGAAGTGGCGTAATCGCTTTGCCACAGCAACTGGCAGCCACCGGTTCGATCACGCTGATTTCATTTATACTGGTTACCGTCGGAGCCCTGTTTCTGACACTGGTATATGTTCGCGCGGGCACCCTTTTCGATGACCCCAGCCCGACCGCACTGGCAACGTATGTGAGCCCGGTTCTCGGGGCAAAGAGTGGATTCTTTTATGTCTATGGGAACCTGATCTCCAACGTATCCATTCTCATTGCCGGCCTGGGCTATCTGGCCCTGTTTATCCCGGCACTCAATCATCCCATTGCGCTGGGCATCACGGTCATTGTACTCATCTGGCTGTTTGTTGCCTTGTCCCTCCGGGGGGTCGGCATCATCACCAAGGTAGTATCCGGCACCGTAACATTACTTCTTATCTCGGTAATCATCACTTCAACGGCGGGATGGCTGGATTTTCACCCTGCCCTGTTCAAACAGAACTGGAACGTATCGGGTGATGCTGCCGGTAACGCCATCATGTCCGGATTCGCCATATTGATCTTTGCCTTTGTCGGCGTGGAAAGCGTCGCCACAAATAATGAGCATATTCGCAATCCGAAAACGATTGTCCCCATTGCAACCATCGTCGGCTTTATTATCGTGTCAGTCATCTACATCGCCTCCACCACCGTAATGGAAGGAATGTTCCCAGCCAAAGAAATTCAGAACGCACCGGCCTCATTTGCATTAGCCATGCAGCACATCTGCCACTCAAAAATAGTAGCCGACGTGGTTTCCGCAGTGATGGCCATTGCCTGTATCGCCAGCTTCCTCGTATGGAACCTGTCCTCCGCCAGTGCTGCAAAAACCAGTGCGGACAATGGATTCCTTCCCAAAGCCTATTCCTATACCAACAAACATGGGATCAACAGCAAAGGTCTCGTCATCAACGGTGTGATCATGACCGTGGTTGAGCTGATCCTTATGATGCTTGGCAGCAACGTCGCCGCCGCATTCAACATCACCGTAACCATCTCCGTTCTCTTGCTTCTCTTTCCCTATTTCTGGTCAGGCATTGCCCTGCTGAAAAAAGACAAGGCAACAGGGGTACAATCAATCAGCACGAAAATCATTGTATACATGTCATCCATCTTCATCCTGTCTGCCTTTGCATCGGCCACGCTTGATGAACTCTGGCTGGTCATCGCCCTGGTTATGATTGTCATGGCCGTCTACGCAATGCTTTTCACAAAAAAGGGAGAAGCCTCTTAACAGGACGTTGAAAAAATACCATCAGCTCAAGTTCCGCTCATCCTTCCTCAGTCAACGTACGTCCGAAGTACGCCTTCTTCCTCTGGATTGGATTCGGACCGACCACGGTCCTCACCCTGCGGCCGGACATCCCGGTGATCCGCTGCACCGGCTTCAGCGAAATCGTTACGGAGGAAACGGCCCGGAAGATGGATGTCCGGGCCTACATGATGAAGCCCCTGGGCATGCGGGAGCTGGCAGGGACGGTCCGGGGCGTCCTGGACCGGCGGGAAGCGGAATGAAGCAGCTTTTCCTGAAGGAATAGGGTGGCGGGATTTCCTGTCCCTGAAATACGGAAACGGAAAGAGGGTGATGATCCCTGTGATGTGGTGTCGTGCCGGCGAACCCCGGATCGGAACCCGAGGCGGGCGCCGGCATGCAGACGTATCCGAAAGAACCGGGTTCCGCGTCTGGCACGGAATGACAGGCAGACGCGTACCGGTCGTTTAGCGGCATCTCCCGACGTGGAGCCTGAAAGGCTCTAACCTCAAGTTGCCTTCTTGAACCAGGGCAGCGGCCACTCGTCGTTGATGTCCTCGAAGCACACCTCCACCGGCATGCCGATGTACAGCTCGTCAGGGTCCGTGTCCTTCATGTTGGAAATGAACCGAACCTTCTCGTCGTCCATCTCCACCAGCACCACCTCGAACGGGATCGTGTACAGGGGGTTCACCGTGCGGGTGTAGACCACGTAGCTGTAGATCTTCCCCTTGCCGCTTGACTCCACCCATCCCAGGTCGTCGCTCTTGCACTTGCCGCAAAAGGGCCGGGGCGGGTGCAGCCACTCGCCGCAGTCGTTGCAGCGCTGGAAGACGAGCTTACGCTGCTTGACCGCGTTCCAGAACCCCTCCTCGAAGTTCTCGGCCAGGGGGGTGTAAAAATAGCTCAGATATTTTTCGTTGAGTTCCAGAGCCATGGGTCGTGCTCCTTCCTTTATGGTCCTCTTTCTATCCCTTGGTCAGGATCAGCCCGCTGGTGGGCACCCCCAGTCCGCCCGTGCTCGCGGAGACCTCCACGTCCGGGATCTGGGTTGTGGAGGAGCCGCGGATCTGGCGTACGGCCTCGGCGATCATGTTCATCCCGTGGATGTACGCCTCGCTCAGCATGCCGCCCGAGGTGTTGATGGGCAGCTCCCCGGTGGGCCGGATCCGGTCGCCTCCCCGCACAAAGGCCGCGCCTCCCCCCTCCTCCACGAAGCCCATGGCCTCCATCTGCATGGGGACCAGGGGGGTGAAGGCGTCGTAGAACTGGCACACGTCCACGTCCTTGGGCGTCATCTCCGCCATCTTGAACAGGTCCTTGGCCATCCATTCCGTTTCCGGAATCCCGATCTTCTCCCGGAAGAACGACATCATGCAGTAGGAATCGTCGGCGGTGGCCATGGACGTGCCGGCGATGTACGCCGGTTTCTGCTTGAGGTCCCGGGCCCGCTCCGGGGTGGTGACGATCACGGCCGTGGAGCCGTCGTTCTCCAGGCAGGTGTCGTGCATGCGGAACGGGTAGCAGAGCATGGGGGACTTGTAGTAGTCCTCCCGGGTCATCGGCCGCCCGTAGAAGATCGCCCGGGGGTTTGCCAAGGCGTTTTCCCGGCACACGAGGGCCACGTCGGCCAGGTCGTCGTGCGTGGCGCCGGTCTCGTGCATCCAGCGCGTGGCGAACATGGCCACCCAGGAGGTGGGGCTGGAGAACCCGAACGGCAGGGAGTAGCTCCAGTGGGAGTCCAGGGGCATGCTGGTGGGGCGCCCGTAGCGCACCGTCCCGCTGGCCGGCTTCAGGGCCCGGTAGCAGACCACGTAGTTGGCCACCCCGGTGGCCACGGCCATGGCCGCGTGTGTGATCGTGGCGCAGCAGGCCCCGCCTCCCCAGGGTGCCTCGGCGAAGTAGCGCAGGTTCGGGATGTTCAGGCACCGGGCCACGTCGGTTTCGAAGGCCACCTCCATCACGGCATTGCCGGACGTGCCGAAGTGTACCATGCCGTCGATCTTCTCCGGGTCCAGCCCGGCGTCCTCGCAGGCGGCCAGGGTGGCGTCCGCAGCCATCTGGATCTCGCTCCGCCCGGAGTTCCGGGTGAACTCGGTGGAACCGATCCCCACGATACAAGACTTGTTCTTGAGTGTCATGATTTGGCTCCCCTCTCTATCCCCGGCTGGGCAGGGCCATCACGGCCGTTCCAACGATGTGGGGCCCCATCTTGTTTTCGCCGGAAAACTGCACCTCGATCAGGTGTTCCCCGCCTTCCTCGTACTTCTTCACCACGCTGGCGCTCATGGCCAGGGTGTCGTTGGGGAAGTTGGGAACCTGGAGACTGATGCTCATCTTCTTCAGCCTGGCGGCGGGCCCTGCCCACTGCTCCAGGTAGGATGCCAGCAGCCCGTTGGAGGTGAGGATGTTCATGAAGATATCCGGCGCGCCCTTGCTCTGCGCGAAATCCCGGTCGTGATGCACCGGCATGAAGTCGTGGGAAGCCCACACCGCGCCCATGGCGATCAGGGTGGTGTCGATCTCGCGGTTCTTGGGGGGCAGGGCCTGCTTGACCTCCACGTCCTCCCAGCAGATGTTCTTGGTTTCCTGGGTCATGATCGAAATCCTCCGTTGAATCGGATGATAGTTTCAAACCTTTCGGACAGGATCGTCGTTACGGGGTTCACCCCTTGTAGAGCATGCGGGTGGTCAGGGGCGGCTTGTACCAGAGCACCCGGAAGGTCATGTTCGCCACCTCTTCCTGGTTCTGGTTGGTGAAGCTGTAGTACAGGACGTAGTAGCGGCCCACCCCCTGGCGCGTGTACGAGTCGTTCTTGGTCATGTGAACCACGCCCATGGAGTAGTAGATGGTGTCCCCGGGCCGGATCGGCTTCAGGTAGGTCTGCTCCTGGGCCGTGGCCACCACGCCCACGTACCCGGCCTTTTTCAGGGCTGCGTTGACCTTGTGGTGCGGGTCGTCCGGTTTCTCCAGCACGGCCCGCCGGTACTGGTCCATGGACGCGCCCATCCCCATCATGGACCAGGTCTGCACCATGGCCGGGGGGGCGATCATCCCGCCGTACTCGCTGTTGCGGGCGGTTTCGGTGTCGCGGTACAGGGGGTTGGCGTCCTGCATCACCTCGCACCAGTGCCGGATGTCCGACTCGGTCACTTCGTCCAGGGGGGCGCGGGGTTCCGTGAGCTTGCCGATGTACGGCGCCACCTCCTCCCAGTCCAGCGTGGGTTCCGGGGGACTGTCATGGGGTTTGATTTCGTAGGTTTTCGGCATGACGGAAGGTCTCCTATGGGTTATGGCTCAGTCGGTCAGGTTGAGCTTCTTGAACTTCAGGAGCCGACAGCGCTGGCGGCTGACCGTTTCCCCGTTCTGGTTGGACAGGGTGTACGTGAGGTCCACCTGGATCCCGGTTCCCATCCTGGCTACCACTTCCTCCTCGGATACGCCCTCCAGCTTCACCCTGTAGCTCAACCGGTCCCCTACGTGTACCGGCCCGAGGATCTCCTGGTCCAGTTCCAGGCCCGCGGACCCGTCGTAGCCCGCCTCGTCCAGGGCCTTCATTGCGATCTCGTACGGCGCGGGCTCCCGGGGCTCCGGCGTCCACTGGGGGGGCATGGTCCACGCCAGGAGCATGGCGGGCGGGGTGGGCGTGTTCTGCCAGTCGATCTCATGGCATGGCGTCCGGTCCTCGTCCATCATTTCGAGCCAGTGCCGGATGTCCGACTTGCTCACCTTGTCGAGTGCCGGCACGTCGCCCGACTCCTTTCCCACGAGCTTCCGGACGGCGGATAGGTCCAGTCCCATGTTTCACCTCCTGTTGTGTAGTGAAATACGCATGTGTTTTTAGTTTGGTTTCCAAATTATATGTCGTACGGTTTCCTCATTCCTCGGCGTGGATTTTGGAATCGAGAAACCGATCCAGCTGGGAAAGGATCTCGTTGAGAAGCGCAATCTGGCCGAAGGAGACCTCCCTGGAAAACCCGGAATACAGGGAGTTCCGGTAGCGCTCGAAGCCGTTTTTTGCGGTCCGTCCCTTGTCGGTGAGCTCCAGCAGGACGATCTTCCCGTCGCCCGTGTCCCGGGTTTTCTTCAGGTAGTTCTTTCTTTCGAGCCTGTTCACAACGGGTGAAACGGTCCCCTTGGTGATGCCGAGGATCCGGGAAAGCTCGGTGATGTTGATCCCCGGATGGTCTCCCACCGCATTGATGGCGTGGATTTGCCCCAGAAAGAGCTGCTCGCCGGTCCCGTAATCCTGCGGGGAGATGCGGGTGATGACGATCTTCTGGATGATGTTTTCAAAGATGCGTGCGGTTTCCTTGATGAGATCGCGTCGGGGATCCATGAAACAGTATAGTATGGAGCCCAAACAATGAAGTCAATCCTTTTTTTCCTGATCAGGGGGAGAGGACGCCCTCGTTGATCAGGTTTTGCCGGAAAACCGATCCCGCCACGGAACCCTCCGGGTAGAACACGCCCGGCCGGCCCAGGGGGGCCGGGACCCCGC
>CAYTRL010000265.1:0-8261 GCA_964439795.1 uncultured Thermodesulfobacteriota bacterium
GTCATTCCGGGCTTGACCCGGAATCCAGGGGCAGGGGGAAGGAGGAGGCTCTTTGGCCCCCCGCCCGGCAGGGATCGAAAAACGCAGTGAACAATATAGCATGGGGAGGGCGGCTGATCCATTTCGGCGGTACCGCCGGAAACGGTTGAACGCGGGGCGTGGTCCGGAAGCCCGGTCAAGCGGCTTGCCGGCTTTTCCTCATGCGGATGGCCCGGGGTGTGATCTCCACCAGCTCGTCGTCGTTGATGTAGGAGATGCACGCCTCCAGGCCCATGGTCGTGGGGTTGACGAGGATCACGTTTTCGTCGGAGCCCGCGGCGCGGATGTTGGTGAGCTTCTTGCCCTTGGCCGGGTTGACCACCAGGTCGTTGTCGCGGCAGTGCTCGCCCAGGATCTGGCCGGCGTAGACCGGGATGCCGGGCCCATAGAAAAGGCGGCCGCGATCCTGCAGGTTGAACAGGGCGTAGGCCACGGTGGTGCAGGCGGTCTTTACAGCCAGGACCCCGTTCTTGCGGTTCCGGATCTCCCCGGCGTACGGCCCGTAACCGTGGAATACGTAGTTCATGATGCCCATGCCCCGGGTCACGGTCAGGAACTCCGAGCGGAACCCCAGCAGGCCCCGGGTGGGGATCCGGTAGACGATGCGGGCCATGCCGCTTGTCTGGTTCATCTCCAGGATCCGGCCCTTCCGGTTCCCCAGCCTTTCGATCACCGTGCCCATGGCCCCCTCCTCCACATCCACGGTCAGCTCCTCGTACGGTTCCAGAAGCTTGCCGGCCTCCCGCTTCATGATCACCTGCGGGCGGGTCACCTGGAACTCGTACCCTTCCCGTCGCATGCGCTCGATCAGGATCGACAGGGGCAGTTCCCCCCGGCCCGATACCTGGAACCCGGGGCGGCCTTCCAGCGGTTCCACGTTCAGGGCTACATCGGCCAGGATCTCCCGCTGCAGGCGCTCCTCCAGGTGCCGTGAGGTGACGAAGGTGCCTTCCTTGCCGGCAAACGGGGAGTCGTTGGGGATGAAGTTCATGGACAGGGTCGGGGGGTCGATCTCGATGGGGGGCAGAGGGCGGGGGTCGCGGGGGTCGGTGTAGGTGACGCCCACCGTGACGTCGTCCATGCCGGCCACCGCCACGATCTCGCCCGTCCCGGCGATGTCGGTGGCCTCTTTCTGATTTCCCTCGAACCGGTACACCTTGGTGATCCGCGCCGGAACCAGCGCGCCGTCCCGCCGGGCCACCACGATCTCCTTGTTGGTGTTCAGCGTTCCCGAGGTGATCTTCCCGATGCCCAGCCGGCCCAGGTACGGCGAGTAGTCGATGGAACTCACCAGGAGTTGCAGCGGGTCGTCGGGGTTGCCGCCGGGCGGGGGAACGGCGTCGATGATCGTTTCACAGAGGGGCTCCATGGAGGCGGGCGTCTCGTCCACCTCGTGGATCGCGTACCCGTCCTTGGCGGAGGCGTACACCACCGGAAAATCGAGCAGTTCCTCCGGGGCGTCCAGCTTCACGAACAGGTCGAACACCTGGTTTACCGCCTCGTGCGGATGCGCGGCCGGCTTGTCGATCTTGTTGATGACCACGATGATCGGCAGCCGGAGCGCCAGGGCCTTCTTCAGCACGAAGTAGGTCTGGGGCATGGGGCCTTCCTGCGCGTCCACCAGCAGCAGGGCCCCGTCGGCCATCCGCAGCACCCGCTCCACCTGGCCCCCGAAGTCGGCGTGCCCGGGCGTATCGATGATGTTGATCCGGTGTCCCCGGTAGGTGAACGATCCGTTCTTGGATGCAATGGTGATCCCGCGCTCCCGTTCCAGGTCCATACTGTCCATAATCCGTTCCTGCACGGTCTGGTTGCTGCGGAACATGCCGCTCTGACGGAACAGCTGGTCTACCAGGGTGGTCTTCCCGTGGTCCACGTGTGCGATGATGGCGATGTTTCGGATCGTGTGCTGGTTCATATCTTTCGGCCTGGCAATAGCCCGTTCCATCGGGCCGCGCGTACCGCTCCTTCCGGGGTGACCGCGCCTGGCGCGGGATCACATGGTTTGCCTCGGGTTATGCCGGTGATGTGTGCGGGACCATCAAGGGCGTGCTCGGGCGGGGAGCCTGTTCATGTACATGGCTGGTTGAGAAGGGTTCCATTATCCATGTCCAGGGCGGAAAAAGCAAACAGAAGGATCCTCACAGGCCCTTTTTCCAAGAAGCATGTAACGTTTCCCGGGGGCCGCAGTCTTTTCAAAAGGCGCTGCCTCCGTCATAATAACAGTCTTGTGGATCGTACGATCTCCTCCCCGTCCAGATTCCGTGTAAAGCGACGGCTTATGTCGCCGGAATAATGGAAATCCGGAATTCGCAGTTTATCGACACCTATGAAAAAGCGATTAGCAATAGAATGGATAGCTTTTTCATATGATCACCTATGAAAAAGTGATTGGCAGCAAAATGGATAGCTTTTTCATATGATCACCCTGTTTCAAAGGAATGACCGAAAGCTTGGAAACCCTGAATCATCGCCGCCTCGAGGGGGAAAGCGTCCGGAAGCTCCGGCATGCCGTGCTGGTGCTTCTGCTGGCATGCGTCTCCTGTACGGTCCACAAGGTCCGGGAAGATGTCCCCCCGCCGGTCTCCGTGCCGGAACGGTTCCCAGATGCGGAGACCGGGGAGCCCACCCCCCTGTTCTGGTGGGAAGCGTTCCTGGACCCGGAACTCGACCGCCTGGAAGCAAAGGCCCTGACCGGCAACTTCGATCTCCGCCAGGCCTGGGACCGGCTGGAGCAGGCGGACGCCCTGGCCCGGCAGGCCGGCGCCGCCCAGTGGCCGGAGATTACCTTCGAAGCCGGTGCGGGGCGCTCGATGACCTCCTTTGGCCGGGGGCAGTTCGGCGGGTCCGTGGAGTCCGACTATATCCCCCTTTCCCTGGGCGCTGCCTACGAGGTGGACATCTGGAAGCGTGTCGCGTCCCTGAAACGGGGCGCCGTGCTGGACAGGGAGGCCACGCGGCAGGACCTGGACTCCATCGCCATGACCCTGTCCGCCCATGTGGCCGAGGCCTGGTTCACGTTTCTGGAGGAGGACGCCCAACTGGAACTGCTCCGGGAACAGCAGGAGACGGGCAGGACGTTTCTGGAGCTGACCCTGCTCCGATTCAGCACCGGCCTTTCCTCCGCGCTGGACGTGTACCAGCAGCGGCAGCAGCTGGCCTCCACGCGTGCGCAGATCCCCCTGGCCCAGGCCCGGCGGGAGGTGGTGCGGCATCAGCTGGCCGTGCTGGTGGGGGAGACCGCCCTGCCGGACCTGGGCGGAGAGTCGGGGCGTTTGTCCGACCTTCCCCCGTTCCCGGAGCTGGGCCTGCCCGCGGACCTCCTGAAACGGCGGCCGGACGTTATCCGCGCACAGCTCCTCCTGGCCGCGGCCGATCACCGGGTGGCCGCCGCAGTGGCGGACCGGTTTCCCGCGGTGCGTATTGGCGGGGACACCGGCTTCGAGTCGTACGACTTCGCCGAGATCGGGAATATCTTTGACAACTGGGTGTGGAGCGTGATGGCCAACCTGACCTGGCCGGTCTTCGACGGGGGTCGGCGGAAGGCCGAGGTGGACCGGACCCGGGCGGTGGTGCGCGAGCGCCTGGATGCGTACGGTCAGACCGTACTCGTAGCCGTCCAGGAGGTGCAGGACGCCCTGGTGCAGGAGCGAAAACAACGGGAGTACCTGAACGAGCTGGAAGGGCAGGTGACCCTGGCAGGGGATACCCTCCGGGAAGCCCGGATGCGGTACGTCAACGGCCTGAGCGATTACCTGCCGGTGTTGACCGCACTGCAGTCCCTGCAGCAACTGGAGCGGAGCCGCCTGACGGCCCGGAAAAACCTGCTGGCGTACCGTGTTCAGCTCTACCGGGCCATGGGCGGGGCCTGGCCCGAGGTCCTGGCCGATCCCGCGGAAACCCGGATGTCTGACGATGACGAACAATCCGAGGGGGGTCCATGAAGAGTAGGGGGTCCATGAAGAAGATCTTGATCCAGGCCCTGGTGGCCCTGGTGGTCCTGGTGGCGGGTCTGCTGGCGGCCCGCTGGTTGATCTCCAACCCTCCCCGGGCGGAACGCAGGCAGGTGGAGCCGCCCGTTCCCCTGGTCAAGGTGGCGGTGGCCGAACCCACCCCGTACCGGGTGAAGGTGGTGGCCATGGGCACGGTGGTGCCCTCCCGGGAGGTGGCCCTCTTCCCGGAGGTGACCGGCCGGATCATCGAACAGAGTGCGCAGCTGGTCCCCGGCGGTGTGTTCCAGGAGAACGAGGTGATCCTTCGGATCGACCCCCGGGACTACCGGATCGCGGTGAAGCAGCAGGAAGCGGCCGCGGAACGCGCCCGGCTGGAACTGAAGCTGGAAAGGGGCCGCAAGGTGATCGCCGAGCGGGAGTGGAAGCTCCTGGAAGCGGATATCCCCAACACCAGGGAGAACCGGGAGCTGGCCCTGAGGGAGCCCCAGCAGAAAAACGCCGCGGTTTCCCTGGCCGCGGCCGAGGCGGCCCTGGAACTGGCGGAACTCAACCTGGAGCGCACCGCCATCCGGGCCCCGTTCAACGCCATCGTGCAGGATGAGTTCGTGGACGAGGGGCAGCTGGTCTCGCCGCAGACACGCCTGGCCACCCTGATCGGTACGGACCGTTTCTGGGTGCAGGTCTCCATCCCGGTGGACCGGGTTCACTGGATCGTGCTCCCTGAAAACGGAAAGAAGGGCCTTCCGGACGTGCAGATCACGCAGGAGGCGGGTCCGGACGTCTCCATCGTGCGGAAGGGGAGGCTGCTGCGCCTCCTGGGGGACCTGGACCCGGCCGGCCGGATGGCCCGGGTGCTGGTCTCCATCGAGGATCCCCTGAGCATGGAGGACGGATCGAGGAACGGGGAACCGGGGTTGATGCTGGGTGCCTACGTGCGCGTGGAGATCCAGGGGAAGACCCTCGAGGACGTGTTCGTCCTGCCACGGACCACAGTCCGGGAGGGAGACCGGGTCTGGGTGCTGGACCGGGACGACGAACTCCGGTTCCGGGACGTGAAGATACTGTGGAGGAGCGAGGACCAGGTGGTGATTTCAGAAGGGCTTCAACAGGGGGAACGGGTGATCATCACCCGCGTGGCCTCACCCATCCCGGGCATGAAGCTCCGGGTACAAAACGAGCAGGACGGGTAGTGCATGCTGTTGAACTTTTCGTGACGCATTCGAGGCTATTTTGGCTGTCAGCTGTCGGCGATCAGCTTTCGGCTCCCCGCCGCAGGCCCTAAATGGATAGAAACATAAAGGTGGAGATTGCGAGCGGAGCGCGGCAACCCCCCGGCCCAGAGGGATTGTCTTATGCTACCGGGGATTGCCGCGTCGCCTACGGCTCCTCGCAATATCCGAATATTGTGTCATCTTACTTCTGACGCTGTGTGATTTTGCAGTACCACAAAAGGTAAAAATATCACGATGACCGAGGAAGCCTCGATAGTGCAAACCGAAAAAGGCCCCATTGCCTGGATGGTACGGAACCGGGTGGCGGCCAACCTCCTCATGCTGGTGCTCATAGTGGGGGGGGTATTGATGGGCTTCCGCATCAAGCAGGAGGTCTTCCCCGAGTTCGACCTGGATGTGGTGCAGATCTCGGTACCCTACCCCGCGGCCAGCCCGGCCGAGGTGGAGCAGGGCATCATCATGGTCCTGGAGGAGGCGGTGCGGGGGCTGGACGGGGTGAAGCGGGTTACGTCCGCCGCAGTGGAGGGGAACGGGACTGTGGCGGTGGAACTGCTGCGCGACACCGACCAGGGAAGGGCCCAGCAGGACATCAAGAACGCGGTGGACCGCATCACCTCCTTCCCCCAGGAGGCGGAGCGGCCGATCGTGAGCATCCTCTCCCACCGTAGGGAGGTGATCTCCCTGGTGATCTACGGCGACCAGGAAGAGGGGGTCCTGCGACGTGTGGCCGAGGACCTGCGCGACGACCTGCTCCAGGACCCGAAGGTCGTGCAGGTGGAACTCCGGGGCATCCGTCCCCTGGAGATCCACATCGAGATCCCGCAGGCCCTGCTCCGCACCTACGGACTGACGCTGGAGGCGGTGGCTTCGGAGGTGGAGCGGGGGGCCCTGGATCTGCCCGGCGGCGGGGTCAAGACCCGGGGCGGAGAAATCCTCCTGCGCACCACGGAGCGGAGGGACCTGGGCCGGGAGTTCGCGGATATCCCCGTGGTGAGCCGGGACGACGGCACCGTGGTACGGCTCGGGGACATCGCCCGGATCGAGGACGGGTTTGCGGAGACCGACGAGTCGGCCCTGTACTTCGGCCAGCCCGCGGCCCAGGTGGTGGTCTTCCGGATCGGGGACCAGACACCGGTGGAGGTCGCCGAGGCGGTGAAGAAGCGCGTGGAGAGCTTCAATCAAAGGCTCCCGGAGGGCGTGGAGGTGGCGGTGTGGCGGGACTGGTCCGAGATCTTCCGGGACCGGATGAACCTGCTCATGCGAAACGCCCGCCTGGGACTCATGCTGGTACTCCTGCTCCTGGGGCTGTTTTTGGACATACGGCTGGCGTTCTGGGTGACCCTGGGGATCCCGATCTCCATCCTCGGGTCCCTGCTGCTGATCCCGCTGTTCGACGTCACCATCAGCATGGTCTCCCTGTTCGCCTTCATCGTCACCATCGGGATCGTGGTGGACGACGCCATCGTGGTGGGAGAGAACGTTTACGAAAACAGGCAAAGGGGAATGCCGTTCCAGGAGGCCTCCATCCGGGGTGCCCGGTGGATCGCCTGGCCGGTGACCTTTTCCGTGCTCACCAATATGGTGGCCTTCCTTCCCGTTTTCTTCATGCCCGGCGTGTACGGCAAGGTCTTCCGGGCCATCCCGGTGGTGGTGTGCGCCGTGTTCTTCATGTCGCTCCTGGAGTCCCTGTTCGTTTTGCCGTCCCACCTGGGACACCAGCGGCCCACCCGGGAACAGGGCCGCTTCGCCCGGCTGTACCGGGCCCAGCAGCGGTTCAGCCGGCTGTTCGAACGGGCCATCGAGAAGTATTACGCCCCGTTCCTGGGCGTGGCCCTCAGAAACCGGTACATCACCATCGCCCTGGGCCTGGCCCTGCTTCTGGCCACCATCGGGTTCGCCATGGGCGGGCACATCGATTTCACCTTTTTCCCCAAGATCGACTCGGACCGGGTCACGGCCGGCGTCACCATGCCGTTCGGCTCTCCGGTGGAGGAGACCCACGCCATCCAGGCGCGCCTGGTCAAGGCGGCCCGGGAGGTCCTGGACCGTCACGGAGGGGAGAAGATCACGCGGGGGATATTCACCCACATCGGCAGCGCCACCCCCACGCGCGGCGGGTCCGTGGGGACGGGGGGCGTGGGGCACCTGGCCAACGTGCAGGTGAACATGGTGCCCAGCGACCAGCGCGATATCTCGGCCGCCCTGTTCGCCCGGGAGTGGCGCGAGCAGGTGGGGGACCTGGTGGGCCCTGAATCGGTGACGTACCGGTACAGCCTGATGATGGGGCGGGGAGGTTCAGGCATCGATGTGGAGGTGAGCCACCCGGATGTCCCCACCCTGGAAAGGGCGGCCGGGGAACTGGCCGACAGCCTGCGGGGCTACGCCGGGGTGGGCGACATCGATGACGGTGTGTCCCCGGGCAAGGTGCAGCTGGACTTCAAGGTGAAGCCCGAGGCCCGGAGCCTGGGGATCACGGCCGCGGGGTTGGGGCGCCAGGTGAGGAACGCCTTTTATGGAGCCGAGGCGCTCCGCCAGCAGCGGGGCCGGGACGAGATCAAGGTCATGGTCCGGCTGCCGGAGGAGGAGCGCCGAAGTGAGTACGATGTGGAGGAACTCCTGATGCGGGCCCCCGGCGGGGGGGAGATCATGCTGCGGGAGGCGGCCCACGTGGACCGGGGCCGCGCCTACACCGAGATCAAGCGCGCGGAAGGCCGGCGGGTGCTCAACGTGACGGCTGACGTGGTGCCCGGGGTGGCCAACGAGGAAAAGGTCCTGGCCGACCTGAAACAGGGGGTGCTTCCCGAACTGGCGGCCCGGTACCCGGGACTCACCTTCTCCATGGAGGGCCAGCAGCGGGAGAAGCGGGAGAGCATACAGAGCCTGAAGTCGAGCTTTTCCCTGGCCATGGTGGTGATCTTCGCCATGCTGGCCGTGGCGTTCCGCAGCTATATTCAGCCCGTGATCGTTATGGCGGCCATCCCGTTCGGGATCGTGGGCGCCACCCTGGGCCATCTGATCATGGGGTACGAGTTGAGTC
>CAYTRL010000266.1:0-8233 GCA_964439795.1 uncultured Thermodesulfobacteriota bacterium
ACTCATAACAGTACGGATCGCAACCCATGAAGGGCTGGCAGAGGACGATGCATTCCTGGTTGCAGGCGTACTGTGAGACAAACTGCCAACAGAACGACCCGAAACAGGGCTCCACCTCTATGCAGGTTGTCTCCAGGCGTGCTTCCAGCTCTTCCAGGGAGATGTGCAGAGCCCGGAGGGTGTTTAAGGGAATGTTGTGGGACATGGAACTTTCTCCTTTTCGGATCACGGGCCGTGGACAAGGAAGCAGGCGCAGTACCAGACGCAGGGTTCGGAGACATCCAGGTCCACCCCCCCGGCAACGGAGGATTCGAGGCGCTGCTCCAGGGCTTCCAGTTCATCCGGGAACCGGTCCGCGAGGGTGGAGTTCGGCGCTGTATTGTGCGCATTTTTCCGGATTCCGGTCCCGGGGAGAGTTGATGAGCGCTCCATGGTTTTCTGCATCTCCTTCGATTCCCGGTTTTGAATAACCTTTCACACGGTTCTTCTCCGGCACCTGGATGTCAGGCGCAAGACCTCAGCCCCCGGGTGGACACACGTCGGTGCAGGCATACCATATGCAAAGGGGGTCCCCGTCATCGCACATGCCGATGATCTGTGCCTCCAGCCTTTTTTCCATCTCTTCGATCAACAACACCGGAGCATCCGGACCGGCATCCAGCGGTTCGATTTCCTTGTCCATCATTTTTCAGGCGGTCCTTTATCATGGACGGGTTTTCGTCAGGTGTAATCCAGCACGCAGTGGAGATCGCAGATCCCCACACAATCATGACCATCGCAATTGCACAGGGTCCCGTGGCAGCCGCATGTGTCCTCGTCGCAGGAAGGGACCACGGGGTGCCCGGAAGAAGCATGCGGGAAGTTCGGCATGAGAAATCCCGCTTCCAGCCGGGTTTCCAGAGCCTCCAGAAAGGGAACCGGTGTACGGATCGGTATCCGGTCCTGCGGGTCTTCCTCCGGACAGCAGAAGACAGGTCGCTTTTTCACCATCCACCCCCGTCGACACAGTAGTCGGAACAGTGTGAAGGACAGTCGCCGTGGCAGAAACAGAGCGATCCGTCACAGGGACAGTATCCCCCGGCACACCAGACACCTTCGCTGCAGTCGGAGGTGCAGACATGCATGCTGCAGTAATCGTCCTCCATGACCGACAGGTACTGCATCTCCAGCCGTTCCTCCAGCCGTTCCAGGTCCAGCGGGCCGAAACGGTCTTCCCGGAGGGAGAAAAAGTCTTTTTTGGCCACCGTCTCTCCTTGGTTATGCTTACACGGGTCGTATGTCGTGGGTTTCTATACGAGATCCACGAGACAGCTCTCCACCACGCAAAGTTCCGCGCACTCCGTGACGCATTTCATGCCGTCGCAGTTGCACAGGTCGGTGCAGCCCGTGTATCCGGCGGCGCAGTACGTCCCGCAGTCCTCGGGGCACAGGTCCGTGTAACAGGCCAGGGAGGGGTCCATGGCCGGGACGTGCTGCATCTCCAGCCGCTCCTCCAGTTCTTCCATCGGGATCTCTGTCCGGTCGTCCGGAACGATGGGGGAATGTTCCTCCGGTTTTTTCGGTGCGCTCATTTTCTCGACCTCCCATGCTGGTTGAAGGTTGAATAGTTTTTGGGTGTGTGCCTTATGACGGTTCGATCCTGATTCTTAAATGGAGTGAGGGTTTTCATAACTCGCCCAGGGCCGTGCACTTGGTGCCACTGCACCGGGTGGTGCACAGGTAATAAACGCAGGTGTCATCGTCCATGTTCAAGGGGCCTGCCATCTGCGCTTCCAGCCGTGCTTCCAACTCCTCCAGGGAGTCGAGGAACGTTCTGGAAGAGAGCGGGCGTCTTGCCGGGTCATGTGTTACGGATTTCACGAAATGACCTCCTGAAATGGGAATGTTTTTTCAGCTCCACGCCCGCATGGGTGCGAAAGGCCTGGAGGATCTTCTCCCTGCATGCACCCAGGAGATCGGACATCTCCTGTTTGATCGGGGCTCCGGTTGCCCCCGGATCCCGGAAGAGCTTGTGTCCCAGGTAGAGAGCGGCCCCTGCAGGGATCGGGTCGTGCGGATGATCCGTTCCGGTCCGGGGGAGGAGCCAGCGGAAGGGGCCTCTCTTCGGGTCCGGGTGGGTCAGGAACGCCCGGATTCGAGACCAGAGATAGGGTTCGTGTTCCCGGCACCAGCGTTCTTCCAGGACCGACATGCCGGCCATTCGATGGAAGGCCTGATCCGGCCAGAGTCGCCGGCAGGCTGAGAGGCCCAGACCCAGGACATAGATCCTCTCGAGTCGGTCGATGAGCGGCCCTCGCAAGCGGATACGGGCCGCTGTAAACATTGCAAGAACGAGTTCCGCCGGGAAGGGGCGGAAAGATCGGGAACGGTAGGGGGGGCCACCGGGGCCGGCACAGGTTGATCCCGATCAGGAGCCTTTCCGCATGCGGGAGCAGGAAATGGGCAGGCATCGATTCCCATGTTCCCAGTGTCACCTGTACGTTGTCGGGCAGGGGCAGAACCGGTTTCAGGCGGCGGAGAAGCCTTTCGGTGCGGGTTTGCAGGGATCTGGGAACCCCCCGTTGCAGGACGACTCCGGGAAGCCCGGGTACCGGAGAGGAGTGTTTCACGGAGCCTGTGTGCGTGAAGCACCCCGGGCGCCGGGCATCCATGAACAGGGCAAGCAGGCACCACGCAGTGGTGAGCTCCCGGCTTCCGAAATAACGGTCACCCTGTTTGTAGAAGGCGTTGGGGGCCCAGGACCCGTCGGTCTCCTGGAGGTGGAGCAGTTTTTCGCATCCCGAATCCAGTTCGTCTCCCTGATGACCGCTGATCAGAAGGCAGAGCATGTGAAGCGCGGTGTCCGTGGCGTTCCCATACCCCCCCGAGATACGGAGTCGCGCCAGCAGGTCATCACGAACACCTGCCAGGAGGGGAGGCTGGAACAGAAAGGGCCCGGGGGCCTGAAGGAGAAGAAACAGGGGGAGAAACGGACGGCAGGCGGTAGGTATGCCGGCACCGGGATCGGAACCGGGGGAGGTGGCGCGGGACCAGGGAATGTAATTCGAAGTGCGGATACACTGTTCGGCCATGTTCTCCAACCGGGGCAGGCGGGTGTTTCGCCGGGAAGCGTGGTACATCCGGTCTGCCCAGAAGAGTCCGATGAACCGATCGGCCGCTGCGGCCCCTTCCCGGCCGGTACGTGTCTCCCGAGTGCCGATCTCATGCAGGAAGGCCCGTTCGAAAAATATAGGGAGCCCGGAAGCCGGGGGGGAAGAACCCGGCGAGGCCCCCATCCAGAGAGCCGCTCTTCCCAGCAGGCTCTTCAGCGGCGGGTGAATGTTTTCTATGGGCGCAAGGCTTCTGTGGATCAGGCGGGTTACGCCCCGGGATGGGGGAAGCCGGATCGCCGGGCTAAGGTACGCACAGGCAGCGGAAAGTGCCTGGAACCCGCCTCCGGGAGCCTGGCTTTTTTGCAGGAAGGAGAGGCCGTGTCGGATACGCTCGCACAGCTCTGCTTCCTCCCGGCCCGGGCGGCTGCACGATCCATCCCCGGTGACTGTCTCCGGGAAGCCGTACCCCCGCTTCACGAAAGCCGTGGAGGAGGAACCCGCTCTTCGGTGGATCTCCGCAAAGTCGTTTCGCATGTCCCTGCAGCTTTTCGAGAACCCCCGGACGACCTCTTTCCACAGGGGCACCGGCGCGTCCCGTGTCAGGGAAAGAGCCCCTTTGAAGAACCGTTCCGCCCGCAGAAGCTGTTTTGCGGCGATCCCCCGGCAGTAGAGCACCGTGCCCACCTCCAGCACCGTGGGGAGTTCGGCCCGGGCCACTCTTCCCGTAAACCCTCCCTCCCGAAGGACCCGGGTGAGCAGATGAGTGAAATTCCGGTTCTTGAGGTCTTCCTTCCAGTCCTTCAGATCATCGAATGCCTGGAAACCCACCAGGAACAAGGTCTGAGAGGCGCTCAGGGGCGCGAGGTGCCGCCTTGTGCCCGAAAGGGCTGCCATGGCATGAAGCGTTGTCTGGATCAGGGCCACCTTGCCTGCGGCGGTGGCAATGAACTCCTGGTCGCTGTATGGAGACAACCGGTGGCGGTGACGGAACTGCTCCCGAAGCACGCTCCGGCCATAACGGATGAAACACCTTTCGGTGCGCGTCCAGAACGGGTGGTCCGGGGGAACCAGAGAAACCAGCATCTCCATGGCCCGGTGATGATAGCTGTCCACCAGGAAGAGATCCTCCGGGGTCCACGGCAGGGATTCATCGATCTGCCGGTCCTGGAGGAGGATGGCCTCCAGGAGAACCCGGTTGGAAAGGCAGAGAGTGCGAAGCGTATCTCTACTCAGAGAAGGAAATGCGCCGGCGAAGAGGAACGGAAAGTAATAAAAAGGCGAAAAACCCAGGGGGCCCCGTGGCCCCGGCTCAGGAACGTCCCGGGAGGGACCCCGCGCTTCAGGAACGGACCGGAACCCGTTGAGCACGTTCAGGTATTGTTCGCGGATATCCGCCATGGAAAAGGCCACCCATGTCGCTTCCTCCTCCAGGAAGAGAAAGGGGTTCTCTTCCGGCGGATCAACGCCGGGCGGTTTGCGGGAGATCGAACCGGCCGCAGACATCTATACCTCTCTTGAATCAACCCGGGTCTTCATCGTTGCAGATAGCGTCTCATTTCTTGCGCAAGGGCAGCCGGCTTCTTCCGGAATGCGCTCTCCGGTTCCGGATTCAAGCTCCGGGAGCGCACGTACGAGAAGAAGCGAAACCCCAGGAAAAGGAGAACCGTTCCCGGGACCGGAAAACATGCATGCAGGTCGCGGTCGAACGGATGGGTCGTGGGCCTTCTCCCCATGGAGGGAGAGGCCTCCAGATACGGTTCCAGCTTTTCCCACAGGTACGGTTCGTGGTTTGCATACCAAAGCCGTTCCATGGGCGGCATCCTCAGCCAGTGGTTCTCCCGTCTTTCCGGCCAGAGCATTCTGCAGATCTCCAGACCCAGTCCCCGGATAAAGAGCTGTTCCAGGAGGCTTGCGTCAGGACCGTGAAGGCGATAACGGGCGCTTGCCACCAGTGCGAGTACGATTTTCATGCGCAGGGGGATGCGGGACACGGAGGTGACCGGGGGGGCACTCACCGGGGAAGCGAGGTTAACAGCACAGCGCAGGTTGCGCCTGTCCGGCAGGCAAAAATGGGAGGGCATGGCGTTCCAGGTTCCCAGGGTGAGTTCCTGTGGTGCGAGGGTGGGGAAAAGGGCCTGAAACCGCTCTACGATCCGGACGGCAACCCCGAACCGGCGGGAAGGCTCGTCCGGGTGCAGGAAGATCCGGACCGGTCCCCGAGCCTTTTCCTTTTGCGGAGGAATGAAGGAAACGGTTTTCCGTCTCTTCCAGGACAGGATCCCCGACCGGGCGGACCTGCATCGGGCCATGTACCGTTGATTCATGGTTTTCCAGAGAGGAAGGGTGTACGGTTCGGGGGTCCGCAGCGCCTTTCGAAAGCAGACTTCCGCTCTGCGGAGCTGCCGCTCCGCCTCTCCTTCCCTGTACAACAGGTTGCCGATTTTCGCCGGCGGTATGGCGTCCCCTCGTTCGATGCTTTTCTGGAGTCCGGCACGGTGAAAGACACGGGTCAGCAGGAAGGTATGATTTCCCCGGAGGAAATCCTCTTTCCAGTCTTCCAGGTCGTCCAGCAGGACCAGTCCTGCGTGATGATAGTCCAGGGCCCGGGAGATCCAGGCCTGGTCATGACTGCGCCCGGCAAGAAAGGCCAGGGCCACGGTGCACGGTTTCAGGAGGGCTGTTTTCCCCATGGCCAGATCCAGGCAGCGTGACAGGGAAGCAGGACCCTGCCCGTGACATTGCCCGAGCCACTCCTCCTGGACGGACCGCCAGCTCTCTTCGTGGCAGCGGAAGAAGAATTTCCAGAAAGAGTTTTCCGGGGGAAGCAGGCGGTAGAGCCGCCTCAGGCTGAACGCCTGCTCCAACTGGGATAAAAACAGGAGCCCTGGATAGGCATCGGCGGGCCGGTCCAGGGTCCGGTCGTAATGGAGCAGGTGCTCGGTGAACAGCCTGTCCGCCACTGCCAGTTCCCGCACCGTCTCCCGGGGTACTTCCGGAAAGGCCCCGTGAAAGAGGAAGGGGTGGACTGTGTGCAGAGAGGCCTTCCGGTAACGTCGTGCGGGCAGAGTGGACGGTTTTCCCTGTGGGTCCAGTGCAGCGGCAAGGGCATGTTTCCAGGCATCCCGACAGCCGGAGACGGCGCGATCCACATCCCCTCCCTTCTCCCGGATCATCCGGGCCAGGGCGGAGACACACTCCGGGGCCGGCAGGGGATGCGCGACCTTTGTCCCCAGGCGACGATCCCCGGGCGCGGACAGGGACGGCGCCTGGAAACCGGACCGTCTCTTCCCGGGTTCTCTCTTTTCGCGCGGCGGATCCCGCTGCAAAGAGGGGTCATGTTTTTGTACACCCGGGATGCCGTGTAGTCGATTCATGCCGGGACCTTTTTCGGAAGTTGATTTCCGGATCCTACGGATGAGTTCTTTCCCGGGAGAAAGGTTGCATTGTTGAGGGACGGGGCGATTTTTGAAGCGTCCGTCTGTCTGTGCGCTTTCGCGTCCGGGTTCGTACGGTTTTTCCAGTCCCGGTATGCCTGTACCGCCGCCATTTGAAAGTGCCGTGGGAAATCAAAGCAGTACGGTTGGTCCGGGCGGCCGGTTTCCCGTAGGGCGAACGCCTCGCACCCGCCGCCACAGAAGAACAGGTATGCGCAGGAACGGCAGCGGGCGATCTCCACAACGCTCCGGTGATGCCAGGCCCGGACAGCCTCTTCTTCCCGTTCCAGGGAACCGGGACCATACGTGCCGATGCGGTGCTCCGGCTGGCCGATGACCTCCCAGCAGGGATAGATGTCCCCGAACGGATCAAAGACGTACATGGACATGTTGCTGCCGCAGAAAGCCGTTCGCCAACGGGGCAGGCCCTTGCGCTGTTCCAGGTGGGAGAGGATCCGTTTCCGGATGGAATGAGTCAGGGAGGCCACGTGGAAATACGCCCCTGTGCGGTCCTTGCCGGTGCCGGCCAGTTTCCGTTCCACGTTCCGCTGCATCTCCATGTGCGAGGCGAAACAGGACCCATCTCCAGCGGAACGCTCCCCGGCATGCACCGGGGAGCAGTATGCCTGAAACAGACGTGTTTGGTCCCAGCCCTGTTCCTGAAAAAAGGTATGCAGTTCGCGGACCGTGTCCGCGTTGGTGCGGTCCACATTCATACGGACCGACACGCGCACCCCCTGCTCCAGCGCCAGGGAGATGTTGGACGTGATCCGCTGAAAGGTCCCCTGTCCGCCGGCCAGAAAGCGGCGGCGGTCGTGTACCTCCCGGGGGCCGTCCAGGGTGATCTGCAGAAAACCGATCTTGCCCCGCGGGCCCAGAAGGTCACGGAAACGGTCCAGTTCCACCCCGTTGGTGACGGCTGAAAACGCCTGGAACTTCTTTTCCAGGGCTCTTTGGAGTAAGAACCGTATGATCCGATCGTTGCCCGGCTGGAACGGTTCCCCCCCGTACAGGGTCAGGGAACGGGGGGCGGCCGTTCCTTTCCCCAGGGTATCCACAGCCTGAAACATCGCCTCCGCCTGTTCTCTCGTCATGCGCTTGGCGAGCCAGGCCTTCCCCTTGCCCCGAAGATGTTTCTCATAGCAGTAGGAGCACCGGAGGTTGCAGGAGTAGCTGGGAACCACCAGAACACCCGGGGATGCGTGCTTTCTCATGATCCGGTGTACCCGTTTTCCCAGTTCCGTGGCGTAGGCTGTTTCCTGCTCCCGGGATTTGTCGGTGAAGTATCCCCGGTCTTTCAATGCACGAAGCGTGGTTTCCGCCACGCCGGCCCTGGACCTGGAGGAGGGAAGATTCCGGCATCGGAGTATTTCAGCCACGTGGGCCTGAACCAGGTCCACGGCTCCTGTGTACCCGTGAAAGATCAGCTTCTTCTCGGAATCGGGCAGAGAGACGATGATGTTGTAGGAACTGGGTCTCATCAAACACTCCGTACCTGGGATGGGTGTGGGCTCGTGGGTCCCGGTTCGCCGCCCGGTGAAGGGATCGATCCGTCCCGGCGGCGGGGCGGCCCGGGAAGTGTGCGACCTCTCCGTTTCAGGTTTTTTGCCGTCCGGACACAGTCCCGGGCCGCGGCCCGGGCCCATCCGTTCCGGAACAGGTGAAAGCAGAGGTCGCATCCGTCGTGAAACAGCGATGGGGGGAGGG
>CAYTRL010000267.1:0-8220 GCA_964439795.1 uncultured Thermodesulfobacteriota bacterium
TTCTTTTGCTCATGTTTACGGCTTTGGCCAGCTTTTCTAAGGATGGCTCTCCCCTCGGCAACAGATCTATCAATTTTGTGTGGACCTGATGCACTATATGGTTTTCATGAAAACGCTCCAGGTATTCAACGACAATTTCATCGTTGCGCCTTGCGATTTCCACATTTGCTGCCGGCAATGGCTTCGATACATCCTCTTTATTTAAAAAAAACCTATTATGATCGGCTGAGAAAATTACCGGCGATTCAAAAAAGGTTACGAATTTTTCGGCATTTTTCGGCATTTTTCGAATAAGCTCTATTTTAAGAAGTTTTACATCGTTGCTTAACATGGTACGGGTAAAGGAAGAAGCTGCGGCCATAAGGGCATCAAAGGCTTCGTCCGTCGGCTGGGGGCCCTCATCATTGGGATTGAAACTGATTGCGATGGTGTCGTCAAATTCTTCAAACTTTAGGTCAACGGCATTCGTGATGATTCGGTAATATCTGTCCATTCGCCTAAAGGCATCATTCAAGCTACTACTGGCCATCATGGCAAAGCCTAAGGCATGAAACGTCGTGGGTCGAACATAGGCGCCGACACTTAGGCCAAAACAAGGGTCCCCTGTAGTTTTTACGGCCAGTTTCCAAAGGCGGGACATATCCTCAATTTTGATCCGAGCATCCGGGTTCAAATGAATATTCTTATCTATCCCTGCCTTTTCCAGAATATCTTCCGGATTATGTCCATAAGCTCTCAAGGCTTGGGCAACGACCAGCACCCAGCTGCTTATCGTGGTAGGGTTTTTCCGCTGAAACTTCATGGGTATATTACTCGCTTTGAAACCCTAAAAAACCTCTAAATAGGTAATAATATTAAGAATATATAATATTTTGCCAAGTTAACACCTGTCAAGAAGAAAAAGCCCTTCTTCCCAGAAGCCATTTGTGAAATAACCATAGAATAACAGCTGTAGCGTCCAAAAGATGACATCGACAGATCCCGCGTGAAATAGGGTGATACGTCCTCCAAAGAAAAGCTGGCGATGAGCCGGTAAAAGGAGGAACGTGATGGCACTTTGGAGTAAGACTGAACCGCCCCGGGATTGCCGGAGACTCCATTTCTTGAGAGGATGGGGGCATGACAAAACGAATCAGATATTCCCCAGAGGTAAAGGAGCGGGCGGTTCGGATGGTCTTCGAGCACGAGAGAGATCATGGCTCTCAGTGGGCGACGATCATCTCAATTGCGTCCAAGATCGGTTGTACAGCCGAGACACTTCGGAAATGGGTGCGGCAGGCCGAGCGTGCCCAGGGTTCCGGCTGCTTCCACATTCTCCGGTGTGTCATGGATGAAAACGGTTTCGCCGGGCCGTGTACCCAGCCGTTCCAGGGTCCGGAGACGAAGCCCGGGGTGAACGAGGCCGTGCTGGAGGGGGTCCGGCGCCAGGGGTACGATCCGTCCAGGCTCATGCATGCGGTCCACGCAGCCGTGGGTTCCCGACGCCTACAGGGAGTCGAGGAGGCGCCGGATGTCGTCCTCGTTGTTGTGGATGTGGGGGGAGACGCGGATGGCCCCGTCTCGCTCGGCGGTGACGATGCCCTTCTCCATGAGCTCTGAAACCTTCCTCTTGGCGTCGAGGTCCCCTCGCTGGAAGGAAAGGATCCCGGACCGCTCTTCCGGCCGGCCGGATCCCAGCACCTCGTATCCCTTGCCCTCGAGGCCCTCACGCAGGACGTCGTTCAGGGACAGGATGCGCTCCCGCACGCGGTCGAAGCCGATCTCCTCCAGGAGTTGAAGGGCGGCCAGGAAGTACACCCAGTCGTTGTAGTTGGCCGTGGAAAACTGGAAGCGCGATGCATCGGGCTTGGGGGTGAAGTCGTAGTCCAGATATTCCGCATCATCCCGGACCGTGTTGGTGCCCACGAAGACGAGGTCGAGCCGGTCGAGGAGCTTGGGGTCGCAGGAGAAGACGCCCAGGCCCACCGGCCCCATGAGCCACTTCCACGCCGAGCCGGCCATGGCGGCGGCGCCCGACTTCCCCATGTCCAGGGGGACGATCCCCGCCGTCTGGGCCGTGTCCACCACGAGCAGGACGCCTTGCCGCCGGCAGACTGCCCCCAGTCGCTCGAGATCGTGCACATACCCCGTGCACCAGTCCACCGGCGAGATGGCCACCACCCGGGTACGCCCGTCCATCCGCGCCTCCAGCGCATCGATGTCCCCTCCGCTGTTCGTCGGCTCCAGCCGAAAGTACCGCACCCCCCTTCGCTCGAGGTTCCACCATGGGTACACGTTGGCCGGGTACTCCCGCTCCAGGCCGAGCACCGTATCGCCCTCACTCCACGCGAGGCCCTGGGCCACGATATTCATCCCCTCCGAGGTGTTGTGGGTGAGTGCGATGGAGGACGGCGTGCATCCGAACAGCTCTGCCAGGATCTCCTTGATCCGACCCCCCATGTGCCGGTACTCGACGAACAGGCGCATTGCCCCGTAGTGGGCATGGGTCCGGTGGTAAGCATCCAGGGCTTCCAGCACCCGCACGGATGGGGGCGACACTCCGGCGTTGTTCAGGTAGACGACCCGTTCGTGCACGGGGAAGAGTTCGCGGATTTCCTGCCACATGCGAATGGTCCTTTTCTTTGCGGGTTGCCGGGGCGTCGAGTTTACGGTTTTGACGCGGATCTTCGGGGCCGGTTTCATGATGTGTTCCCGCCACTCGACCAGGGGTGCCGCAGATCCGTCGGCCTCTCTTGTAAAGTAGCTTCTGATTGGTCATTCTGACGAGAGATCCGTTCCTGAAGCATCCTACAGAGAATCGAGCGCAACAGGCAAACCACAAGAGGGTGCGGGGAGCATGCATTCTGAGTAGGCTCAACCGGCCCTGGTGGCCGGTGTAACGGGCTGCGTGGGCAGCGTGCAAGTGCAGGGACGGCTCGCTGCCCTGATGAAGAAGGCCAACGAAGCCAAGTAGCTCGCGAAACGGTTCCGGGATGTTCCCGGGTCCATGCTACAGAGGGGGCCGGCGGGGAGGAAGAGACCATGGAAGAGAAGGTGAAGCTGGGGATCAGCGCCTGTCTTCTGGGGCGGAAGGTGCGTTACGACGGCGGCCACAAGATGGACCGGTACCTGGTGGAGGTGCTGGGTCCCTGTGTGGAGTACGTGCCCGTTTGTCCCGAGGTGGAGTGCGGGCTGCCTGTTCCGCGGGAACCCGTGCAGTTGGTGGGGGTCCCGGAGTCGCCCAGGATGGTGACCATCCGCACCGGAACGGACCATACGGAACGCATGGTCCGCTGGGCCCGGAAGCGGGTGAAGGCGTTGCAAAAAGAGGGCCTGTGCGGATTCATCTTCAAGGCAAAGTCACCCAGCAGCGGCATGACCCGCGTGAAGCTCTACGACCGGAAAGGGGTCCCCTCCAACCGGGGTGTGGGGTTGTTCGCCATGCATTTCATGAAACACTTCCCGCACCTTCCCGTGGAGGAGGAGAGCCGCCTGCACGCCCCGCAGCTCAGGGAGAACTTTATCGAGCGCATCTTCGTGTTCAAGCGATGGCGGGACATGGAGGCCAGGGGGATGAGCCGGGGGCGCTTGGTGGAGTTTCACACCCGGCACGAGCTTCTGCTCATGTCCCGCGGGCCAAAGCATGTCACCGAGACGGGCAGGCTGATGGCCGGGGCGCGGGATCTGACGCTGCGGGAGCTCTTCCAGCGGTACCGGGATCTGCTGATGCAGGCCCTGAAGGTCAAGACCACGGTAAAGAAGAACACCAACGTGCTGCACCACAGCATGGGCTATTTCAAGAAGGAGCTGTCCACCGACGAGAAACAGGAACTGCTGATGCAGATCGCGCGGTACCACGACGGCCTCGCCCCGCTGATCGTGCCGGTCACCCTGCTGAACCACTACGTTCGTAAATACGACCAGCCGTATCTCCTGGGCCAGGTTTATCTCCACCCGCATCCCGCGGAGTTGAAGCTCCGGTACCACGTGTAACCCTGAAGAGCCCACATGCCCGTGAACAAAAAGGAACCGGATTCCGGATCAAGTCCGGAATGACGGAAAATTGTAACGGAATCGTCATCCCGGCGGCGGAGGAGGGCGCAAAGTCAATGCTGTCGTTCTTATGATGGCGAATGTTGCGAGGAGCCGTAGGCGACGCGGCAACCCCCCGGGAATAAAAGCCTCATGGGGCCGGGGGGGCGCTCCGCTCGCAATCACCGGCATTGGACTGATTGGCCAAAACCATGAACTGGGGTGCCGCAGGGCCGTGAGGGGTCAGGTCGTGAATATCAACCCTCAGCTGGCTTGCCCAGGGATAGAAAGTTGATATTCACGACCTGACCCCATTGCCGTTGTGTGTGGAAAACCTGACCTCGATCGGATACCATCGGTTGTGGAACGTGCTGATCGGTTGAGGAGGGATAGGGGATGGCGCATTGTTTTGTCTCGACCGGGTTCGTCCGCCCGCTCATCCTCCTCGTTCTTCTGCCCTTTGCGGGATGTGGTGGCGGGGTCGGAGGTATTGTCGAAGAAGGTCAGCAGAGAACGTGGCCCTCGGATTGGTCGCTCCTGCAGATGATCGAGGGCGGGGCATCCGTGCTCTGGGCGGCTCCTCACCCGGACGACGAGTCGATCGCCGGATCCCTCCTGGCCCTGGCCTGCCGGGGCCTGGGAAACCCCTGCACCTTCGTGCTGCTCACACACGGGGAAGGGGGGAAGTGCTATGCCCCGCCCTGTCCCCCGGACATGGGGGCCCTTCGCTCCCAGGAGATGGAGGCCTCGGCCCGCGCCTTCTCCGCGGAGCTCGTGTGGGGGGCGTTCACCAACTTCCCCACCCCGATCCCGCCCGTGGAGGAGGTTCGCCTGCACTGGGAGGAGGAGGGGGACCCTGTGGGCTTTCTGGTCGAGACGATCCGGCGGTACCGGCCCGATGTGGTGCTGGGCCTGGATGCCTCCTTTGGGTTCACCGGCCACAATGAGCACCGGTTGACAGGGCTTCTGGTTCAGGAGGCTTTCCAGCTTTCGGGAGACCCGTCCCATGCGGCGGGCGGTCTTCCCGCCTTTCGCCCTCCCCGCAACTACACGGTGATCAACCGCTACTGGTTCATGTTCCCCCTGGGCTGGGACGACGGCCCGGTGGACGAAACCTTTGACCCGCACACCCCGTGTCCGGGCAACGGGCGGAGTTGCCTGGAGGAGGCGGCCGAGGCGCTGTCCGCCCACCAGAGCCAGTGGACCTGGATCGTGGGTGCCACCCTGCTGGGTGAGGTGGGCGGAGGGATGCTGCTCAAGCGCGTGGATGGATCGTGAGACACCCGAAACAAAGGGTTCCCGGGTATCCGGAAGACATGGGGCCCGCACCGGTTCGAGGAGTTGAACATGATCGAGATCGACGTTCCCGGATACAAGCACCTGAGGCTCGGGCATCTGGTCTTGGACTACAACGGCACCCTGGCCTGTGACGGGGAACTGATTCCGGGCGTTGAGGATACCCTGACCCGGCTGGCGGAGGAGATGGAGGTGCATGTGCTCACCGCGGACACGTTCGGTGTGGTTCGTGAGCGCTTGACCCGGGTGCCCTGTGCGTTGACCGTTCTCCCCAGGGAAAGCCAGGATCAGGGCAAGCTGGCGTATGTCAGGAAGCTGGGGGTTGAGAACACGGCCTGCATCGGAAACGGCCGCAACGACCGTCTGATGCTCCGGGAAGCGGCCCTGGGCATAGCGGTGATCCTGGGAGAGGGTGCGGCCCGGGAAACCCTGGTGGCGGCGGATATCGTGTGTACCGACATCCTCGCCGCCCTGGATCTCTTCCGGAACCCCCTGCGGATGACGGCCACCCTCCGGTCCTGAGTCAGGGGCCGGGGACCCTCCTTTCTCGAGGGTGTGAAAAAGGTTATCGGAAAGATCAAGAGGCGGAGGCCCCCCGGTATGATGCTGGTCTCGGACATCCATTTCGGTACGAACCGCGCCGAGGACGTGGAGGCGTTCCTGCGGGATGCAACCGACCCGCAGGTCAACCCCGAGCGGATCGTGATCATCGCCGGGGACATCACCGAGCGGGCCTCGAAAAAAGAGTTCCAGAGCGCGGAGCGGTTTCTCCGGCGGTTGATTCAATGCGGGTTGAAGATCGTCTACACGCCCGGAAATCACGACCTGGGTGGATGGCTGGGGGAATACATCCGGGTGGACCGGAAGGCACGGGAGTGGACCCGCACCCTGCTGGGTCCGGTGTTCGCCCAGAAAGAGGTGGTGGCGACCAACGATTACGATTCCATTCTCCGGTTCGGAAACGATATCTTCGTGGTGCTGAGGAGCACCCATCGCGGGGAGATGGAAACGTTCGGGTTGATCGGCATCAACCGGATCACCCGGAAGAAGGTGGCGTGGGCGTGCGCCGGGCTCGCCGGCCTGGACGTCGGCGGCTGCCGGCTGCACCTGGTGACCCACCGCAGCCTGTGGAGGGAGTCCGGGGACCGGCACTCGGGGATGAGGAAGCGGCGGCGGCTGGAGGAATCCCTGTTACGCCCGTTCGGGTTCCACTCGTTTATCCACGGCCACAACCACCGGTTCATCTTCGCCCACACCTCCACCCCCGGGCTGGGCATCCCCCTCATCCGGCTGGCCCTTCCCACCCTGTCCACCCGGAACCATCACTGGCAGGCGGGCTACGTGCGCTGGGATTTTCCGTACGACCGGACACCCAGGCTCATCACCCTCCCGGCTTAGGGGGACGCCGGTATTTGTCCGTACCTGTGGCGCTTTCACGAACCCGTTTTCTGACCTCCCTCTGAACGGCCACCAGGGAATCAGGCTCTTCCTTGCCCGGTTCCTCCCAGGGTTTGTCCAGCCCCATGTCCGTTGCGATGATCTTGTAGCAGTTGTAGGACTCGCTGGAGCCGGCGTTGGAGCCCACGTGCCAGCACCCGCCGGTGGCGTAAAGGTTTTTGATCGGCGTGCGGTGGTTGACCAGCTCCGGGGTCGGCCTGTTTTCAAACGTCTGAAACGATGACCGGTCGATCCCGGCGATGCTTCCCGTGGGGGCAAGGTTTCTCATCCGCAGGTGGTCCAGGGGACTGTTCGTATCCACGGCGATCACGTTGTCCCATGTCATGTTCGGTGCATAGTCCTCCCAGATCCGGATCAGCTCGTCCGCGTATCGCTTCTTGATCTCCAGCCATTCCTGTTCCGTGTGAACCGGGGCCGGCGGGCCGAGCTGTTCGTTCTGCAGGACATGTTTCCCCGGCGGTGCAAAGCTGGGGTCCACCAGGCTGTGGCAGCCCACCGTGGGGGCATAATCCTCCAGCGGCGGCCATTGGAGCATCTTGGTGTACTGGCACTCCCGGGCGATGTGGATCGGGTCCGGGTCCGGCTGCATCCCGAGCCACATGCACTCATGGATGTCGGGGTTGAACGCCTCGGCCTTGTACGCAGGCGCCTCGTGCACGGCAAAGCTGTACCACATCAGGCAGCCGAAGTTCCTCTCCAGCAGCTCCACATGCCGGGCCGTCCCGTCATCCACATGCTCCCTTCCGATCAGATCGAACACGAGCTGTTCCGGGCTCATTCCCGCACTCACAACGAGCTTGTTCGCTGCGATCTCCGAACCGTCCGAGAGGCGGATCCCCGTGGCCGCTCCGTTTTCGATCAGGACCTTGTCCACATGCTGGTTGATGAAGAACTCACACCCCATTTGAGTGAGAAGCTGATGGGCCGCGTGGGCCACCATGTGCGTTCCGCCCCGGTTGAAACCGATCGTGGGCAGCGTCGCCCCCAGCCCCACCATCATCCCTCCCTGGCCGGGCTCCGTGACGTCCACGGCCGAGGACACGGCGAAACGGAGGATACAGGACTGCAGCTCCGGGCTTTCGAACCACTCCTTTGCCACGCGCATGGCGGAGGCGGCGAGGATCAGTGCGTCGGGTTCGATCTCCGCCTCCATGAGCTTCGGGTACAGCTCCGCCTGTCTCGTCATGATCTCCGGGGACATCCGGAACTCCGCCGGGTTGAACAGCATGTCCACCTGCATCCGCTGGTATTCGTCGCTCTGCTCCATGGCCCATATTTTCCGCCACTTTTCCGCATCCTTTTCGGAAAACCGGGCGATTTCTCTGCACGTTTTCTCCTGGGTGGGGTCATGCTTGTCGCTGTAGATCGCCAGGCAGTTGTCCCGGTCCCGGAACACGAAGCCGTCGCTGCAGAGATGCTGATCCCACTGGGCACCGAAATCCCAGAACTCGGGGA
>CAYTRL010000268.1:0-8194 GCA_964439795.1 uncultured Thermodesulfobacteriota bacterium
CAACGGATACGATCCGGATGAACTCGATGCCCCCCCGATCTCATATGACAACCGGTTCCTCAACTTGATCCATGCAGGCGCACTGGGGACAGACAGAAATATGGGTGTTTTTCTCGGCGCATTGATGGACATGGTCAGAGAAGGCAAACCGTTTCGTATCTGGTTGCTCGGACGGGTGCTGGAACCCCATTGTATCCGGTTCGGCAGGGAAAACCCGGATCACGTGAAGGTTGCCGGGATAGCCGACAGAGCAACAACGATCGGCATGATAAAGGGTGCCGATGCATGTGTTCTCGTCAATTCGGCCATCCATTTCCAAGCGTTGGCTGCAAAAATATTTGAATACCTTGGCTGTGACAAGCGTGTCATCGGTCTCGTTCCGGAAGACATCCAAAAAGAGTTCATTCAAACGTATGACATGGGATGGTGTTGCAGCATGGATGACGAGAAACAGATCAAACAGATCCTCCATGACGTGCACACAGCCTGGGAAAAAGGTGAACTGGGTGTTCACTATCCGGACGAAGTCAAGAAGAAGTTCGACAGGAAGAATCTTGCCGGACAGATGGCTCAATTACTGCTTTCGCAGTGAACTCGATAACGCAACGTACGTTTCGCACTTTGGGTACTCACCTTTCTGTCCTTTCGGGCTTAACCCGGAAGAGTTCCCCTGATCATACGCTCCCGGTTGAACTCACGCACAAGCATCCGGTATGATCGTTGGAAAATCTCGTTCCTCATAGCCGGGTTTCCACCTGCCATGCTGCCTGAAACGAAACGAACAACACTCTGCTTTTTCCTGATCGCCCTGCTCCCGGCATGGTGCGCGGGATGCGGTGGGGAAACGGCTGAAACACGCCTCCGGGCAACCCCCCTGCGGATCGGCCTTTCCATGGCGGACATCACCCCGGATCTGGACAAGTACGGACCCCTCCGCCCCATGGCCTACCTGTTCACCCCCCCGGCCCGGGGCGTAAAGGACCGCCTCTACGCAAGGGTCCTGGTGCTGGACAACGGGATCGAACGGGTGGCGTGGGTCACCCTGGACACCTGCTTCATCGACCGGTGGTTCTGCGACATGGTTTTCTCCATGATGGGGACCGGCTTCCACAGGGACCGCCTGTTGATCTCCGCCGTACACAACCACGGGGGCATCGCCCACATCCAGGAACAACCTTTTTTCCAGCTCCTGTTCGGCGAAAAGAAACCGGAGCTGCTCGCCGATACCGCCGGGAAGGTGGCCGAGGCAGTGGACCGGGCCGCGCGGGTTCTACGGCCGGCAACGGTTTCACACAGCGCCCGGGACCTGGAGGCCATGAACCAGAACCGGCGTCCCTTCTACCATCCGGCCCTGGAGGACCGGGACACGGACACGGAGATGACCGTCATTGTGTTCTCCGATGAAGCGGGCGAACCCATGGCCGTCATCAGCAACTTCGCGGCGCATCCCACCCTCACCCCCACGTGGGAGGACCCGCACTTCACCTCGGGCTTTGTGGGTGTGTTCAACGATGCCGTGGAGCGCCGCCTCTCAGGAGGGTTGACCTTCCTGGAAGGGGGAAGCGTGTTCAGCATGTTCACCAACGGGATCCTGGGGGACGCGGAACCGTACTACCCGGATCCGGTGGAACGGGAAAAACAGTCCTGGGAGAAGAGGATCGAATACGGAAACAGGCTGGCCGAGGCGACCGTCCCTGTCATGGAAGCGGCATGCTCCCTGCCGGGCCCTACGGAAACCATCCTGGCCGCCGACACCTGGACCTTCCCCATGCCCGAGATCGTCTCTCCCCACCCGCTCATCGGGGCCATGCTTCTGTTCGTTCCCGTGCTGACCTACGAAGTGTCCATGAGCACCTTGAGGGTGGACGACGTGCTGATCTCGTTTTTCCCGGGGGAACTCACCACGCCCGTGGGGCTGGCGGGGATCAAGAACCCGTTGAAGGCCGCGTCGGGACTGCGGGTCATGGTGGCCGCACCGTCCACCGACTACCTGGCTTATGTACCCGACCGGGAACAGTACCGCGAGGAGGAGAGCGCGGCAAACTACGAGCGGTTCATCTGCATGTTCGGACCGGACACCGGAGAAATCTTCGCCGCTGCGGCCCGGAAGTCCGCTGAAGGCCTCTTCTGAGCATCCACCCATAGCTACAAGGTTCGGAATTTGTCGAAGGTGATGAACACACGCGCCGTGAAAAAACCGGATCCGGGAGACAATATGAGCAACCTGGAAAGCAGAAAGGGAGAGCGGGTCCACACGCGCGCGATCCGGATCGACACCTTTGCCGTGGACGATGACCATGTGATCGTGGAGGGTGTGCTGGAGGACAACCGGCACCTCCCCTCCTACTCCCTGGCGGGAAAGGAACGCCCTCCGAGGCAGATTCACGGGATGACGGTCCGTTTGCTGATCGGGGGGATGCCCGCCCGCATCGTGGACGCCGAAGCGGATATGCCCGAGGTCCCCCAGGAACAGTGCCGCGCGGCCGTTCGATCCGTGGAGAAGCTCGTGGGCATGTCCATCGTGTACGGGTTCAGCAAGGAAGTGAAGGACCGGTTGGACGGAGTGGAGGGGTGCAGCCACTTGACCAGCCTGATCCTCACCATGGGATCCGCGGCGGTCCAGGGGATGGCCGCCCACCGGGCCCGGAAGCCGCCGGCGCCGGAAATGGGGGCCGTGATGCTGGAGTATCTGAAGAACACCTGCTGCACCTGGAGGGAAGACGGGCCTGCGTACCAGAATGTCCTCCAGGAGGTGCGCGCCGTGCAGGAGAACTCCGGGAACAGCGAGGACTCCGACGGATGAGGGACTCAACCGGACAAGCCCCAGGGGGCCGGTCATGACAAAAAAGAAAAGCCCCGCCCAGGTCTTCCGGGAACGTGCCAACACCTTCAACAGCCTGCGGTTTCAGTGGGAGATCGGGAAGGTGGTGGCCGGGTCGGCCCGGCCGGGACGTTCCGGGGACCTCGCCGCCGACCTCGAAACGCTCCGGGAGAACGGGATCCGTTTCATCGTGAACCTGACCTGCACGGAACTGCTCATTCCCGAAGAATATGCCGATGTCTTCCAGGTGTTCCATGTACCCATCGACGACGGCACCCCCCCGGACCCGGAACAGATGCACACGATCCTCCGGCGGGTCCGGGAGTGCGTGGCCAGTGACCACCGCACCCTGGTGCACTGCCGGGGAGGGATCGGCCGTACCGCCACGGTGCTGGTCCCCCTGCTCATGGAACTGGAAGGTCTCACCCTGGAGGAAGCACTCAAGAAGGTGAGAGCCTCCGGCAGGTTCACACAGTCCCTGGAGCAGAAGGAGTTTCTCGAAGCCTGGGCCCGTACCCGCCGCGGTCACGGATAGGAAAGCCGCTTTTCACCCCAGGGCTCCTCGGAAACATCTCCTGTCCGCCGGGCTTCTAATCCACGTCGGCGTCCAACCCCAGGATCAGCGCGCACTCGTCGCCCGCCGGGACCAGCACACACTCCCCGCCCGGCACGGCATCCACGGAGAGGTCGAGCGTGAGCCGTCCGTCCGGGTCCTGCGGGTCCAGGTCTTTGAGCACCCCGTCGATGGCGGCCTTGATGATACAGTCAAGACCCGGGTACGGGAACTCGCCCGACAGGTTGTAGGTGAACTCGTCCGGGCCGTCCATCAGGATTTCGTTGGCCTGTTCATCCACTCTGAGAACCATGGGGATAGACGGCATCATCGGGTTGATCCTGAGGGAGATCGGGTAGGCGTTGTCCGCGTCGAGGATCTCCTCGGCCGAGGGCAGGGTCAGCGGAAAGACCAGATCCTTGATGACGGAGTGGACCACGGCGAGCAGGATCTGGGGCCCCAGACACTCCGCCGGGGACTGGGCCATGCTGGACAGGCTCATCAGGTACCATCCCCCGGGAAACTCGTTCACGGGCGGCCCTAAGCTGAGCTCGAGCAGGCCGGATCCCGGTCCCTGTTCGTTCGTAACCGAGAAGGCCATCTCGTACTCGCCATAATCCGGCAGCGGCACGTTCCCTTCCCAGGCATACGCACCGGTGTCCGGATCCAGCACGGCGGAGCCGAACAGGGACGTGACGTCCTCCTCATTCACCACCTTTCCGTCGTGCATCCCCAGCAGGGTGGCCGTAAAGGTCCGCGGGTCCACGGGAAAGGCGGCCGCCCCGCAGCCCGGCAGGGGCACGTTCACCTCCACGAACTGGTCATGGGGAAGGGCAGGAGCCACCACCGGGACGCCCGGCTCCGGGCTCACGACCACCACGGTGGGAAGGTTTGGATTGAAGCACTGGATGGACAGGCCGCACAGGATCCCCAGTGCGATACCAAGGCGGATTTTCAAAGGCTTTTTCATTTCCGGGTTCCTCCCGAGAGATTCATAAAAAACCTCGTTCCTGGGAACGAGAGTTTTCGTCCTTATCCTCTATGCCGGTTCCGTGAACGTACCCACCGAAACCGGAGCAGAACGGCCGAGAATGCGATCAGGGCGAACGCCAGGGCCACGCTGGCGGTCCTCGTACGTACGGCGGACTCTCCCTGCCCCGTGGTGGCGGCAGCGGCAGCGGCCACTTCCCACCCTTCGGGCGTGCCCTGGATCTTCAAGGCCATGCGCTCCCGGATGTTGAAGAACCGGGCGCTGTTGTGGCTCCAGGACCAGGTCTTGGAAGCCACCCGTTCCAGTTCCTCGTCCACGTACGCCTGCTCTCCCATCCCGTCCAGGATGTGAAAGTATTCGTAATCCTCCATGCCCTCCCGGATCATCTTCATCCGGATCGAGGCCACCGGGATGTCGGTGGAGCCGCCGATCTTGCTCGGGGTCCCCGGGTAGAACAGGGTCCCGTCCCCGTTGCACCAGAAACTGATCTCGTACTGATCGACCCAGGGGTCCTTACCGGACTGGTTCCACGCATACAGCGTATGCCAGTACAGGATCCCTGTGAACTGGAAGCTGCGGGTAAGCCACGCAAACACGCGCGCGTACAGGCCCTGAGAATCGATGAAGTAGTTGGGGTAATCCAGCACAAACTGCACGGACATGCAGTTGTACCACCAGACCTCCTCCCCCATGGCCTGACGCAGGGGGTAGTCCTCGGGGTTGGGCCAGTTGGGCATGGTGTCGCTCATAAAAGGCACATCCGGGCACCAGATGTCGATGGGGCCGAACAGGGGTTCTGCCAGCTGTTCTGTGACCATGGCCCGGAGGTCCGGATCCGCCTCGTGGAGCATGTTGGCCAGTTGGGCTACCCGGGGGTATTCGTCCGGGGTGGGCTCGTCCGGCAGATAGAGATAGAGCTTATCCAGCCAGCCTTTTTCCCGGTAGTGCTCCGCGTAGGCGCGCCAATAAAGAACCTTCATTTCATTCGACAGGCTTGTCATGGGGATGTTGGCCGCACTGAAGGCGGCCCCCGTGTCCAGGAGCCCGCCGTCCAGGGCGGGTGTTACCCAGGCATCATGCTCGGTCCAGTCGAACACGATCCTGTCTTCCACCGGATCGTGTTCGTACGGCAGCGCAGCGCAGGACTCGAACCTCCGGAGGGTCATCCGGTGTTTGAGAGCTTCCTTCAAATAGAGTACGGCCAAGGCCTTCCGGTCCGGCACCGTGCTCCCGAGCCGTTCATGGCCCGAGGCGCATCCGCCACAGCTCCACCCGAAGGAGCTTGCCACGGTCAGCTCATCGGGCAGGGAAAAGTTCCACACGGTAAGGTTCACCGGCACCAGGACTTCCTGCGCCTGCCCGGCGGTGACCGTCACCGTACCGGTGTACAGACCTGCCGGGGTCCCGGGAGGCACGTAGAAGTCCAGCCAGAGGACCCGGATCTCCCCGGCGGGCACGTCAAAGGGGGCGCCGTTCCTGGCCTCCCCGAAGTAGGGGTCTTCAAAGGGGATCAGGGCGTCCGGCCAGAGGCCCAGGTCGCTTTCCCGCTCGGGTTTGTGGGACCCCCGCCGGATCTCGATGAAGTGCTCGCGGTACAGTTCGATGTTCCCGGCCCCGATGACCGAGTCGCCGGGCCCTTCCAGGTCGGAAGCTGTGGCATCCACCCCTTCCAGAGCGAGGCCCGCATCGTCCCACACAACGATCTGGCAGGGTTCGTACTCGTTCCGCGCGGCCTTCAGTTCGATGGTCCGGTCCACCCCGGGAAACGCGCCGGGCCGGACCTTGATATTCGGGTCCTCCACCCACACGTTCAGGGCCGCCTGGCCCGTCCCCGTCATGCAGAAAAGGAAAACAAGGAGCAGCAGCAAGAGGCGACGTTTATGGGGTACACTCATGACCTTCCTCCTTTGCTTGAGGTTTCCCGGGTGTGCCTTATCGAGGGAAGACAAGTGGTGTGCTCCTGAACAGAGAGAATCCAGAACCCTTGCTGACCGGGCTGCCTGCAAACAGGAGGTCCTATTCTTGTCTGTTTTAATTGAAATAATTACCATATCATTGTAACAAATCCTTTATAAAAAGTCACCTGACTCGGTGAGAGGCCGGACCCCGTGCGCTGGACAGGGGGCGGTGGTTTCTGCCCCACCAAAACTTGAAGCCCCTGTTACGCAAGGGAACTTGTAGTTTCCACGTGATTTTGAGAAGCTGATCCCCTGGTTGCAGGTGGAAAACGATCGGTTGAAAAAACCCTTTCGCGGACCCTTTGCCGCCGGCCCCGCACCTGCCTTAACAGCCCGTTTAAGGAGGGTTTCCATGGAAAACCGGGAAACCGGACCCGGGACATCGGGCCCGGAACGCAGCTACGTGCTGGTGATCGACCTGGGCACCGGCGGGCCCAAGACCGCCGTGGTGGAGGACACCGGACGGATCGTGTCCCACGCCGCGGAAAAGACGACCACGCACCTGTTGCCCGGGGGCGGCGCCGAGCAGGACCCCGCCGAGTGGTGGGAACTGACCCGGTCCGCGGTCCGGAAGGTGCTGGACGCCTCCGGCCTTCCGCCCGAAAGGATCCGTGCGGTGAGCTGCACCTCCCAGTGGTCGGTGGTGGTTCCCGTGGACGAGAACGGCGAGGTCCTCACACGGGCGGTCCACTGGCTGGATACCCGGGGCGCGCCCTACAACCAGGCGGTCACCCGCGGATTCCCCAGTATACAGGGCTACGGCGTGGGAAAGCTCTGGACCTGGCTGAGGCACACGGGCATGGCACCCACCCTCTCCGGGGTGGATTCCATGGGCCACGTCCTCTTCCTCAAGAACGAACATCCCGACGTCTACGCGCGAACGGACAAGTTTCTGGAGCCGATGGACTACCTGACCCTCCGGCTCACGGGCCGTTGTACGGCCTCCCAGCACACCATGGTGCCGTTCATGCTGGTGGACAACCGGCGTTGGAGCACCCAGGAATACAGCCCTGCCCTGCTCCGGATGGCGGGCGTGGAAGCGGACAAGTTCCCCGAGCTCATCCCCAACGACGGGGAGGTGGGGACGCTTACCGCAGAGGCGGCCGGCGAGCTGGGCCTGACCCCCTCCACCCGGGTCTTCTCCGGCATCAACGACACCACCGCCTCGGCCGTGGGAGCGGGCGCGGTGAACGATTTCGACGGGATCATCTACATCGGGACCTCCGCGGTGCTCACCTGCCACATCCCGTTCAAGAAGACCGACATCTTTCACATGATGGCCAGCATGCCCAGCCCCATGAAGAACAAGTACCTTCTCATCGCCGAACAGGGCACCGGGGGAAAGAACCTGGAGCACTACCTCCGGAACATCATCTACGCGGAGGACGAGTTCCACTCCGGCCCCATCCCGGAGGACGTCTTCGAACGCACCAACCGGGTGGCGGAGGGTGTCGAGCCGGGCAGTGAGGGGATCCTGTTCCTCCCCTGGCTGAACGGCAGCCTGGCGCCGGAGGAGGACGCCTCGGTGCGGGGCGGATTTTTCAACATCTCCCTGAAATCCACGCGCAGCCACATGACCCGCGCCGTCATGGAGGGGATCGCCTACAACAACCGCTGGGCCATGGGCCCCGCGGAGAAGTTCACCGGGCGGAAATTCCCCCACCTCCGGTTTGCGGGGGGGGGCGCCCTGTCCGACCTCTGGGCGCAAATCCACGCGGACGTTCTGGGGGTGCCCGTCCACCGCGTGGTGGACCCGATGCACACCACCATCCGAGGCGCGGCGCTTTACGCCTTCTACCGGCTGGGTGTCCGACCCATGGACCAGCTGGCCGGCCTGGTGGGGGTCGACCGGGTCTTCGAGCCCCAGGACG
>CAYTRL010000269.1:0-8171 GCA_964439795.1 uncultured Thermodesulfobacteriota bacterium
AATTTCTGGTAATTGTAGAAGTGGTCGGATTGATTGCATGCAAGTCCCACGGCCCCGGTGACCACTGCAACCGGAACCTGGAAATCGTTACTGTTCGTGATCTTGACCGAGGTGGGTTCCCCCTGGATTTTCGCAGGAAAGCAGGCGCCCGAACAATCACCTGAGCAAGCGGTGTAGGCGCATGTATGGTCCGTCAGAGGTCCGCATTGGCCTGTTCCCCCCTTCTTCGACGACGGGCAGCAAAAGCGGTCGCCACCCATACAGTCCTTGCAGCCATAATCCGTTATCTGTTCTTGCGTGCAGTCCTGGAAAAAACTATCCCCAATGGCCTGCTCGCCACCATCCGTGTTATTATCGCTTCCACATCCGATTTTGAAAAACATGAAAACCAGTCCTCCGAGGACGAGAAGAGCCAGTCCGATGTTGCTTTTGAAAAAACTCTTCTTGTTCAGGGAATTCTTCATTTCCCTACGTTTCATGGTTTTTTCCTCCTGGAAAATAAAAGATGGTGAATGTGCGCTTCGCATCGGTTGTTCCTTTTGGCCCGTCGTACGTTCTCCCCTTCCCTCCTCTGAAAATCATTTTCCTACCTGATTTGTAGAATTGGCCGCGTGCTTTGTACCACAAAACAGCTTCGAGTTGATTCTGTTTTCGCCATTCCGACCACGGAACTTTACTTATTTTCCGGTCCTCGGAACTCAGCAGCGCATGGAGAACGGCACCCTGCATAACGGTCTGTTCAACGGCCTGCCCTCTTCGGTGGTTCACGATGGCATTGCCGACAATCGCATCAAACGCCTGAATGAAAAGGAGCGCGCCGGCAAGGGAGGTTGATTACCGGGTATGAAGGCAGTAACGCCCCGGTATCTTCTGCAGATTATCGAACAGATTCTTTGGGTTACAGGGTCGTTGATCCATACCGTCGGAAATCAGGGCAGGCGACAGCCGGGATCCGGGGACTGCCTGGTGGGGGACACCAAACAGCCACCTTCGTTCCTCCCACTGGATTCCGGATCCAGGAGGTATAAGGATCAGGGGGGTCAAGGGACCAAGTCCGGAAGGAAGGAAAGCACGGTTTCCCTGTTTTTCACAACCCTGCCGGATTCGGAGGGACAGCCGACGCAGACGGGTGCTTATTGTTCGCCGGATGACTTCGTCTTCTGCATCCACACATGCACCTGGGAAGATTCCTCCTCCATGTTGTACCCGTACAGGTCGCACAGCCCGTCACCATCCAGGTCCCCGGTGGTGACGTAGTTCACTCCCTTCGCATCCATGGTGGCCCAGGGTCTGGACTCGAACCCCTTCTTCGCGCGACCGAGATAGATACCCAGGGTCTCCAGGTCCTTGCCCTCCACCAGGTCCTTGATCCCGTCCCCGTTGAAATCTCCGCTGGTGTTGGGGACGATCCCCTGGAAGAAGTGCTGCCGTTTCATGTCGATCCGAAACTCGTGCGTGAGCTTCTCGGCCGGTTTTTCCGGAAAACCCTTCGGCCAGGACGGGTAGTAGTACTCGGAGTTGATGGTCACTGCCTTTCGCAGCAGGATCTCCACGAAGGGCCAGAGGCCCATCTTGAGCGACCACAGCGTCAGGTCCGGGTACCCGTCCCGGTCCAGGTCCTCGATGGAAACACCGGAGAGGAGCCCCCCGGAGGTGAACCGCTGAAACGGCTTGGCCGGCTCCGTCCCTTCCCGGTTGCCCAGAAAGACAGCGGTTTCCGAACTCCAGTCGGTGAACTTCACCCCGACCTTGTGGACCACGATGTCCGCGCACCCGTCCCTGTTCAGGTCCGCCACGCGGAAGGTCAAGGTGGCTTGCTTTCGTACCCGTTCCTCCGGGGTGCGGATGTCCAGGTTCCAGACCACCCCTTTCGGGTCCAGCTCGCCTCCGGCTCCGCGGAAAAAGCAGTGGGCCTTTCCGGTCTGGAGCACCACGAGATCCATCCGCCCGTCCCCGTTGAGATCAGCCGGTTCCATGAGCGGGTAGAACAGGATGGACAGGTACTGGAACCCGCCCGCGTTCCGCCCGAACAGGGTGTTGTTGTTGTACGAGGAGAAAGGGAAAATGGGCACCGCGTCGCTGATCTTCCACCCTCCCCCGCCGTCCGCCCGGTAGAAGCGCGCCTGACGGGCGCAGGGAAGAAAGATCTCGGAAAGCCCGTCGCCGTCCCAGTCCCGCATCGCATCCAGCCAGACCAGTTCGTCCTCCTGCCCGGTGGAAAGAAAGAGCGGGGCCTCGATCCGGTGCGTGGGAACAACGGTTCCGTCGTCCCCCCGGCAAAGCTCCCACAACCCGTCGTGGGACAGGTAATACTCGCTCTTTCCCGCCGTCCGGGAGGAGGGGCCCACGCACCAGAATACGGCGTCGGGCAGCGCCTCCCAGTCGCTCAGGACCGGGAAGCCGTTTCCCCCCGCCGGGCCGTTGGGGAGTCCGTAGGTTTTCAGCTGGCGCCGGATCTTGTCGTCCTCGTGCACGCACAGGCTCACGATCATCTCCCGGCGGCCGTCCCCGTCCAGGTCGTCGGAGATCACTGTCTTGATCTGTCCGTCCAGGGGCAGTGTGTGGGTTTCAAACCGGTCGGCCCCGGAGGCAGGTCCCTCCATGAACAGAATACCCGGCAGCAGGGCAGCAACCACCAGCAACTTTCCCGCATCCCGGAGGATCCCGCTTCCCCGCCGTTCTTCCCCGGATCGTCTTGTCCCGCTTCTTCCGCTCATGGCCCGTCTCCCCGTCAATGCACGTGTGAAAAGTATTGTTCCCACTGTCCTTCCATCCGGTCCGGAAGCATTTCATGCCTCCAGTGATCCCATGCGGATCCGCTCCAGACGAACGACCCCACCTCCCGGTGCGGCGGGCCGAACTTCATCCAGCACCCGTCGCTCCGCCCCCACCGGAAATCCGGCTCCAGCCTTCCGGTCCGATCCAGGTACGGCAGCAGCATGGAGGCGCTGACCACCTTGGCGTCCACCGAACCGCCCGGCGTGGGATGCGTCCCCAGATCCCTGCGGGCGTATATTGAGCGGGGTGAATCCGGGTCGAAGAAAGAGATCAGGTCCCGGGCCGTGGCCACGTCCTTCACGGTGTGGATCCGGTCCAGAAACTGCGAATAACGGACCGGGTCCTTGTCTTCCGCCGATGGCGGATAGTTCAGGGCCGCCCGGACCGCCCGGGACACGGGACAATTGAAACCGATCACGTGGTCGGGCGTGAGCATGGTGTGGTCGTACTCATGGTCCGCACACGCCGGAGTGCATTCTACGTCGTAGCCGCCCCCGGGCGCGGGCCGGAAGTACACGAACCGCTCTTCATCCATCTCCACCAGCCCGAATGTCCGGTTCCGGACATCGGCGATCTGGTACCCGTTCATGTAGGTCCCGGAGTCCTCCAGCGAGATGTAGTCGAAAAAGGCGTCCAGGCTGTCCGAATAAAACTCGGCCAGGGCGGCCCGCCAGAACGACCACAGGGCCAGGACCTTGGGGCGGGGACGGTCCTGCTGCGACACCGTGGTCTCGTTGAACAGGATCCCCTGCCCGTTGTACCCGAAATCCGAAAAGGAGCCCAGCAGGCCGGGGTTCAGGGCCTGTACGCTCATGTAGACCCCGTTCACGTGGAGGTTGAGCCGCACCGGCAGGGAGAGGCTGTACGGGGACATGCTGTTGTGGGCCAGGATCAGGTCGTCTCCGGTCCGGACGATGAAAGCGCTGCACCGTTCCGAAAGGCTCCCGGTGGGGACCAGCGCGCTGGCCAGGTCCACCAGGTCCGTAGACGCGTTGAGAAAGTGTACGTCCTGAAAGGTGACCTCCTCCGTTCCAAAGGATAGGAGCAGATCGGCATCGGAGAAGAACCCCGGGGCGAACGTCTCCTCGCCGTCAAAGCGAAGTTCCAGGGGGTCCCCCCCGGAGGCCCCGCGGGCTATGCCAAGCAGGCGGTAGAGAAGACCGGTCAGCTTCTCCCGGACGGACGGGTCGGAACAGGTCCGGATCCAGTCCAGGCTGTAGTCCAGGTTCACCGTAAGCACCCCTTCCACGAGCCATTTCAGATCGTAGATCAGTTCCACCGGGAGGCCCACCTCCATGACGGCCCCCTCGATCACGTTGTCCCTTGCCGCCACGATCTGGTCCCGGGAAAAGAACCCCTGGAGCCACCCGGCCCTGTACTCCGCCCGGTAGAGGTTGGGATCCGTGCTGGTTACGGACAGGTTGGTGAAGTTTCCGTAGAACTCCATCATCCCCCGGGCTTCCACGTCCAGATCGTAGGTCCGGGTCCAGAGAGCGGGCGTGAGGGGAACATTGTCAGGACCCGGTGAAGGAGCGGTCTCTCCGCAGCCCCCGCCCATGGCCATCAACCACCCCCATCCCGCCACCAGCAGGGCGCGGCAAATCCGGTTCATGAGAAGGGCTCCTTCCTGGGGCTGTCTCGCGGCCTTCGCGATTTCCTTTTTCCGGTGCATAATATATGATGAATTATGCTGATACTATTATGAATAAACACGATCCGGGATCGTCCGTCAATGGCCCTCGGGCCTGCGGCGGAAGCTCCGAACAGGCATGGATGCGATCCGGAAAGGGCCCCTCCCCTACCAACTGCCAATGAAGAGGAAAACTCCATCGACTCCCGGGGAGAATGAAACAATGAACCGTTTCCAACCACGAGACATCCGTTCATGGATGGAAAGACCCGTGCGGCGCCGGAAAAGCCGGGAAACAGGCGGCCCGTCCAACAGGACAGGAACCAGGGCACTCCTGTCTCTCTGCGCCGTGATGATCCTCCTGCCCTCCTGCGCCGGGAACGACACGGAGGGACCGCAGACCGCATCCCCGGCCGTTCAGGCCGCGGCGCTGAACGGTTTTCAACAGGTCCTGGGCACCTGGGGAGAAGGGTTCCTGGCCCGCGATCCGGCAAAACAGAAAAACATGCTCTATGTGGCCGGAACCCATTACGAAATGGGCTTTCAGACCGGATACCTGGCCCCCGGTGACACGGCGCGCATGGTCCATGACTACTGCAACGAATTCCTCTTCGAAATGCTGGAGATCCCCCTGAGCAGCGGAGACCTGGGTGCCCTGTGGGAGTGGGTCCGCGCCTGGCTGAAGGACCTCACCCTGGCATCCCTTCATTATGTTCCTGAACCGCTGGTGGAAGAGATGAACGGGATCGTGGACGGCTACGCCCGGGCCCGGGAAGAGGGTTTGCCCGGCACGGAACGTCCGGTGGAATTCGCGGATGTGCTTCTTCTGAACCAGGCCATGGATGTCCTGTCCAGCCTGGCCTATCACGTGCTCGGCAAAACGGTCCTGGCATGCAACCAGTTCGCCTGCTGGGGCGGCATGACCCAGGACGGGGGACTTCTGCACGGAAGGGATTTCCAGTTCTACAACGCCGGGGTCTACCAGGACACCGCCCTGCTGGCGGTGGTTGTCCCCAAAGATGAATCCGGAGCGCCCGCGGGCCATCCGTTCGTCTCGATCACCGCCCCCGGCTTCGTGGGCCTGGCCACCGGGCTGAACAGCCAGGGGGTCAGCATGGCCATCGACGTTGTACACGCATGGCCTGCCCGGGCCGCGGACCCTGGACTGGGGGGACTGCTGCTGATCCGATGGATCATGGAACAGGCCTCCACCGTGGAGGAGGCGGTGGGGATCGTGCGGGAAACCGAACGCGGCTGTCCCTGGATCTACCTCGTCGGCGATGGAAAGACCTCTGAGGCCGTGGTCCTGGAAGCGATCCGGAGCGATGCACTGGAACCTTGGATGCAAGAACGGTACGCCGAAAACCTGGTGACCGCCGAAGAGATCCTCGGGAGCCCCTTTGACGCCTACACCCCGGAACAGGGGCTCCACGTGCGCACAGCGGACTATGTGATGGAGGAGGCGGTTCGCGGCAAGGCCCTCTACCCGGACGAATCGGAAAGCGATTACCGGAACAACTCCAAGTATCCGGAAAACAGGACCCTGCTGAACTACAACTTCCCCGATCCCCTGGAAGACCGTCCCGACCTGATCGTGGTCACGAACCTTTTCCTCTATCCGGGGATGCGGCCCTACCAGTGGGCCCCCTGGGTTTCCCTGGTCTGGAAGTCCTACTGGCCCGCCGCAGAGTGGCGGTACGCCACCCAGACCGAACTCCTGCTGGATCCAATAGCCCGGGGGAGTGCCCTGGACTGGGAGTCGGCCTGGAAGATCGCTGACTTTCTCAACCCGGCCTCCGACGAAGGTTCTTTCTTTCACGGGACGGACCGAACGCAGGTCGTGGGGGGACACATAGCGCTCATGGACGGCCACAACCTGGTCCTGCGGGGCCTTTACGGCTACTACGACCAGCCCTGGGTAGAGGTGGATCTCCGTGATTTTCTCCCTTGACAGGCTGATGACATGAAAAAGCGGCCTATTTGAGAGCACAATACGGCTTTTTCATAGGGGTTGAAAAAAGGGTTCTGTATTTTTCCGTCATTCCGGGCTTGACCCGGAATCCAGGGGATGGGAGAGGGGAATTCCTTAGCATTCCCTGCCACACCCCTCCTGGATCCCTGCTTCCGCAGGGATGACGAGATAAAGCCGTTTATAGACACCCGCTTCCGCGGGGAAGACACGAGCAAGGGAATCACCGCTGGAGCCTGCTCCAAGCCGGCCCGGCCCCGAGACAAACCCCGGAACCGTTCATGAAGATCCTCACGTTCAACCTCTGGCACGGCCTGGGCCGGACACGCTTCGGTGTGGGCAGCCTGGAAAAACCCGGCCGACAGGCGTTGCGCCTCCGCGGGTTTCTCTCCCTGGCGGATGCAGCGGGGGCGGACCTGATCTTCCTGCAGGAAGCGAACCCGGCACCTGAGGTGGCCCGAAAGATTGCAGAAGCGTTGGGGATGGACGAGATCCATCAGGTGTGCAACGCGGGCATGAAATTCCCGTTGGGCGTTCCCCTATCCTTCCGCTCCGGGATAATCATCCTCGCACGCAAGGGGATGGAACTCCGGAAACAGGGCGTGAACAAGCTGCCGGGAAGCGGCTTTGGCTGGTGCTGGGACCGGTTCTCCGTTCAGTTCCGGGAACATCGATACGCCCTGTTCGGCCGTGTGAACTGGAAAGGTACCCCCGTGTTCCCGGCGGTGACGCACCTGCACCAGACCCGTCCCCTGGAGCGGGAGGCCGTGCTGCAGATCCGGGAAGCGAAAGAACGGGGAACCCTCTCCGGCCGGGCATGTACCCGGCTCCTGGCCGGTTACGACAAAGGCGTGGCGCGCCGGGGCAGGCAGCTCCGGGCGGTCACCGAACGCCTGCAACACCTCGCCCCGAACGGACGGTCGATCCTCGGCGGGGATTTCAACGCCGAACCCGGTTCGGAGGAGATCCGAATTTTAAAGGGCACGCATGGATTCATCGACACTTATGCGCAGGCCGGGACGCCTCCGGGCTATACCTGGGACCCGGAGAACAACACGAACACGGCCGTCAGCAGTGGAGCGTTCCTGGGGCGGAACATCGCCCCGGGGGAAATCTGTTCCCTGCTGCAGGAACAGGACATGCGTCAAGGCAGGCTCGATTACATCTTCCTGGGCCCCGGCTTCACCCGGGACCAGGTTCTCACCAGCGAACTGTTCGCCACCCGGCCGGCTTCCGGAGGGCCCTTCAGTTCCGACCATTTCGGGGTCATTACCACGATCCGGTTCGGTTCACGGTAGCCACCCCTTCCTCCAGATGAGGCGCGCCAGGGCATGACAGAACCCCGGGGACAGCCGGTGCAGGATGTACATCGGCCAGGTGTGAAACGGGGTGGGCATGATCCCGATGTCTTTTGACAGCGCCCGGAGACCGGCCCGGGGGATAGCGCTTTTTATACGGTTCCCGCCGCTTTTTCCATTTCAGGGCATGCGTCCCGGACATCATGGATCAGCGCACGGATGCTCGGGTACAAGGAAGGTGTCCCGGCGGAAAAGCGCAGAAGGATGCGCCCCAGCTTTTCCGGAATGTACGGATACAGTTTGCGCAGATTGGCGATGCGGTGCTTGAAAAACAGGAGGGCGTCATCCGGGGAAAGCGCAACCGCTTTGTCCCGGCCATGCGCCGGAAAACCGCCGTTCTGATACTCGTTGAAATAATGGTTCCCCTTTCCGATCACGCACGTCAGCACGTTTCCCATACACCACAGGTCGTAATCCGGGTTGCGCATCCCATAAT
>CAYTRL010000270.1:0-8164 GCA_964439795.1 uncultured Thermodesulfobacteriota bacterium
AACGGTTCGGTTTCAGGTGAGGTTCCTGTTTTCCCGGGGGATGCAGGCTCCCATGGATCTGGGAGAAGAGGGGATCCTGCTGCATTGTACGCCGGCCATCAACCTGTTTTCCCACGAAGCGGATCCCATCCGGATCGACCATCGAAAGGTGGAGTACCGGGTGCGACCTTCCGGAGCGAACCCTCTCTTTTATGAAATCTACTCCGTGGACAGTGTGTTCGGGATGGAAAAGGGGGTCGCCGGGGCCCGTGAGTACTTTCCGTTCTATTCCTTCCATCACCGCATGGGGGGGGGCGGCAAGGAGGAGATGTACTACCACACCCGCCAGGAACCTTCCGTGGTGGGGTACGGAACGGACACCTATGTCGGGTTCGTCTATGACAACATGGAGAACGTGAGTCCGGAGGCGGAGACCGTTTCCATCGAGCTGACCTGCACGAACCGATGGCTCCCCACGCAACTCCGTCCGGGGGACATCCAGGTGCCCACCAGCAGCACCCCGGAGTACACCCGGTTTACGAACTTGATTCGTGCCACCACCCCGGTCATGCCTCCCCTGGGAGGCGGGCTCCACTGGCGGCTCATCTCGCACATGGCCCTCAACTACCTGTCGCTCACCCATGTTGAGGTCCTCCGGAACATGCTGAACCTGTACAACTTCCAGGGGCTCTACGATCGACAGGCCGCCCGAACCAATGAAATGAGGATGGCGGCCATCCGCAAGGTGCGAACGGAGCCCACGGACCATATCCTGTCCGGAGTTCCCGTCCGGGGGGCGGCCATTGAACTGGAACTGCAGGAGGACCAGTTTCCCGGGGAGGGGGACATGTTCCTTTTTGCCAACGTTCTGAACCATGTGTTCTCCCTTTACGCAACGATCAACTCGTTTACCCGGCTCACGGTAAAGGGGGCACAACACGGAGAGATCTATCAATGGCCCCCCCAGTTCGGGATGCAGACCCTGCTGTGATCCGGCGTCTCCTGCGGGAAGGACGGTCTTTCTCCTTCTACCAGGCGCTTCGGCTTCTACAGCTGACCCGTAAAAGCGGGGTTCCCCTCGGGCAGAAGGGTCCGGCCCGGAACGAGCAGATCCGTCTGCGGCCGACCACCTCCCTGGCGTTTCCCACATCTGACCTGGAACAGATGGAAGAGATCGAAACCCCACAGGGGCAGGAACGGTACCGGGTGACCACGAACTTTTTCGGCCTGGTCGGAAGCGATTCTCCCCTGCCCGCCTTCTACGCCGAGGAGGTCCTGCACAGCGACAGCGAGCAGGAGATCCTCCGGGACTTCCTGGATATCTTTCACCACCGGCTTCTCTCCCTCCTGTACCGTTGCGGGACCAAGTACCGCTATGCGTTCCAGTTCCGATCCCGGGGAATGGACAGCCATTCCCGGCGCATCTTTTCCATGATCGGGCTGCGGGAGCCCGAAGGGCGTCGGGAACTGGAGGGAGACGCTCTGAGGCTGCTTCGCTTCACCGGCCTGATCACACAGCGGCCCCACTCCGCCACCACCCTCCAGTCGGTGGTCTCCGATACCTTCGGCGGACTTCCGGTCAGGGTGCGCCAGTGCATCGAGCGCTGGGTGCTCATCCGGGAAGGAGAGCGGAACCGGTTGGGGATCTGCAACCATGGGCTGGGACGGAACCTCTCGCTGGGCAAGCGGATCCGGGACCGCATGGGCAAGTTCCGTGTAGGGCTGGGACCGGTGGACTACCCGATGTTTCTACGGTTTCTTCCCGATGGCCAGGACGCCCATCTCCTTCACCGGACCGTGAGGTTCTTCGCTCCGGACTGTCTGTGTTTCGAATGGAAGATCTTTCTGTCTCAAAGAGAAGTCCCCGCATGCAGGCTGGAAAGCAGCGGGGGGCAGCGGCTCGGGTGGTCCACATGGCTGGGAACTCCTTCGGAGGACCCGGTGGGTGTGGTCTTTCAGAAAATCCTGTAACCGCCGGCTCAAGGGGCCGCAGGAGGATGTATGGTTGCCGTCAATATGAAGGGTCTGATCAACCGGCTCGACAAGGTCTGCAAACGGTCGATGGAAACCGCGGCCGGGGTGTGCGTGTCGCGGACGAACTATGAGGTGAGCATGGAGCACCTGCTTCTGGTGCTCGCGGAACACCCGATGGCGGACATCCAGATGATCCTCCGGCATTTCGAGATCGAGCCGGCACGGTTCCAGGCCCTGCTGCAGGCGGCGGTGGAGGGGTTGAAGACCGGAAACGCGGGGAAGCCGGTCTTCTCGCCTCTGCTGCTGGAGTGGATCCAGGAAGCATGGCTTCTCAGCTCGCTGGACTACAACCTCTCGAGGATCCGGTCGGGCGTCCTGCTGGCGGCGCTTGTCCGGAATCCGCGCCGGTATTCGGTGGAGGGGTTCACCGAGCTGCTGGAGAACGTGTCCGCCGATGAACTGCAACGGCGGCTGCTGAGCATTGTCGACGGATCCGAGGAGGACCCCGAAGCAGGGGAGGGGGAGAAAGAAGGCCCGGCGGCGGCCCCCGGGCCGCGGGACGACACGGCCCTGGGCCGGTTCACCCTGGATTTCACCGCGCGGGCGCGCGCCGGTGAGATCGACCCGGTGTTCGGCCGGGATGTGGAGATCCGCCAGATGATCGATGTGCTGGCCCGCAGAAGGAAGAACAACCCGATCGTGGTGGGGGAGGCCGGTGTGGGCAAGACGGCCCTGATCGAGGGGTTGGCCCTGCGGGTGGTGGAGGGAGACGTGCCCGATATCCTCAAGGATGTGGACATCCTGGTGCTGGACCTGGGGCTTCTCCAGGCCGGGGCCGGGGTGAAGGGGGAGTTCGAAAATCGACTGAAGTCGGTGATTACCGAGGTCAAGGAGTCCCCCCGGCCGATCATCCTGTTCATCGACGAGGCCCACGTTCTGATCGGCGCCGGCGGGGCCGCGGGAGGGAGCGATGCGGCGAACCTGCTCAAGCCGGCCCTGGCCCGGGGGGAGTTGCGGACTATTGCCGCCACCACCTGGAGCGAATACAAGAAGTACTTCGAAAAGGACGCGGCGCTGGCCAGGCGTTTCCAGCTGGTGAAGCTGGACGAGCCTTCCGAGGAGAACGCCGTGCTTATGCTCCGGGGCCTCCGGGAAATGTACGAGGCCTCCCACAAGGTGATGATCCGGGACGAGGCCGTGGAAGCCGCGGTACGATTGTCCAGCCGTTACATCTCGGGACGTCAGCTTCCGGACAAGGCGGTGGACCTGATCGACACCTGCGCGGCCCGGGTCAAGATCGATTTGAGCTCCAAGCCCGCCTCCCTGGACGACGCCGCCCGGCGGGTGGAAAACCTGGAGCGGGAGAAGGACGCACTGATCCGTGACCGGGACAGCGGGGGGGCTGTGGACGAGGTCCGCATGGAAGAGATGGAAACAGCCATCGGGGAGGCCCGGGCCGTCCAGGAGGAGATCCGGCAGAGGTGGGAGCGGGAGCAGGAGGCCGTGGCCAGGGTCCTGGACCTTCGCAGGAGGGTGGAGGCGGTCCGCTCCGGGGCCGATGGCGGGCAGGCAACGGAAAGCGATGAAGAGCCGGAACCGCGGGAGAACGGCGGACGGGAAGAAGATGCATCGACGGAGGCGGCCGAGCCTTCCGCCCCGGAAAGCATGGACGACCTGAAGCGGGAGCTGGACCGTGCGCTCGAGGAACTGGAGTCGATCCAGGGCAAGGACCCTCTCATCCCCCTGGAGGTGGGGCCGGAATCGATCGCCCGGGTGGTGGCCGACTGGACCGGCATCCCCATCGGGAAGATGGTGCAGGACGAGGCCCGGTCGATCCTGCAGTTGGAGGAGAGGCTCGGGGAGCGGATCAAGGGACAGGGCCATGCCATCGATGTGGTGGCTCAGGGCATCCGGGCGTCCAAGGCCGGCCTGGCAAACCCCAAGGCGCCCATAGGGGTCTTCCTTTTCGTGGGGCCCAGCGGCGTGGGCAAGACAGAGAGTGCCCTGGCCGTGGCGGAACTACTTTTCGGCGGAGAGCGGTTCATGGCCACCATCAATATGAGCGAGTTTCAGGAGAAACACACGGTGAGCCGGCTCATCGGCTCCCCCCCGGGGTACGTGGGGTTCGGGGAGGGAGGCGTGCTCACCGAGGCGGTGCGGCAACGGCCTTACTCGGTGGTGCTTTTGGACGAGGTGGAGAAGGCCGACCCCGAGGTGATGAACCTGTTCTACCAGGTGTTCGACAAGGGGATGCTCGCCGACGGGGAAGGGCGGATCATCGATTTCAAGAACACCGTGATCTTTCTCACGAGCAACCTGGCATCGGACATCATCACCAGCATGTGCGGCGGTGATGGCCCCCCGCAAACCAAGGACATCACCGACGCGATCCGGCCGGTCCTGAGCAACCACTTCAAACCGGCCCTGCTGGCCCGCATGAACATCGTGCCGTTTTTCAACATCGACCGGGAAGCCATGAAGATGATCGTGGGTCTGAAGATCGGGCAGCTCGCCGAGCGTCTCCGGGCAAGCCACAGGATGCGCCTGGATTACGACCCCCTCGTGGTGGAGCAGATCGCACAGCGCTGCACCGAGGTGGAGACCGGCGCCCGGAACATCGACCACATCATGCAGGGAACGCTTCTGCCGCGTATCTCCACCGAGATTTTGCAGAAGATGACCGAGGGGGAACTCCCGGACACCCTCTCTCTGGGGATCAGCGAAGAGGGCGAGTTCACCTTTGCGTTCTCCTCCAAAGAAGGATGACAAAGCGTGACGGTCATCTACCGGGCAGACGAGGCCGATCTCACCTTCCGGGTATCCGGATTCGACGGAGAGTTGCGCGTCACGGCGGTCCGGGGGGAAGAAGGCCTTTCCCGGCCGTTCCTCTTTCTGCTGGAGCTGGCCTGCGACGATGACGGGATCGACTTTGAAAGCATGATCGCGTCTCCGGCGTTGCTGACCCTCCGGGGGGAGCAGGGCGAGCGGCACGTTCACGGGGTCGTGAGCGTCTGGGAGCAGGCGGAGCCCGGGGAGCACTACACCACCTACCACGCCGAACTCGTGCCTGCCGTGCGCCTGCTCGAGTTTCGCCGGAACTGCCGTATCTTCCAGAACAAGACCGTTCAGGACATCATCACCCAGATCCTGGACGATGCCGGGTTTTCCGGCGACCAGTTCCGTTTCGACCTGCAGGATCCGGGCGCCCAGCGGGAGTACTGCGTGCAGTACCGAGAAACGGATCTCCGGTTCATCAGCCGGTTGATGGAGTACGAGGGGATCTTCTACTTTTTCGAGCACTCCTCGGAGGGGCACGTGCTGGTCATGTCGGACCACTCCGGCGCGCTCAACCCCCCGGAGGAGAGGGACACGTTCCTCTACCGGCCTCCCCAGGGGCTTGTTTCCTCCGAGGAACACGTTCACCACTTCCTCTACGGAGAGGAGGTTCGGCCCGGTGCGGTGGTGCTCCGGGATTTTCACCATGAAAATCCGGCGCTGAACCTGGAGGTGACGGCGCAGGGGGACCGGGACACGTCCCTGGAAGTCGCCCACTGGCCGGGCATCTACCAGGAAGCGTCCGTGGGAAATACCCTGGCCGGAATCCGCCTGGAGGAGGAGCAGGTCCCCCGCGGGCAGGGACAGGGGATGACCACCTGCCGTCACTTCCTCCCCGGGGTTCTCTTTACGCTGGATGAACACCCGCGCTACGACTGGAACCAGGAGTACCGGATCCTGTCCGTGGAGCACCAGGCCGCCCAGCGGCCATCCCGGGGGGAAGAGGGCGGGGACCCTGTGGAAACCGGGGAGCCGGGCTATTCCTGCAGTTTTCTCTGCATGCCCTCGTCGGTGCCGTTCCGTCCTCCCCGGACCACGCCGGTGCCCATCCTTCGCGGACCCCAGACCGCCCGGGTCGTGGGACCCTCCGGGGAGGAGATCTACACGGACGACCAGGGCCGGATCAAGGTCCAGTTTCACTGGGACCGGGAAGGCGGTCTGGACGAAAAGAGTTCCTGCTGGATCCGTGTGAGCCAGGACTGGGCCGGCGGAAGCTACGGCAGCCTGTTCCTGCCCCGGGTGGGCCAGGAGGTGGTGGTGGATTTTTTGGAGGGGAACCCCGACCGGCCGCTGGTCACCGGAAAGGTGTACAACGGGGATCACACCGTGCCCTATGGCCTGCCGGACCACAAGACCCGGAGCTTGATCAAGACCAAGTCGTACAAGGGCGACGGGAGCAACGAGATCCGTTTCGAGGACGAATCCGGCTCGGAGCAGTTCCTGATCCATGCGCAGAAGGACCTGGACGTGCGCGTCCTGAACGACATGAAGGAGACCGTGGACAACGAGCGCCACCTGGTCGTCAAGGGGGCCGTCACCATGCAGCTGGGTTCCAGCGACACCACCGCGGGGGATACATCGGTCCAGGTGTCGGGGCAGCGGTCGGTGACCGTGGAACAGGACGTGCTGGAGGAGGTCCGGGAGAACCACCGGGTGGCCGTGACCCAGGAGTACGACCTCAAGGCCCAGACCATCATCGTGGAGGCGGACAACGAGATTACGCTCAAGGGGTCCGGGAACTTCATCAAGCTGGACAGTTCCGAGGTCGTGGTTTCCGGGGTCATGGTCAAAATCAACAGCGGCGGTTCCCCCGGAATCCCTTCGGTTTCCGCCGGCCCCGAGGCCCCGGCCACCCCGCAGGAGGTTGCGGGCACTTCGTACGGCCAGGACACAGCCTATTCACCGGTGGCTCCCATCCAGGCGGAGGACGTGGTCCCGCCGGATCTCGAGACTGCGGCGCAGGAGCCGGAGGAGCAGACGGTGGAGACGGAACAGGACTGGATCGAGGTGGTGCTGGTGGACGAGGACGGCGAGCCGTTTTCCGGTGAGCGCTTCAAGGTTGTCCACGCCGACGGGACGGTGGTTGCGGAAGGGAACCTGGACGCCCACGGAAAGGCGAAGGTCACCGGGATCGACCCGGGCAAGTACAAGGTCATCTTCCCCGATTTCGAGAAAGAAGGGGGAGGATCCTAGGCAGCTCGTGAAAGCAGCACCACATGCCGGAAGAAAAAACCACGGTTAAGAAAGAAGATCTCGGCGAGGGGTTTGACCGCGACAGCGGCCAGCAGCACGGGTTCGTGGTTCCCAAGAAAAAAGCGGTCATCCTGGAATTCGAGGACGTTCTTTTTCATCACAACAGCGCCGTCCTTCTGCCCTCGGCACCCAGAGGCCCCTCCAGTACCGAGGGTCTGGACGTTCAACCCCAGGAGGAGCAGCGGGAGATCTCCGGTCTGGCGGTGATCCGGGCCGCTTACCTCTACGCCGGGCGGAACCCCGGGAAGCGGCTCATCGCCGCGGGGCACACGGACCGGTCCGGTCCGGAATACTACAATTTCCAGCTGTCTGAACTCCGGGCAAAGAGCGTCCTCCACATCCTGCTGGGGGAAAGGGATCCCTGGGTTTCCCTGGTCCTTGAAAAGAACAAGGTGGAGGACATCCAGCAGATCCTCAAGCACGTCTATGTTCGATACGACTGGCCCTGCGACCCCGGGACGATCGACAACATCTACGGGTCCCAGACCCGGGCGGCGGTGCGGGGCTTCCAGGAAACCTACAACGAGGAGTTCGACCAGTCCATCTCCACGAACGGCGTGATGGGAAGGCAGACGTGGGGGGCCGTGTTCGACGTGTACATGCGGGAACTCTCCGAGCGTCTGGCCGAGGACGGGGAGGAGACCCTGGATGACTGGCAGAGCAAGATCACCTTCCTGGACCCGGGCAAAAAGCTCGTTCCGTGCGGAGAGTCCGTGCCGATCGATTCCCCGGGCATGGACGGCCTCCGCTCCCAGACCAACCGGCGCGTGGAGTTGGTCTTCTTCGACGCGGAGGACCCTCCCCAGATCAACTGCCCCCCCTCGGGAACCGAGGTGCATCCCCTGACACGGTGCCCCATCTACAACCGGCGCTGGGTGAAGCGCGAATACATCAATCCCAACGTTCCTGTGGTGGTGCCGGTGAACGTGGACCTGATGCCGGCCGTAATCCTCTACCCGTTCCTGGCGACTCCGCTGGTGCTGGCCGGCAACAACGACACGCACATGGAGATCCTGCTCCTCACCCGGCCGGGAGACAGGATCACCTACAGGCAGGTCAACCATCAGCTGAAGATCGTCAAGGGTCTCGACCGGAAAAAAAGCTTTCACAAGGGGCCCCTGTT
>CAYTRL010000271.1:0-8146 GCA_964439795.1 uncultured Thermodesulfobacteriota bacterium
GTGATCGCTACGGACCCCAAGATGGAAACGCCGGCCAAGGCAAGCCGTTCCCTGGAGATCCGAACGGGGAACCTCCTCGACCCGTCCTTTCTGCCCCTCTGCATGGAAGGCGTGGACGCGGTGATCCATACGGCCGGGCATATAGGGTGCCGGACCGATTCCGCTGAGCACCGTCGACTCACGGTACAGGAAACCCGCGCGCTCTACAGCGGTTCCCAGAAAAGGGGCGTCAAGCGGCTCATCCTCATCAGCTCGGCGTCCGTGTACCGGAGAACGAATGCACCGATCACAGAGGAAGACGAACTGGATCCGGTCAATGAATACGAACAGAACCAGATTGAAGCGGAAAAAATCGTACTGGGGCATGCGACTCCCGGTCTGCCGCTGGTCACGGTGCTGCGGCCGGGGCCGGTTTACGGCCCCGGATGCAGGGGTGGCATGGCTTCCGTTGCCACACTGCCCCCCCTGGTGAAGTCCCTGGGCCCCCATTACCTGCCGTTTTCCGGCGGCCCGAAGATCAACCTGGCCCACGTGGAGGACGTGGCACGGGCTGCGGTCTTTCTGCTCCTGCACCCCCGGGCCTTCAACGAGGTCTTCCACGTGGGGGACAAAGACCCGATGCCATTTGGCAACTGTGTCAATGCCGCCATGGAAAGCTACGGCCTCGAACCGCTGGGCCCCGGGGTTCCCTATCCACCGGGCACCCTGCTTCAGTCGATCCTCCCTTACATGGAAAACGACGAGATCTTCAGCCCCTTGTCCAGGGTCGGCACGCTCCTCTGGGAGCGGATGATCCGGAAGCAGAGGCTGCACCTGGCTCTCACGCCGCAGATCGACCCGGAAGCCCTTTCCCCGGGAGCAAGGGACCTCCTGCTGGACTGCACCAAGCTGTTGGATCTGGGGTTTCGGATAAAGCATCCGACGTTTCGAAAGGGCTGGGAAAAAACCATGACCTGGTACATGAACAAGTTGTGGATCCCCCGGCCGGAGGCTTTCTGAAAAAAGTGTCGATTAACCGGGATTACATGTTATTTTTTTCCATTTTTCAGAGGGGTACAGGATGAAGAAACGAACACGAGAAGGCCGCTTCAAGCGGAAAAAGCGATCGGAACGGGATCTGGAAAAGGGGTATTCCACCCGGGAGTTCGCCTCCAAACTCCGGCGGCTCGCCGACGCCCTGGAGAACGGCGACCGGTTCCGGATCCAGATCGCCGGGGAGCGTGTCTCGATCCCGCCGGACGCCGTGTTCAACATAGAACACGAACGTGAAGGAAATTCAGAGGAAGTGGAGTTCCAGCTTCGCTGGGAGCAATGAAAGCCGTTCATCCCATGCGGCTGTAACCCGGCACAAAATAATACGCCATCCTCTGTATGGGAGCCGGGATCCGGTTGAATGTCTCCACGAACCGCTGAGAAGTCCACGCCCGTACCGGATCCGGCATCCTCTGAATCAGCTGGTGTGCGATCAGCAGGGGAGGGTAGCCCAGGTTGAGCCGGCGGAACTCTCTGCGGGCCTCCCGGGGATGCTTCACGGCCAGGGCTGCGATCTTGCCGGAAACCAGGGCGGGCAGCATGCCGAAGTTCAAGAGCGGGTCCATGTTCCCGCCTACGCTGCCGGCCAGGATTTTGTCTTCCCAGAACAGGCGAGGCGTCCGCACGGACCGGCTGGGGCAGGCGCCGAACTGGACCTGGTGCCAGCCCTTGAGGCGGAACGTCTCCGTGGCCGCCACCTTCTGCTCAAACGCTTCCCGGTCGCCTGCCGTGAGCGGGCGGTTCCGCTGAAAGACGAACGCCAGGGCCATCCCGTTCATGGTGCAGGAAAAGCCGTAATCCGTAGTGAACGGTCCCATGTAGATGGTGACCGTTGCCTCCTGGGACGATACCTTCCCCTTGGCGCACCAGGAGTAGGTCTTCTCGTAGGGGATGCCCAGGGCCCGGTAGCTCGTCGCTTCCAGCCCCGTGGCGATGATACTGCGGGGGGGCAGCGCAAGGAACGACGCGCGGTCTAAAAGGTCGTCGCCGAACCGGAACCGGACCCCTTCCCGCCGGGCCAGATCATACAGCAGGGAATCCAGGGAGGACTTGCGCCGCCCCCTCTCCACCATGTACGCTCCCACGGTCCCGGGGAACGGATATCGGTAGGAGCGGTCCCAGAGCCGGTACCGGCATTCCTTCAGGGGAAGCACGGAAGGGGCGATGTCGATCCCCGTGTACGCGGCCAGCCGCTCGAGATCAAAGGGGCTCCCCGCCGGATCGGGCCGGACTTCGGGCCGCCCGCCGATCCGGGCCTGCCGTTCCCGCACAAGCACCCGGAAACCTTCCCTCGCCAGATTGATCGCAGCGGTGAGCCCGGCCAGACCGGCCCCCACCACGTGGATCTCTTCTGCCATCTCGGTTTCTCTCCTGTCATGCATCCCGGGAGCGCTTCAGCTCCAGCGCCGTCTTCAGGCCCTTCTGCCGGATCGTGTGCACCGCCAGCTTGAACGGGGTCATCCGGTAGAAACGGTGCCCGAACAGGCGCAGGGTGCGCGGATTGAGACGGATTCCGATGCCCGGTTCCTGAGGCATCGGCACGGTCCCGTCCGACGAGACCTCCACCGGGTTCTTCAGCAGGGCATCCCGGCGGGCCGGGGTCCAGCCGGGAGGCTCGTAGGGGTATTCCATGTACCCGTCTCCGCCCCAGGCCGCGTACATGTGCATGTTCACGATCAGTCCGATCCCGTTGGTCCAGGTGTGAGGGGCGAACCCCTGCCCGTTCTTCCGGCAGGCCTCCATGACGCGGAGGGAATCGGAGATGCCGCAGGACAGGGTGGCGTCGGGCTGGTAGATGTCCAGCGACCCCTTTTCCATCAGGACCCTGTACTCGTGCCAGCCGGTGTTCATCTCGCCCCCCGCGATGGGGGTTTCGGTTTTTCCCCGGAGCTCGGCCAGGTCGTCGTAGGCGTACATGTCCAGCGGCTCCTCCAGCCACTTCACCGAGCACGCCTCACAGGCCCCGGCAAACCGAACGGCGCGGTCCAGATCCCAGATCGGGGTCTTCTGGATCAAGGAGACGGGCCATCCCTGGTTGGCGTCCACCATCATGTCCATCCGCCCGTCCAGGACCCGGCTCACCCCCTCCAGCAGCCCCACGTCCTCCTCCAGGGTAGGGGCGTGGACCCGAAGCTTGAACGCCCCGAACCCCCGGGCCTGGAGCTCGTCCAGGTCCTGTTTCCGCTGCTCCACGGACCGCACCTCCCCCATGGAGGCGTACACCTTGAGGCGGTCCACCCGTTTCGTTTCCTTCTGCAGCAGCTGGTAGAGAGGCTTGCCGGCCAGCTTGGCCTTGATGTCCCAGAAAGCGGCCTCCACCCAGGGGTTTCTCCAGCCCAGGTACGAGGCCTCGCGCAACCGCTCTCTCACAGTGTCGATATCCGTAGGGTCGAGCCCCAGCAGGTACGGTCCCAGCAGGGACCCGAACCCCTCCCGTTCCTGTTCGAAGGCCACCCCCGCGGACAGCCCCTCCACTCCCGACTTGGTCCGGATCCGGAGGAGCGTGCACCGGTTGTGCGTCTGGGGGTAACCTGGAATCCAGGAAGGAAAAAAGGGCTTGGCCAGCGGAATGCTCACGTGATAGAGCTCGATGCTCTCGATTTTCTCCATTGCCGTGGACTCCTTGTTTCCCGCGAAAAAAAATCAGGCCGGGGGACAGAAACCTCATCCGCCCGTGATCGGCGACATCACCGAAAGATCGTCTCCGTCGTGGATCCGGGTCTTCTTCGCGTCCGACAGGTCGAGCCGTTCTCCGTTCAGGAGCAGGGTCACCCCCTGCTTTCCTTTTCGAACCTGGCGAAAAAAGCCTCTTTCCGCCACACCCTCCTTGTCCAGCCGGGCCAGCAGCTTGTCCAGGCGAAGCCCCCGGCCCACATCCACCTGCAGCCGCTTCTGCAGCATGCCCTGTGCGGTGAGAAGATGGACACGAACCTGCGCCGGCATTCCGTTTTTCCCCCCGGACGCAGCAAAACGCCCGTCTGCTCATGTTTTCGAAAAAAGGCGGACAAAGACCCTCTGTCTTTCATCACCGGGCCATTTATATATCACAAGGAGGAAAGAAACCGAAGTTTCGACAGACATGATCCGGGTGTACACCTCGGCGGCGCGTGAACCGGTCCCGTGGATTCTTTCCTTTGATTTTTCCCGGAAGCGGGATAAAATGGAACCTCTTCCCAAAATAAAAACATCGTTATATTAGATCCGGTTTCGCGACAGACGCATTCATAGAACCAGCGTGGACCCATGGGGTTTTCCACGACCCTTCAACGTATCGCCGGGGGGCAACCAAATGAATAAACCCATGAACGGTCAGAACTGGCATCTTTTGAAGCGGACCCCCGCGGAAGGGGGTTACCCCCACAAGCGAAATGAGGGGAGGACAAGAGCCGGAGTTCTCTGGACGGCCCTGTTGATCCTAGCCCTTTTCTTACCCGGATGTCCGCCCCAGCCCGATATGAGCACCCTGGACAACGGGGTGATCCGGATCGGAGTGGATCTGAACAAGGGTGGGACGATCACCTTCCTGGCGGATGCAAACCATCTCGAGGTCAACCTGGTCAATTCGGCCGATCTGGGCCGGGAGATCCAGCAATCGTACTATTCAGGGCCCCAGCCTTTCGGGGACCCGCACCCGTCGTGGCCGAACTGGCCCTGGAATCCGATCGGGGCGGGGGACTGCTACGGCAATCCGGCTCAGGTCGTCGAGCATGTGAACGACGGCACGACCCTCTACGTGAAGACCATCCCCATGCAGTGGGCGCTGAATAACGTCCCCTGCGAGTGCACCTTTGAAACATGGATCGAACTGGAACAGAACGTGGCCGTGGTGCGCTACCGGCTGAACAACAACCGTTCCGATACGACCCTGTATCCGGCCAGGCATCAGGAACTGCCCGCCGTGTACACCACGGACCGGTTTTACCGGCTGTTCAGCTACACGGGAGGAAGCCCGTTCACGTACGGACCGATGGAACAGATCGTGAATTCCGGCCCCCCCTGGGCTTATTTCAACGGCACCGAGAAGTGGGCGGCACTCGTCCAGGACAACGACTGGGGCCTGGGAGTGTACAACCCCGGGGCGCAGCAGTTCACGGCCGGGTTCCACGGCACGCCCGGATCCGGGGATCCGGCCGGTTCCTCGTGCGGGTACATAGCTCCCCTGCGAACGGAAGCCATCACGTACAATATCGTCTACGACTACACCTGCCACCTGATTCTGGGATACCTCAACGACATCCGCGGCTACGTATACAGCCACCCGCCGCCCTGATGCCACACAAAAACCGTTCCGGCGGAGCACACACCGGCTTCCCGGATTTGCGGCCGGAAGAGGGAAATGCCGCTTTAAAAAGTTCTTTCCTAATGCGGCTACTTTTGTTATATATTGTGTAAGCGCTCATTTATTGATAGACTCCTGTTTTAGCTTTAAGCGCCCACACCTTGCCATCGATGGAGGAATGCCATGTCTGGACGACGATCAACCGCCGCAGTGCTGGGAACCGTCTGTGCCGTTCTTGTTTTCCTGGCATTTTCCTCCGCCGCGCAGGCGGTGGTGGTGACGAAGATCTTTGAATTCAACACCGCACTGGAACTCTGGGGTTGGACCACCACCGGCAAGACGAAACTGGGGGAGGATGTCACGGCCGCAACCTTGCCCTGGGAGATGGCCGACCCGGCCCGGCTGAGCTTGTACGACGGAGACGGCACCCTGCTGGCCGTCTACCAGAACTTCCGGCCGGGAGAATTCCAGCTCCTGAACGATTGGAAATCAAATACAAGCATGGAACTGATTAACGTAATGCTTGCGGGGGAGGCTTCCGGCACGGGCGACCGGCCGGATTGGGGCGAGGTGCTGGCGGTCACCGGAATCGGCGACCCGCCTTACGCTCCGCTCTTCGACACCGTGGGAACGAACTGGTTCGCGCAGACGGCATGGGATCCGGACCTGGCCGCGGATGCCCCCCGGTGGTGGTGCGAGGCTCAGGCGGACGCCATCGACAAGGACCTGAACGGGGCCTTCGAGGACCGGGTGGAATACACGTTCGATGAAACCGTCATTCAGCCCGACGGAACCGTGATCCTGTGGATCAAGGGTTATGTGACCGAGGATCTCGCGGGTATGGGGTCCGGCACCGAGCCCTACGGCGTCCTGGAAGGCGCCGTGAAGGCCAATGTGTACAGCGACGACGACGGCGACGGGTACCTGTCCGGATCTTTTCCCGGCGACTGCGACGACGACCCGTCCGACGATCCGGCCATCTGTGACACCTGCACCTGCGGGGTGGCGGAATGTGCGGGCTGCGCGCGCTGCATTCATCCCGGGGCAATGGAATTTCCCAACGACCCGTACGACAGCAACTGCAGCGGGCAGGAGTATCATGCCGTGGCCAACTCCATCGCCGCGTCCTACGGGCAAAGCTCTCTCATCGGGTCCGGCGTGTGCAATCAGGTTCTTCTCTTTCTCCTCCCCGTGGGCGCGATCTTCCTCCTGATGCTGTCCCGCAGGAAAAGATAAGACCTTCATCGGTCTTCCGGCTTCAAACGGGCGGTATCCTTTCGGGTGCCGCCCGTTTCAACTTCCACAAACAGGGGTTTTCAGGTGCCGGGACGGGAAAGACAAAACCGCACCGGCTCAAGGGAACGATGATTCCGGACAACATGCTCGCAGAGATCACAGACCAGGGGTACCGCTGGGTGCTTTCCATGCAGGCCCGCTTTCGAGATGTTTCTCAGCCGCTTTCCGACGTGGAAAACCGGGTCATGTCCACGCATTTCGAGCCGGAAACCCTTGCCCGGGCAAGGATCGCGAAGACCCGTGAAATCCCGGAACCCCCTTTTGTGGACGGGTGGAGGAAAAAGGGTGTTCCGGGACTCGTCGACTTCCGCCAGATGGCCGGCATCGTCTTTGTGGACACCATCGTGGTCGCAGGTAAATTTCCTCACGGGGGAAGCCGGTGGCAATCGCTGCTCTTTCACGAACTGGTCCACGTGGCGCAGTGGAGGCTGCTGACCCCCGGGAGGATGATCCGGGAATACATGGAAGGCTGGGCGCGAAACGGGTTCGATTATCACCGCATACCCATCGAGGTTCAGGCCTATAACCTCCAGGAGGAGTTCGACCGCCACACGCCTGCCTTTTCCGTGGAGCAGCATGTGAGAAAGAAGTTCGGGCTCTGATCGTTTTTCCTCATTGACACGGGACCGTTTTTCCCTGTAGCTTATTAACTATTCAGTTAATTGCAACTGGTTTCCCCTCGTTTCCGCTTCTTTGGATTCCCCGGAAATTCCCCTGATGGAGGACCACGGAAGATGAATCCCGAGACATCGAACCGGCTCCGGACTATTCAGGACCAGCTGATCCGAGCGGCACAGGCGTGGGCCGGCGGACAGGACTACGATGCCGCGCTGGCCGGGGAGCTTCGCACCGAGGCCCTGTTGATCCACCATGCCCATTACTGCGCCAGCATTCCCGCATACCGGAAGCTTGCGCAGGAGGAGGACATCGGCGAGGAACTCGACACCATCGCTCCGATCAAGCGGAACCTCATGTCCACGGACGACATCTTCAAGTCGTACAACCAGGACTGGCTGGATCAGCGGGATTTCGAGCGGATGAACGGCTGGCTGGGCACCCTCTATCATGAACGGGTCAACGCGGATATGGAGGGGGTGCGCACCATCGATGCATGGATCGATCGCCTGATGGCGGCCGGGATCACGCCGGTCTACAGTTCCGGCACCTCGGGCCGATTCTCCTTTGTGCCCCGCTGCGATAGAAGCTGGTACCTGTTCACCACCGCTCCGACCTGTTACCTGGGCCCGATCCTGATGCGCCTGGGACTGGGTTCTATTTTCCAGAGAATCCTCATGGGATCCGCCACCCGGTTGCTCTCCCCCGCCACCTTTGCCGGCGTGGTCAAGCGGTACAATTTCCACGGTAAGAACACCACCCACGGAACCCCTGACCGGGTGCGCCACACCGGCTCCATCGGTCAGGGAACGACGCCCGGCAAGGTATGGAAAGGAAAGAAAATGCCCGGTCAAATGGGAAATGCCAGGGTGACGGTGAGGGGGTTGTCCGTGGCCCGGATCGATCCGGAGCGCAATCTGCTCT
>CAYTRL010000272.1:0-8121 GCA_964439795.1 uncultured Thermodesulfobacteriota bacterium
ATGAAACGGACGTCCTGCCCGTTCCGAAAGGTCATATCCGGGGGAAGCTGCTATAAAACCGCCCGGTTTTGAACGTATACCCGAATCCGGCGGAAACGGAGGAGATCAGACCCATGGGACACTCCAACTGGAGCTTTCAAGGAACCGGATACCGCATCCGATGGGATGCTTCACTGGCGACGCCAAGTCTGGACTGGGGCGATCTTCTCCAGATGCCCTCCCTGTTTCCCCTGATCGCGGCCGCCCCTGCCCATGCCACCGGGGGCCCCCCGCTTCAACGGTTGCCGGCAAAGGCCCGAAAACGCTTCCTCCGGTGGAACCCCTCCGGAACCCTGCAGGGCCTTGACCCGTCTTCTCCCCCCGTTTTTCAGGATACCGCCCTGTTCATCTCTTCCTCCGCTGAAGACCGGTCTCCTGCATTATCATGGAAACTGGAGTGTCTCCCGGACCGCATTCTCGTTTCCGCCGAAGTGGAGAACCGCACGGCGGACGACCTCCTCCTTCATTCCCTGGCGCCCCTGGCGGGATCCGTACGGTTTCCGGAGGGGCCCGACTCCCGCTGGCGGTTTTTCAAGATGGGCAGCAACACGACCATGCCCACCGGAAGCGTCAGCCTGGCCGGATCGGAGCGAAACCTGGGAATCCGAATCCTGCCTACCCGCCTGATCCCGGGTCCGGCAAAGCGGATGATCCTGCTGCCCGATGAGAGCGTGAGCTTTCGAAGGGGGGTATTTTCCAGCCAGTGGTTCACCCTGCTGGTGCATCAGGACTCCGGTGCGGCCATGCTTCTGGGCTTTACGGGGGTGCGACGACACTTCAGCACTCTTCGGCTGGATACATCGGCCGGATGCTTTCAGGCCGCCGCCCTGGCGGATGGGTGCACGCTGGGCCCCGGCAAACGCTTCGCCTGCCATCCCCTGGTGATCCTGTTCGGCAGTTCCCCCTTCGATTGTATCGATCGTTATCTGGAGGAGATTGCCGGGTCCGAGACGCCACGGTTCCGTTCGGCTTCTCTCTGGGGCAGCTGGTACACCGGGTTTTATGACCGCTTCCAGTGGGATGACCTCCGGGACAACATGGAGGCGGCGGGAGGTGCGCCGCAGAAAATCGAGTATTTTCAGCTGGACGACGGATACCAGACGGCCGTGGGGGATTGGAAGGAAACGCTGCCCTGCCTTCCGGAAGGCCTGGAGGGGTTCGCGAACCGGGTGCGGGAGGCCGGGATGAAGCCCGGAGTCTGGGTGGCCCCCTTTGCCGTGGGCCGGGACGCCAGGGTCTGCCGCGAGCACCCTGAATGGCTCGTGAGGGGACCGTCCGGCAAGCCGGTCCGTGCCGGCTTCATGGCCGGCCGTTTCCGGTTGAGGCCCTACTACGCCCTGGACCTGACCCGGGCCGCGGTCCTCGACTGGCTCCGCGACCTGTTCCAGACCCTGGCGGGGTGGGGGTTCGAACTTTTCAAGCTGGATTTCCTGGCCGCGGGAACCGTGCCCGGAACCCGTGAACGCCGTGAGCTCACCGCAGCACAGGCCTACCACAACGGGCTCGCCGCCATCCGTGAGGCGGTGGGAGACCGGCCGCTCATGGGCGCCTTGGCCCCCCAGCTCTGCGGCCTGGGGATCATGGACATTCAGCGGGTGAGCACGGACAGTTCCTTTGGAGGCAATTCCTGGGAAAGCTCCCTGCAACGATGGACCGGAGATTCGGTGACACCCGGTGTTCGCAACAATCTGCGGAACAATTTTACCCGGTTCTTTCTCGATGAGCGGCTCTGGCTGAACGATTGCGATGCGGTTTTATGCGGCGGGCTCTCCCCGGCGGAACAGAAAACGCACATGGCGGTCAACCTCCTGCTTGGCGGTGTCTTCCAGGTGGGTTTCGACCTTCGCAAGGATGGCTATCCCTGGGAGTCGATCGGCCGGTTGAGGGCGTTTCGACCCTGGTTCCGCGTTGTACCGGACCTGTTCGAGACCGAGTTCCCGGAGGAGGCCATGATCGGGGCAGGGAATTCCCGAGGCGAGGACGTCCTTCTCTACCTGACCGTCAACCCGGACAACCATCCCAAAAGGAAGATGGTTCGGGACCCTTCCGCCTTTTTCCCCGAGTGGGAGGTGCAGTGGGAACAGGCGCTGGACGTCTGGGACGGCGCGCCCTTTCACGCTCGTCCGGGCGACACGCACACGCTCCCTCCCCGGGACTCCCGGTTGCTGGAAATCCCGTTGCGCAGGAAATAACCTCCTGTTTCAGAGGGTGTGGAACCACGAAACATTCGGAATTACCTGTGGATTTTTACCGGATTCGATAGGCCTCCGCAGGGCGGGGCCCTGCCCCACCATGAAATGGGGTGAGGAAGGGCCTCACGCCCCGGGTTGAAATTATTGCGGATGAAGTGACCTTTTCCGCAGGCCCTTCCGTCAAGTACACACGACCCGACTCCGCCGCAACAAGATGAAATCACACACTTTTTCTCTTTTTCAATAAATACCCCCATCTATTTTCCTGTTGGCCTGCCTTTTGCATTTCTCCTGGTTCAGACGCTGAAACAGTACATCTAACAACACTTTAAACCATACGGGACCCACAACATGAGCACGCTGACGCGAAACATTGAATTGATCCAGTTCGGTTGTTCCAAACGAAGCTTCTGCATCGACGTGGATCAGGTGCTGGGGGTGATCTCCCTGCCCTCCAACCTCACGGAGGCCCCCCCGGTCATGCCTTTTCAAGGGGAGAACATCCAGATATATTCCCTGGAGACAATCCTCGAGATGGAAGAGAAGGTACGGTATGCCCCTCCGGAAATAATCGTACTCAAGAGTGATTCCGGGCACTACGGGATCACCGTTGACTGGGTAGGAGAGATCCACCGGATCCCCTTCCAGCGGTCGGTGTTCCGGTTTCCCCATACCAACGTGGCCCGGGTCAAGATGTTCGGTGTGTGGGGCATGGCGACCCTGGGGAAGAACCTTGCGCTCATCCTGGAACCGGCGTCCCTGCTGAGCAGGGCGCAGGAGCAGGAAGCGGACATTCCGGCGGTACCAACCGTAAAGCCGGAGGCAGCCACAACCGTCAGTCCCTCTTACTGATCCCGGGGGGTACCCCCGGGATCCACTTCCCCCCTGCCCGATCCCGCCCGACCTTGGGTCTCCCATCGGCCCGGCGAGGAGCTCCTTGACATTTCCAGACTAATCTACTAAATTTTAACCGTTTTCGATTTTCAATTTGGAACCTATTTACCAGCGGATAGATCCTCGTGGTTTCTATTCGGGCAGGGAGATCTTGCATGTATGCCGTGGTCGAGCAGGGCGGGAAACAGTACCGTGTCGCAGAGGGCGACACTCTTCGGATTGAAAAGACAGAGGGAACGCCCGGAGATGAAATCGTTCTGGACAAGGTTCTCCTGCTGCAAGATCAGGAACAGATCCGTGTAGGCAAACCGTTCCTGGAAGATATCCGCGTCCGAGCCGAGATCCTGGGGCAGCGGCGGGCAAAGAAGATCATCATCTTCAAATTCAAGAGACGGAAAAAGTACCGGAAAAAGAACGGACACCGGCAGTATTACTCCGGCATCCGCATCAAGGCCATCGAATCCGTTTGAATCCTCCAGATCCTAGACGAGGCGTTGCATGGCACATAAAAAGGGAATGGGCAGTTCCAGAAACGGTCGAGACAGCGCGGGACAGCGGCGCGGAATCAAGATCTATGACGGACAGCGCGTTCAGGCCGGAAATATCCTGGTCCGGCAGATCGGAACCCGTATCTACCCGGGCCGGAACGTGGGCATGGGAAGGGATTACACCCTCTTCGCCAAGATCCATGGCACCGTGAAGTACCAGAAAACCGGGAAGAAGAATTCGGTCAATGTATTTCCGGACTGAATCATCATCACTCCCCCTTCTTCCCGATCCAACCACTTCCACGAACTGCGACTGATCTTCCATGCGTTTTATTGACGAGGTGGAAATCGTTCTGCGGGCAGGTAACGGAGGAAACGGCTGCAGGAGTTTCCTCCGGCAGAGAAGCAGACCCCGTGGGGGACCCGACGGGGGGGACGGCGGGCGAGGAGGAAACATCCTCTTCGAGGCGGTTCCGGGAAAGCACACCCTTCTCGATCTTCGATTCCAGAAACAGTACCGAGCGGAAAACGGCAAAAACGGCCAGGGGAAAAGCCGCCATGGCCGTGCCGGAAAAGACCGCATCATCCAGGTGCCGGTGGGTACGCTGGCCCTGGACCCGGAGAGCGGAACGACCCTCCAAGATTTATGCGGTCCCGGGGACACCTTCGTGGCCGCACGGGGGGGGCGCGGGGGCCGAGGAAACGCTCACTTCGTCACATCCACCAACCGCGTCCCTGAAACGTTTGAGCCGGGCTCGCCCGGTGAAATCCGGGGGATTCGGTGCGAATTGAAGCTCCTGGCCGACGTTGGAATCGTGGGGCTTCCGAACGCGGGAAAATCCACCCTGATCACGGCCGTCTCCTCAGCCCGTCCCAAGATCGCCGAGTATCCGTTTACCACCCTGGTCCCTCAACTGGGGCTGGTTCGTGTGGGAGAAGACAAGAGCTTCGTCCTGGCGGATATCCCTGGGATACTGCCCGGAGCCGCCCGGGGCGTGGGGCTCGGCCTGAGGTTTCTCCGGCACATCGAACGCTCTTCCGTGCTCCTGTTCCTGATCGACCTCTCCAGCCCCGAACCGGACGATCCTTTGGAGACCTACCGGCAGCTCCGAGACGAGCTGGCAACCTTCTCTCCGGGGCTCCTGAACAAGAAACGGGTGCTGGCCTTCAACAAGGAGGATCTTCCCTTGGCCCAAGATCGAAAAGCAGCGATGCGCGTGCTGCAGGACATCCCCGTTTTTTTTATTTCGGCTCTGCGCAGGACGGGTCTCGGCCCGTTGATCCATCGTCTGGCCCGGCACGTGGGGGACCGGGAAACATCTTGAAATCGGCTTTCCGGAAAGATCCCGGACGGGATATCCTGCCCGAAAAAGGCATCTTGTTTCCAGGACAAATACGGACCAGGTAAAAGGGGGACGGCAAGCGATGACGTCACGGAAACCGGGAAAGACCTCGACCAACCCGCCTGAAATCTCTTCCCGGGAGAAAGCGCTGCTCCTGGCGCGGCTGGCCCTGATGAAAAAGGCACGAGGGATGACCATCCTGAATATCGGGCCCCTGACAACCATTGCAGAGTACTTCATCATCTGCTCCGGAGGGTCCGTTCGACAGACGCGCTCCATCTGCCAGCAGGTTCAGACAGGGGCCAAGTCAGACGGGATCCTGCCCCTGGGCGTGGAAGGGGAAGAAGAAGGAACCTGGATCCTTCTGGATTACGATGACATTGTGGTCCATGTTTTTCACGACCCCGTCCGGGAACTGTTCAGCCTGGAAAAGCTGTGGTCCGATGCCCCCCGGTTGATCGATCCGGAACTGGAAAAAGAACAGGCGGCCGTGGAACACGGGCAGGAGGAGGACGAAGATTGGGAGCCCTGAGGTTTAAGGTCCTTACCATGGGCAAACCCCGACGCCCTTTCGTGCAATCCGGCATCGAACATTACCGTAAGAAGATCAAACCTTATGCATCTCTCAGTCTGACGGCACTGAAAGAAGAACCCATGCGTAAAGGGGTTCCACCCCGGCAGGTACGCTCGAGGGAGGGCGATCGCATCCAGCGGCAGATGGATCCACAGCACCTCTGGATCGCGCTGGATCCCGCGGGTGGAAGCATGGACTCCCCGGCCCTGGCATCCTTTTTGGAAGAAGGAATGAACCGCGGTCGGTCGAGGGTTGCATTTATTATCGGGGGCCCCCACGGGCTGGCCTCCTCGGTACTGGAAAAGGCCGACCTCTCCCTGTCTCTGTCCCGAATGACCCTTTCGCATGAACTGACGCTTCTCGTCCTGCTGGAACAGATCTACCGGTCCCTGGCCATCCTGAACCGCCTTCCGTATCCGAGATAACTGATTCAAGGGAGGTGCCAACGGTGGTTCGCTTCTCCACCGGCCACATGCTCGAAGACATCCTTTCCTCCCTGTTCCCGCGGGTGTGTCCCCTGTGCCGGAAGAGGTTGCTGGCTCCCGAACAGGGGTTCTGCGAAGACTGTTACACGACCTTCCCGTTGATCCACCCACCGTACTGCACCCGATGTGGCACCCCCCTTTCCGGAACAGGGGTATCCGCCGCAGCCTGGTGCGCGAACTGTCTGCGCACCGGCGCCAACCCTTCGGATTCTCCCGTTCCGCGGGTACGATCGGCCGCCCTTCATACCGGTTCCCTTCGCCGGGCGATCCTGAACTGGAAATACAGCGGCCGGATCGCCCTTTCCTCTTCCCTGGCGTCGTTTCTGCAAAGCCGGTTCGAGATCTTCTTCCCCGCGGAAGAGTTTGACTGCATCCTGCCCGTGCCCCTGCACGTCCGGCGCCTGCGGCGGCGTGGGTTCAACCAGTGCGTCCTCCTGGCCGGCCCCCTGTCGAAATCGCTTGGAATTCCCCTGGAACTGGGATCGGTCGTACGTGTTCGCAATACGCCCTCGCAGAGCGGCGCCAGCCGTGGCCGAAGGCACACGAACCTGCGGGGCGCATTTTCGGTGGTGGCCGCTCGAAGATTCGCAGGACGCTCCGTCCTCATCCTGGATGACGTCACCACCACCGGCGTTACCATCGACACCCTGTCCCGTGCCCTCTACACGGCCGGTGCACGGCAGGTGTCCGCATACACCCTGACACGCTCCCTGGAAACCGCTTCCCTGCCCGCCCCTCCGGCCCGTTCCACATCGGAGTTCTCCCCGCCAGACTGTTGAGAAACCATCTACATCACAAGGGAAAACCACGTGTTTTCACTGGTCATGGAAGGGTGACAAAAACGTGAAGGAGCCATGTCTTGACAGAACGCTTCCGCTACATTAGCATCCAATGTAAATTCACCGGGGAGAAGGGGGAGGTTCCGCCCCCGGCGGGTGACCGTGACCCCGGCGGAACCTTGCAAGGGAACTGCAAACCACAGTCAGGGAGAAGGAACACCGTGTCTGCCCATAGTTTCTTGAACCGGCCTCCGAACGTCCCGGGTACCGCCTGGAGAAAACTGCTCCCCGCCCTTTTCCTGTGCCTGCCTTTTCTCTGTCAGTGTTACATCTGGAACGCGCACAAAGACATCAAGGATCTCCGGCAGGAAATCGAGGCGGTGCAGACCGACCGCATGGAAGCATCTTCGCTGTATCATCTGGAAGTGGCCAAAGGGCTTCTGGACGCCGCTGAAAAGCAGTATGAGGATGCCGATTTTTTTGCCGTTTCCGAGCTGACGAGCCAGGCGGCGGATCAACTGGACCGATCACGCAAGCTCCGGGCTTTTCATGAACTTGTGGAAAAGGAAGGTGCGGGAGGCGACCTTTGAGAAAAAAACCGTACATACTTCTGCTCATCACCCTCTGTTTGCCGTCCATCGCGTTCTCCGCAACATCCACGGGCATGTTGCGGACGGCGATCATGCATATGGAGGATCATCTTCAGAGGGCGCAAGCGGCGCAGGGCCCCCTGTGCGACCCCGAGATCCTCGCCCAGGCCCAGTCCTGCCTGGCCTCCGCAAAAGAAGAGTTCCAGGAAGGCGACTACTGGGAGGCCGAGGACGTTCTCAACGCCTGTGAGAAGACCTCGAAGGGGATCTGGGATCGAATTCTCGCCTGCGGCAAGGACCAGGATGTCGATGGGGTGCCGGACCTGAACGATCTCTGCCCCGAGTCCCCGGAAATCTACAACGGATACCGGGACCAGGACGGCTGCCCGGATCATATACCCGAAAGGGCGGTTCTGGTCATCGACAAAATCGAAATCATCGAGCCCCTGCGTTTCGATGAATCAACCCAGCAACTCCTGCCCTCCTCCGAAAAGGTCCTCCGGGACGTGGCGAGAATCCTGCAGGAAAACCCTCGGATACAGATCCAGGTCCAGGCGCATCTGGACGACAGCGCCCCCCCGGAGCGTTCCCAGGAAATCACGCGCATCCGGGCCGATAACGTGAAGATTGCGCTTGTGGCACTGGGTGTCTCCTCTCACAGGATCGCCCCCGTTGGCATGGGAAGCCAGGATCCCGTTGCCACGAACGATTCCCCCATGGGAAGACAGGTGAACCAG
>CAYTRL010000273.1:0-8116 GCA_964439795.1 uncultured Thermodesulfobacteriota bacterium
TCAGGTTTTGCCGGAAAACCGATCCCGCCTCGGAACCCTCCGGGTAGAACACGCCCGGCCGGCCCAGGGGGGCCGGGACCCCGCGGTGCCCCCATCCAGGCGCAGGTGATTGGTACACTTCTTCACTCCACAGATGAATCCAGCGTCCCTCGGGCAGGTAAACGTCCACCGTTTCCGCACCCTCGTCCAGCACCGGGGCGATCATGAACTCGGTGCCGAGCATCCACTGGTATTCCAGGCCGTACACGGCCGGGTCGTCGGGATAGTGGAGAAGCGGGTGGCGCATCACCGGGGCGCCGGATTCGGCCGCTTCCCGCATGAGCTCCCTGCGGTAGAAGGCGAGCGACTTGAAGACCTTGGCAAAGACCGCGAAGTGTTCCTGGGTCCCCGCGTCCGTGTAGAACTGCGCGTTGTCCTCGGGCCGGAGCCCCTCGTGAGTCCGGTAGACACAGGTGAACGCCCCCAGCTCCATCCACCTGAGGAGCAACTCGCGGGAACGCTTGAACAGGATCACGATGTTCGTGTACCCGCCGATGTCGCTGTGGGTCAGGCTGTAGCCGGACAGTCCGCCGGACAGCATCCCCTTCACCGCCGACTTCATGCCGTCGTTCCCATCCCAGTTGACGAGCTGGTCGCCCATCCACATGAGCCGGGTCACGCCGGGGTTCTTGGCGTAGCCGCTGCGGGCGAAGTACACGATCTCGTCCTGAAGCCCCGCTTCGGCCACCGCCTCCTGGTTCAACCGCTGCCAGGCTTCGGGAAACTCGTTGTGATAGGTATGGGCGTCCACGCCCGAGTGGAGCACCGCGTCGAACGGGAGGGTCTCCGCGTAGTCGGCCATCCAGCCCCGCGTGCCGATCCCGATCATGTTCGTCTTGATGAGCCCCTTGTACCACTCGCGCGCGGCCGGGTTGGTGAGATCGATGATCCCGAAGTCGATGAAGCTGGTCTCGATGTACGGACCTCCGGTTTCATCCTTGACCAGGTAGCCGTTGTCCGCCGCTTCCTGGAAAAGGTCGGGTCTGCCCGGCAGCGGTTCCTCCAGTTTGGCCAGGTAGGGGTTGATATAGGTCATGACCCGGATTCCCCTGGCCTGCAGGGTCTGGACCATCCCGTCCCAGTCCGGGTAATGTTCCTTGTCGAGGAACCAGTTCCACCAGAGGTTGGAGCCGAAGGCGGTCTGGCGCCGTCCCACCCAGTCCTGGATCCAGAAGGCGGCCACGGGGGTGTCCCATGCCTCCAGGCCGGCCAGCTTGTCCAGGACCTGCTGGGTGCCCCCCTGCAGGCCTGCTACGGCCCCCTCGTTGATCCAGTCGGGCAGGGGAGGCATCCGGCCCGCGTATTCCGTGAACTCCCGGATCAGGTCCAGGGGCGTGTCCCCGTTGAGGATCCGGCCCCGCAGGCGTGTGTCGAACAGCCGGATCGTGACCCGATCATCCTGCTCCAGGTCGAACTCGGTGATCTCGGTGTTCTCCAGGAAGAGGGAACGGCCGAGGCTGGTGATGTATTGGGGAAACACGGCATAGGTGGTCCACCAGTCGCCCGCGCTTCCGGGGGAGAAGATGTTCAGGATCCCGGTGATCGGCTGCTCGCCCCGGCCGATCCCCTGCTCCTGCACGATGACCGGGAACCGTCGTCCCTTCTGGTTCAGGTAGGTGAACTGTTCCCCGAACCCGAAGAACCCCTCGCCGGGCTCGGAGGCATAGACGAGAAAGACGCGGTTTATTTTCGGGGCGGCGCCGGTGATACGGAGGTCGAACGCCAGCTGGTTTGTGGAAACCTCCGTGAACTTCATGGAGTAGGCGGTGTCGCATTCCGGCCCGGTGAGGGTCCCGGACAGGGTCACGGTGCCGCCGTCGTGCTCTTCGGTGTCCACGGTCTGTACCGGACAGTCCCGCAGGATCCGGTCCTCGATGTTGTAGGATCCCCGGTTCGAGAACAGGGTTTCCTCCCCTTCTGCGGCCCGTACGAACGCCTGTCCAGGGACGCTTTCCCAGAGAACCTTGGACGGCTTCGAGCGGTGGGTGATCCGAAGGGACGGCGCCTGCGGGCTCGAGGTATCCACCTCGATGACAAAGGAGGTATCCTCCGGTGCGGGCGTTGGCGTGGGAGGGTTCGTATCGTCCCTGCTGCAGCCCGAAATGATCCCAAGGAAAACCATCAAAACCCAGGAGCAAACCAGGAATCCGGTGACGGGAGTCAGCGGCCAGTTTACGCGTCCGGCAAACAGCTTCATGAACATCTCCCTTTTCGGGTATGGCGGGATGAGATATCAGCCATGCGAATTTTCTACAGGAAGGCCGTAACCCTTTTCACGCTCAATCCGTTCTGTTTCAGGATGCTTTTTTAGAGTAACGGGGGGAGTTCTTTGTTGTGGCACAGTACGGTTACCCTGAGGTCCGGTCGATCCGGGTGTTTCCATCGGGCGCTTCCGGCGTATCTTCAGATTTTCATGAACCGAAGCATATAATTCTATTAATCTCCAATACAGTAAACTTTAAAATGGCACCGGGGTTCTGTCAATGAATCGAGCAGTGGGCATGTTTTTGACAACAGAGATTGACACGGCTGTGAGGAAGCCATTACGCTCTGTTTGAACGTAATAAGCACAAGAGGGCCCCCTCATGAAAGTCTGGCTGCTGAACGTGTCCTTCATCGCATTCGTGCTGTTTTTCCCGCGACTGCTCCTGGCACAGGACGGCGGGCCCGGGATTATCTCTCCTTCTCCGGAGAAAGTGCCGGCCCCCTTGCATGAGACCGCGGGAAGGCCGGACCCGGAACCGGCACCGGCGACAGGGGAGGCGGTGGATGAAGGGATCGTGGAGAACCGGGAAGCGCCCGCCGTCACCGGAACGGCTCCGTCGGTCGTTACGGATCAGGATGTGCCTCCGGAGACCACAGGGAATCCGGACCCGGAAACAGCGCCCACGGTGGTGGAGGTGGTGGAAGAAGGGAGGGAGGAGAACCGGGAAGAGAGGGTGGAGATCCGTGATGTCCCCGCTGCCATTGAACAGGAACCATCGGCAGTCCCGGACCCGGACCCGGGCGCGGGCCTGGAGATGGCGCTGGAGGCGTTGGATGCCGAGGTCAAGCCCTGCGAAATTCGGATGCACCTGCCCGCGGACGTTTCGTTCGATCTCAACCAGTTCACTCTCCGCCCTGAGGCAGGGGAGGCCCTGGGCAAGGTGGCCGCAATCATACGGGCCCACCCGCGCAGGACGGTGTGGGTGGAAGGGTACACCGATTTCACGGGCAGCCAGGACTACAACAAGGCGTTGTCCGTGAAGCGGGCGGAATCGGTTCGCGGATGGCTCCAGGTGAAGGAGGGTCTCACCGAAACCCCCTTCCGGGTCAAGGGGTGGGGAAAGAACAGGCCCCGGGCCAGCAACCGGACCGAGGAAGGGAGACGCCGGAACAGGCGTGTGGAGGTCACCATCATGACGGAGCCTTGAAGCATATATTGTTCATTCTCTAGAAGCATATGTATTGGCTGAATTCCGGATGGAAGAGGGTGTCGATAAACGGATGCTGCCGGTCTTCTCTTGGCGAATGTTGCGAGGAGCCGCAGGCGACGCGGCAACCTCCTGTGACAAAAAGCCGATCGGGGCCGGGGGGTTGCCACGCTTCGCTCGCAATCTCCACCGTTGGGTTAATTCACCAATGCATTAAAAGATACCCAACAAGTATAATAACCGATACCCTCTCGATTCCGGAATGACATAGGAACAATAGGACCTTTGTTTTCAACAACGGGATCGATGCTACCCAAGAAGCTTGATCCTGATTTCACCCCTTTGCGAGGGCCGGGGAAATGCTCCAGGAAAAGGAACGGGTGCGGTACGGAAGGCAGATCCTGATCCACGGCTGGGGAGAGTCGGGCCAGGAAAAACTCAAAGGGGCCCGGGTGGCGGTGGCCGGGGCCGGGGGGCTTGGTTCCGCGGTCCTGACGTACCTGGCCGCGGCCGGAGTGGGGGAACTGCGGGTCATCGACAGCGATCAAGTGGAACCGGGCAACCTGAACCGGCAGGTGCTCCACGGCCAGCGGGACGTGGGCAGGCTCAAGGTGGAATCGGCCCGGGACAGGCTGCTGGAACTGAACCCGGACATCCGGGTCGTTCCCGTGGCGGAACGGATCCACGAGGGGAACGTTTTCGATCTCCTGAGCGGGCTTCCCGTGGTGGACGCCCTGGACAACCTGGAGGCCCGGCTTCTGTTGAACCGTGCGGCCCTGAAAAACAGGCTCCCGCTCTTTCACGGTGCGGTGCACGGCATGGAGGGAAGGGCGGCCGTGCTCTTCCCCGGCGAGACGGCGTGCATGCAGTGCCTCTACCGGCAGGTGGTTCCCGGGAAGATCCCCGTGGCGGGGGTCACGCCCGGGGTGATCGGCTCCCTCCAGGCCGCGGAGGTGCTCAAGTACATCCTGGGCCTGGGAGAATTGCTCCGCGGCCGCATGGTGATCTATGATGGGTTGGATGCCCGGTTCCGGGAAGTCCGGCTGAAGAAAGACCCGCAATGCCCGGCGTGCGGTCCCTCCGCACCCCCCTGAAACGAGAGGACCCGTTGCATATTACGGTGAAACTATCCTCCCTCCTTCGCCAGGCCGCCCAATGGCAGGAATCCGTTTCGGTAACGGGCGACACACCGGAAAGATGTCTCCACGCCCTGATCGAGCAGTATCCTGAAATGAGAAAATGGGTCTACGACAAGAATGGAAACCTGTGGGACCGGCTCCAGCTGTTCATCAACGGGGAGATGGTCCACCGGGGCGAGCTATCCAACCCGTTGAACGAGGCCGATGAGCTGTATGTTCTCCTGAACATCGGTGGCGGATAGCGCATTCTTGCCTTTTTTTCCATTTCTCCCTCCCCGCTTTTTACATTGTTTTTACAAACCGTTGACAACCCCCCGGAAGAATTCGGGTAATATATTCTTATAACCGTTGTTTTTAAAGCTCTACCGCCCCCCTTCTTCATGACCGCCGACCCCGCCGGGAAGGCCTTGAATATGATGCGTGGCTTTTGAGACACAGGCCCTTCAACAAGTTGAACACGAAAGAAAAACGTTTCCGGTTGTTCCCGGATCGATGGGCACCATCAAACGATGGCAGCCCATCGTCCATGACCTTTCCTTTTTCACGCAAAGGGGACCGAGACATGAAAAGATTTTCTCCCAACCCCGGTACGACGGTTCTGGCCGCCCTGGTCTGCCTGGCGCTATTTGTGCCCGGCACGGCGGCCGCCATCGATATCTACGTGCCCGGCTACGAGCCCACGATCCAGGCCGGGATCAATGCGGCTTCCAACGGGGACCGGGTGATCGTTGACGACGGCATCTACACCGGTTCGGGAAACCGGAACATTAGTTTCAACGGGAAGGCCATCACCGTGAAGTCGTTCAACGGCCCGGAGAACTGCATCATCGACTGCGAGCAGAGCGGGAACGGCTTCAACTTCGAGAACGGGGAGGGCGCCGGTTCGGTGCTGGACGGGTTCACCATCATCAACGGAAGCGTCACATACGGCGGGGGCATCTACATCAACGGATGCTCGCCCACGGTGAAGAACTGCATCCTCTCCAACAACCGGGGGTACGACGGTGTCGCCGCCGGGTACGGTGGCGGGATCTACTGCTACGCCTGGGTCTTCGGGGGTGCCTGCACGCCCACCATCGAGAACTGCGTCTTCATCGACAACACGGCCGACTACGGCGGCGGGATCTACAACTACTCCGACGGGGTGGGCTCCACCACCGAGCCCACGCTGCTCCACTGCACCTTCACGGGCAACCACTCCGACCTGGAAGGGGGCGGCATCTACAACTGGCAGTCCGACCCCACGGTGACCAACACCATCGTCTGGGGAAACACGGCCGGAACGCTCTACCCCGGGGTGCGGGACTTCTCCAGCAACTCCTTCATCACGTACAGCGACATACAGGGCGGGTTCGCCGGCACGGGCAACATCGACGAGGACCCGCTCTTCGCGGCCGTGGGCGACTTCCGTCTCACCTCGGGCTCCCCCTGCGTTGACACGGGGACCGACGCCGGGATCGTTCTGGACATCGAAGGGGATGTACGGCCGTATCTGACCGGCTACGACATGGGCGCGGACGAGTACTTCGAGCCCTGCTGGGACCGGGACTTCGACGGGTACACGGACGAGGCCTGCGGCGGGGACGACTGCAACGACGACAGCGCGTTCATCTTCCCCACGAACACCAACCCGTACTGCGACTGCGCGGACCCGCACCCCCAGGGAACGGACGAGATCCCCAACGACGGTATCGACAACGATTGCGACGGGGTGGTGGATGAAGGCTGCTTCATCGCCACGGCCGCCTTCGGAACGGACATGGCCGGCAAGATCGACCTGCTGCGTTCCTTCCGGGACCGGGTCCTCAACCAGAGCCGCACGGGCAAGGCCCTGGTGGCTGCCTACTACGAAACCAGCCCGCCGGTGGCGGACTTCATCGCCGAACACGGCTGGCTGAAAACGCTGGTGCGTACGCTTCTGCTTCCCATGGTAGGGTTTGTTTCCCTGTTTGTGTGAGCGAGAAAAGGAGTGAAGAAGATGAGAAAACATGGTTTTTTCCCTGCGGTGATGGTTCTGGCGCTCGGTTTCTGCCTGCTGCTCCCTGGACCCCGGGCGGCGTTCGCGGGCTGGGGCGGCGGCAACGGCTCCTGCCCGTCCGAGGACGGCGACCAGGTGTGGTACATGGGGTACGATGGTCCAAACAACAGTTCGGTATACTATCGGATCGAGCATCGGAACCCGAGTTCCGACCCCACCGGTATTTGTGACTATTTAGCCCTGGCGGACGGGTTGAGCTACTGGTGGTACAGCCACCCCTTTGACGGCACCACCATGGACGGCTCTCACGAGATGCCGTACGGCAGCTCCTTCAACGGCGGCAACTGGGAAGTCTGCCTCACCTTCCGGGTGGGGGCCTCCGCGCTGGAAAACACGAGCATCCAGCTGCGCGTGTACGACGTGGCCAACCACGGCGACACCAGCGGGACCCTGCTGGCAACCCATGACACGGGCATGATCAGCGGGTGCACGGGATTCACCTGCTACCAGTACGGGTGCTGGACCCTGACCCCCCAGGCGACGCAGGAGGTCCAGCTCGGACACCGCCTGGCCCTGCAGGTCCGAAACTACGATCCCTCCCTGGCCTCGCTCCTGGCCATGTGGTACGAGTGCTCGGACCGCTGCTCCCACCTGATGACGCCCGCGGGCGCGGAACTCTGCACGGACAACGACGAAGACGGCTACGGGGACCCGGCCAGCGGGTACTGCGACTACCCGGACGAGGACTGCGACGACACCAACCAGTACATCAACCCCGGGAACACGGAGGCGGCGTACGGGGACCCCATGTGCAGCGACGGGGCCGACAACGACTGCGACGGGGATATTGACATCGACGACAACGGTTGCCAGGAGTGCGCCACGGGCGCCGACTGTGACGACGGAGACCCCTGCACGGACGACACCTGCGTGGATTACGTCTGCGTCTATCCCTATAACACGGCCCCCTGTGACGACCTGGACGCCTGCACCATGGACGATACCTGCTTCCAGGGTGCCTGTTCCGGGGACCCCCTGGATGGGGACGGGGACGGCTACGTGAGCGACGCCTGCGCCGGGGACGACTGCGACGACGGCGATTTCGACGTGAACCCGGGGGCGGACGAGGTGTGCGACAACGGGATCGACGACGACTGCGACGGGGACACGGACGAGATCGATTCGGACTGCTGGGAGTGCACAGTGGCGGGCGAGTGCGATGACTACGATGCCTGCACCACCGATGCGTGCGTGGACCACGTGTGTGAGCACACCGCCGTGGACTGCGACGACACCAACGCGTGCACCGACGACTCCTGCGACCGGATCCTGGGCTGCGAGAACGCGTGCAACGCGGTGGACTACCTGGACCCCTGCTGCAGCAACTATGCCTGCCTCGGGGCGGCGGCCTGCGAGGAACCCCCGGAGTGCACGGTGCCGGAGGACTGCGACGACTCGGACCTCTGCACCCTGGACGACTGCGTGGACGAGGTCTGTGAAAACATCGTGGTGGACTGCGACGACACCAACGCGTGCACCGACGACTC
>CAYTRL010000274.1:0-8093 GCA_964439795.1 uncultured Thermodesulfobacteriota bacterium
ACAATTACGCTGTCCGCTATTCTGTTCCTGTCTCGAACAAAATTCCTATCCATTTCTTTCGAGTTCTTCGAAGCCGCTTTCGATGACGCGGTAATAATCCGTCCTTTCCGGGTGCCGCCTTTTGTACATGCCCTTTGTGGTTTCCGCCATGCCTTTCGGTCCTTCCTGCAACAAGTTGGCAGGAAGGCGCAGAGCAAACGTTGTGCCATCGGCGGAAACCACAAGAAGTTGTTGCGGACCATGAAAGATAATAGGCTATGCTGTGGTGGTGCCTTGGTGGTGTGAAAGATAGGCTGCGATGAGGTGTAAACGAACCCTGACTTGAGACAAGAACCGGTGGGCCCCGATCAACCATCTGTCCGGATTCGATTTGGACAGCGAAACGCTCCTTCTCGACGGCTATCGGTAGCCGCCGCGGTCACAGATTCAGTCCCTGGCAAGACGATGTTGACGGTGACTTGATGCCAGACAGCAACCCACGCACCTCCAACTGTTCAGCCCCCTGTGGAGGCCTTGGATCGCCTGTTCATTGAGTCTCTTGTTGATGTCCATGGAGAGAGCTGGCTTTAGGAAGATATCATTACAGAAGCTACACCGGTTTTTGAACAAGGCCCGGTGAACATAATGCTATGACAGTTTCGGGAAGCTGTGGTGAAAATCTTCTCATCCGTTACTTCCACTCCACGGGTACCGGTGATACGGAGCCGGACCCGAACTCGGACCGCCCTCTCTCTTCTTGGGATACATTGAGGAAGGGCAACCTGCCACATATCGCTTGCAATTGATACGTCATTGACGTACCCTGGGAAGTATGATCTTCATAGAATCCACATTGTTTTCGAAGGTCCTTTCTCGCTACCTGGCCGATGAAGAGTACATGGCCCTTCAATGGTCAAAATCCCCTTGGGAAGGCGGGGGCGGGGGGAACATCCTGTCGGACTACATCGTAAAGCTCTTCCGCGTGCCCCAGTCCGCCGAGGCCGCCTTCGCCGCCATGAGCGCCCAGGAAAGGTCGTGGCTGAACGGCTTTGCCGGCGGCGTGAACGCCTACATCGCGGAGTACAACGCGGCACACGGGCCCCAGACCGTGGAAACCTTCTCGGCCGTGGACGTACTGGCCTGGGGAATCTATGGCCAGTTCAACCGGCAGCTCACCATGGCGCAGGGGGATCTCGCCCGGGAGGTCAAGACCGGCGCGCTCGCGGCCCTTTCACCTCTCACGGATGCAAGGGCCTCCAACCAGTGGGTGGTGGGGCCTGACAAGACCGGCGGAGGACCGGCCATGGTGCTGGCCGACCCCCACCTTCCCTGGTGGGGCGGCAACCAGTGGTACGAAGCGCACCTGAAGGACGAGGCCGGCGTGCTGAACGTGACCGGTGTGGCGGTCCTGGGCACACCCCTGATCGCCATGGGACGGAACGAGCACGTTGCCTGGTCCCAGACCTCCAACGGAACCCTCGACTTCGCGGACTGCTACCGGGAAAAACTCGCCGTACCGGGCGACCTTTCCGAATACCTGTTCGCCCCGGCCCCGACCGGGAAGAAGCCCATCGTCCAGGACAGCATCACCATCCAGGTCAAGGGCGCCTCTGCGGTCACTGCCCCGGCCTACTACACGCACCACGGCCCCCTGGTTCCCGTGGCCCTGGCGGGCTACGAACCGGTGTTCACGCTGGACGGGGAACATGTCTACAGCCTGGCGTTGAGCATGATGGACGGCACGGAAGACAGCTATCCCGGGGCTCTCATCTCCGGGATCCTCCGGCAGATCTACCGCTTCAACATCGCGCAGAGCGTGCGGGACGTGAAGCTGGCCCTGGGCCTGCAGGGGGAGCCGGACTCCTACCCCCTGGACGAGGTCCTGCAGATGGTCAAGTGGAACATCGTGACCGCGGACCGGAACGGGGACATCTATTACATCTACAACGGCCGGGTTCCGGTGCGCGGAAACGCGCACCCGGAAGATCCGGCATACTGGGACAAACCGAGAGAGGGCTGGACGGGAGACGACGAGTGGGACAGGACCCCGGACGGACGCACGGTCCTGTGGGCCGTGTCCGCCCTGCCGCAGGTGGCGAACTGCCCGGACGGGTACATGGCCAACTGCAACGTGTCCCCCTGGTATGTCTGTCCCTCCAGCGGGATCGACCCCGCCCTCTACCCGTCCTATCTGGCCATGGACAACATGACCGACCGCCAGATCCGTGCCCTGGAACTGCTGGGCACCGATGCCGAGATCACGCCGGTGGAGAACCGGCGGTATTCACGAGACCTGCACATCGTAAAGGCGGACAAGCTGGAGGTGCTCTTCTTCTCGTTCTACGACCCCGCCGTGACTCCGGACCTCATCACCGCGGCCGGCCTGCTGGCCTCGGAACCCAACAAGGCGGAAAAAGACAACCGGTCCGTGGCGCTCCTGTACGCCTGGGCAAGCGAACTCGGCGGAGCGGCGAACAGTCTGCCGGATGACCCGGCCGAGCTCACGCCCGAGCAGAAGGACCTCCTGGTCAGCACCCTGCGGAGCGCGCGCGACACCCTGACCGCCTGCCCCTTCGGACTGGATCCCCTCTGGAGCGATGTTCACTACATCGACCACGGGGAGATCTTCCCGGCGGCGGGCGGCCCCAACCCGATCCCCACTCTTTTCATGGTGGGAGGCAGCCAGCAGGGCTGCGGCCCCATCGTCGGGGAGGGCGGCTCCTCCTTCATGCAGGTGACCGTGCTGGAGTCCGCCGGACTCTCGTCCCGGAGCGTGCGCCCCATCGGGGCCAGTGACGATCCCTCGAACCCGCACTTCAACGACGAAACCGCACGCTTTGTGGAGGACGACCCGGAGACGGCGTACAAGGCCAATCCGTTTGCCGACGGAGACATCCTGCCCGGCGGCGCCTACTGGGAATCCACCCGGGTACTGGAGTGGTAGGACGGCAGGCCACACCGGTATCGACAACGAAAGGAGGTTCCCTCGTGAAAAAAAACGCATGCCGATCCGTCAGGGCCTGCCTCGCTTTCGTTGCGGCTATGGCGGTTACGAATCTCCTGTTGACCGGCTGCCCGCTCCCCGATCCCGGGCCCGTGGCCATGGAAGATCTCGTCCGGCAGATCCTACTGGGCGATGCCGGCATTCCCACCACGCCCGCGCGGAACCTGTTCGCCCGGACGGTGACCGACTCGGTGGCGCCGGCGGCGACGGTGGCCGAACATGTTTTCGGCCTGGAACAGGCACGCTTTGGCCCTGCAGACCTGGACGGTGCCCTGGTTTTTTCCGAATCGCCGCCCGTGTCCCTCCCGCCCGGCGGATACGCCGTGTGGGTGCAGCCGGACGAGGACACCATTCTTGTTGCGGCCAACCCGGGCGACGCCGAGGCGTTTACCCGGGCGATGCTGGAGGCGGTCCGCCTTGCGAGGCAGGACGACGGATCCCTGCCCCAGGGCCTGTTCATGCGCGACACACGCCCCCGCTTTGCCTACCGGGGTTTCCACGTCTCCCCGGCCCTGGCCGAGATCTACCGGAGCGAAGCCCTTTACGAAACCGGGCGGGCGGCGGCCCTGCTCGGGCTGAACCGTGTGGTGCTGGGGTTGTCGGTGAGCCTGCTCGACACCTCACTGCTGGACGTTCAGCAATGGCCCTGCCTCGACATGTTCGAACCCACTGGAGGCGGCGTGGCGGTGGACGATGTGCGGAGCGCCGCAGGGCAGCTTAAAAGCGATTACCCCATCGAACTGGAGCCGGAGGTCCGCGTGGCCAAGACCGGCTATGACTCCACCGTGTACAAAGAGGCGTATCTCGAGCCCCTGTGGCCAGGGGCACCCCCGGAATTCGCGGATGACAAAAGGCGCTGCGTCGACATCACAAAGGACGGGATCGTGGACAGCATGGTTTCCCTGATTGAACTGGGACGGTATTTCGCGGGTACGGACCTGCCGTCCATTGCAGGGCCGCCTGCGTCATCCTACGTCCATCTGGGTACGGACGAGCCGTATACCGTCCTTGCCTCCCGCAGCGAGGCCGAACGCGCCGTGGCGGGGATCACCTACGGGAACTACGTAAACGACCTGTCCCTGGCCGCCCGGAACGCCCTGGGAGACGATGTCCGGTATCCTTTCTGGCACGACCCGTTCTACTGCGATCCCGGCGGCGGCATCCATCCGAACAACGGCTGCGCCGACTGGCCCGAATGGATGCAGGACCTGGTTCCGGGCTGGAGCCGCGGCCCGCTGGCCGATGGGCTGGGCCGCCTGACCAACGACCGGCTCGTGCCGGGGGTGTGGATCTACCGGGACTACGCAACCGGGGAGTTCGAAGAGGTGCTTGACGCCTTCGCACAGGCGGGGTTCGGGGAGGCGGTGTGCGCCACGCTGGGCACCGGCGACGGGTCCGGACAGCCGCCGAGCACCCTTGCCAACGTGCTTCACTTCGGGCAGGCGTGTGAAAACCGGGGCGGCCTCGGCCTGCTGCAGACCGCATGGACGCAGATCGGTTCGTACGAGGCAACCATCGTGCTTGCCGCGCTGGTCGCGGACTACGGCTACCTGCCCTGGATGGAGCAGCTCGACGAGGAGATCCTTTCGGCGTTCCGGGAGCGTCTCGACTACCATCCCGCGGACCTTCTTTCCGGGCCATGACGATTACGGGCGTGCGACCGTCGGCCGTATCGCCGGAACCGGAGTTCCCTCTTCAAGGAGAGAAAGTATGGTTGAACCAGTAAGAGAACGAAGGAAACACCACCGTGAATGTCGAATCCCGGGCCTGCCGGGACTGCGGATTCCGGCGGCGTCGGCCGGCCAGATTATTCTTGTCTGGATGGCGTGTACCCTGCTGTTCGGCTTCGGGTGCCCGGGCCGGGCCGCAGCGGTTTCCAACCTGGACTACAACCGGGACGCGGAGGGGCCCAGGGGCCCGTACCATGACTCACCGGTAAACCCTGCCCTGAACACCCTGGATGTCTATCTCCCCCAGGGGGGCGGCACGGGGCTGCCCGTCATGGTCTATGTTCACGGCGGCGCCTGGCAGACGGGCGACAAGGCGCATACTGCGTACAAGGACGAACTGTTCACCGGCCGGGGCTGGGTGTTCGTCAGCGTGAACTACCGCCTGTCCCCGGATCCGTCGGATCCGGAAGCGGGAAACCGCGTGATGTTCCCGGACCACCCGCGAGACGTGGCCGAGGCCGTCCGCTACGTGTACGACAACGTTCACCAGGCCGGGGGGGACAACGATAAGATCTTCCTCCTGGGCCACTCCGCCGGTGCGCACCTTGTGGCCCTGGTGGCAACGGACCCCGGATACCTGAACGAGTTCGGCCTGACCGGGAACGTGATCAAGGGGGTCTGCCCCCTGGACAGCGCGGCCTACGACATCCCGGCCCGGCTGGACGACTCCCCGAGCGATCTTTTTTACAACGCCTTCGGCACTCCGGTGGAGAACGACCTGACCGGGTCCTGGACGGCCGCCTCCCCGGTGACGCACGCAGGCCCCGGCGACCCGCCCTTTTTCCTGGTCACCCAAGAGGGCCCGGCGGACAGGGTCTGGCAGAACGAAGCCCTGGCGGCCGCCCTGGGCCTGGACCCCTCACGCCATGTGATTACGGTGAACCGGACGCACGCGGAGATCAACGGCGACCTCGGCTCCCCGGACGATCCGGAACACATCACCGAGGCGGTCACGGGCTTTTTCGACTACGTGCTCACCGGCGCCCCCTGCGCGGACACGGACGGGGACGGCTACGGAGACCCGGCAAGCCCGGCGTGCACGGGAGCGAAATGGGACTGCGATGATGGCGACAACGCCATAAGCCCCGGCCTGTCCGAAGACTGCGGAAACGGCGTGGACGACGATTGCGACAGCCTCGCGGACGATCAGGATCCCGAGTGCGCGCCTCCCCCATGGGGCGCGGCGGCCACGGCCCGGGCGGAAAGCCTGCGCGGCTCCGGGGAAAAGGCCGGGGGATCATTCCAGCAGGCGACCCCGTTTCTTCTCTCCGCGCTGATGATCTTTATTCTGCGGATCCTCCTGTTGCATCGCTCCGGGAGGCGGCGACAGGCGCTGATTTCATCCCGTCAGGGATAGCTTGAAGAGAACCCGGGGGATTTATTACCGTCCATGCGTACGATCCCCTGATTCACCGTCCCGCCTGCAGTAGCGTCGAGCCGACGGGCCATGGGATATCCGGAACCCGGCCGGGGCCGCGGCGGGAAGCAGACGTCGTAAGCACAGGAGGAAGAAACGGATGGAAAAGAAAAGAAACCGCAGGAAGCAAGGGCTCTTCTCTTTTTCTGCCACGGGGAAAATCCTCCCTTCCGGCCTCCGGCTCTGGTTTTCCCGGGGTCTCCTCCTCCCCGGGATCGCCCTTATGCTGGCGGGGTGCCTTCAGCCAGAGGAGCCAGACGGCCGCAGGCTGCGGGAAATCGTGGCGGACAACTACCCGGAAGGGGGCGTTTTCATCGGAGCCACCGACGGCTCGGACAGCTTCACCGGGGGGACGACCAACGACAGCCTGGTCATGGACCGGGAGTACTCATACGTGACTCCGGAAAACGATTTCAAGCAGAGTTCGATCCACCCGGAGCCCGCCGTATGGGACTGGTCCCGCGCGGACCCCTGGAAACAGCACATCGCGGACAACGGCCAGGTGCTGCGCATGCACTGCCCCATCGGACCGCAGTGCTCCGCGTGGGCCAAGGACGACGCCCGGACGGCCCAGGAACTGGAGGACAACCTGCGGCAGTTCATGCAGGCGGTCTGCGCGCGCTACAACGGGACGCCCGGCTTCCTCTGGATGGACGTGGTGAACGAGACGCTGGTCCGGGGAGAATGGCACGAAAACAAGGCGGGGACCGCCTCCTGGGAGTGCCCCTGGTTTCTCATGGGGCAGGACGGCGACCCGAACCTGTCCCCGCGCTACATCCGGATCGCCTTTGAAACCGCGAACCAGCACGCGCCGGACATCAAGCTGATCTTCAACCACCATGAAGGCCCCAACGTGGAGGACTCCTGGGAGATCATCAAGCAGACCGTGGCGTACCTGCGGGGCCTGGGCCTGCGGGTGGACGGGATCGGCTGGCAGGCACATGTGGACGAAGGCGTGGATACCCCGGAAAACCTGGACAAGCTGCGGGCCCTGATCGACTGGGCGCATGCAAACGACCTGGAGTTTCACGTCACCGAGGCCAGCGTGTGGCTGAAGAACGGCAACACCCCGGAGGAAAGGGAAAAACAGGCCGTCACCTACGCGAACATATTGAGCGTGCTGCTGGAAAAGCGCGCCGCCGGGATCGTGGCCTGGAACACGTGGCACATCGCCGGCCTGGGGACCTGGCACTGGGAGTGGTTTCCGGCCCTGTTCGACGGGCTCTACAAGGCCAAGCCGGCCTACTATGCCATCCAGGAGGTGCTGGAGAACCCGCCCTGATCTGTAGGAAATCCGGAACACTTTACCTTTACAGGGAAATCATCGGTGCTTCGGACATGCCCTATCCGTCCCGGTGGCTCAATTTCCACGCCCGTTCTCCTTGACACGGAAAGCCGCCCCTTCCATACTCCACCCTGACCCTCCTGCTGAACGGGACAGGCATGCAAACGTTTTCTTTCACGTCCAGGGAACGGGACATCCTTTACGCCGTGGGCCGGGCCGTGCTGCCGGCGGGCCGACGGTTTCCCCCCTTCCAGCGCAAGACGGTTCTCGATGTGGAGGCTGCCCTGCGACGGATGCCTCCGCCCGCGCGACACCTGTTCCGCTCCGTCCTCTGGATGCTGGAAGAGGGCGCCCGCACGCGCACCCTCAGGCCCCTGTCGGAACTTCCCGTGGAGAAGCAGCAGCGGTACCTGAACCGCTGGGTGGAAGGATCCTGGCCAAAGCGCCAGGCCTTCCGTATCTTTTCCACGATCCTCAAGGCCCGCTACTACGACAACCCCGACCTGTTCCAGGAACTGGGTATCGAGTACCGAAAACCCCCCGTTCAGGACGAGCCCCAACGGTGGCTCCAGCTCGTGCAATCGGGCCGGGAGATCCGGGAGGACACCGAGATCGAAGCCGAGGTCGTGGTGGTTGGATCTGGGGCGGGAGGCGCCGTGGCGGCCGCCGAACTGGCGG
>CAYTRL010000275.1:0-8089 GCA_964439795.1 uncultured Thermodesulfobacteriota bacterium
GGGCAGGTGCCGGTAGGTCAGCTGGGGAATGCGGGACAGGGTTTCTTTCAACCGCTTCTGCATGGCACGCTGCTTCTCTACCATGGCGTCCAGCTTCCGGAACTGGGCCAGGGCCACGGCCGCATGCAGTTCGCTCACACGGAAGTTGATCCCCAGGACAGGGTGCTGCTCCGCACCCCGGTTGGTGCCCCGGTGGTCGTGGCCGTGATCCGCGAACATGTGGGCGGCCTCGTAGACCTCCCGGTCGTCGGTGATTACGGCCCCCCCCTCACCTGCGGTGATCACCTTGAAAAAATCGAAGGAAAAGCAGCCCACCTTGCCGAAGGTGCCCACCCGCTTCCCCCGGTACGTGGCGCCCAGGGCGGGGGCGGCGTCTTCGATCAGGATCAGGTCGTGCTCCCGGCACACCTGGACGATCTCGTCCAGGCGGGCCATGGACCCGAACAGGTGTACGAGCAGGACAGCCCGGGTCCGGGGCGTGATCGCGGCCCGGATCCCCTCCGATGACAGACAGAGGGTCTCGTCGATCTCTGCGAACACGGGGACCGCACCCACGGTGAGAACCGTCTCGATGGGCGCGATGAACGAAAACGGAGGAACGATCACCTCGTCCCCTGCCCCGATGCCCACGGACGCCAGGGAGATCATGTCCGCCGCCGTTCCGCTGGAGCACATGTGGCAGTGGTTCACGCCGTGGGCACGCGCGAACTCCTCCTCGAACGTCCGGGCCTTCCAGATCCCGTTCCGGGCGTCCTCCATGTTGTAGCGGAACAGGACCCCCGTCTCCAGGACATCCATGACCTCCTTGCGTTCCTCGTCACCGAACCATTCCGCGCCGGGCATCGGCTTCTCCCCCTGTTCAGCTGCTCACACCAATGACATCCTGGATGTCCAGCATGCCGATCGATTTTCGACCCTCGATCACGCAGATCGTGTCCACCTGCTTATCCCGCAGGATCTCGGCCGCCTCGTTCAGCAGGGCGTCCCCCTCGATCTGGATCGGCACCTTGAGATTCAACTGCTCCAACCGCTTGCTGAGAACCACCTCGTCCTCTTTCTCCAGCATCCGCCGGAGATCGCCGTCGGTGAAGATCCCGCAGATCTCGTCCTTGTCGTTCACGATCGTCACCGCGCCGAACCCTCCCCGGGTCATGACCACCAGCGCGTCGTAGATGCTCTTGCTTTTGTGGATGGTGGGGTTGAAGTCGCTGATCACGTCCCGGACGCGGAGGGTCATCAGGCGCGTGTGCTCGAAGAACTGCTGGACGCCCAGGGTGGTGAAGGTGTTTTCCGTGAGCTGCTTCATGACCTTCCAGGGCACGGTGACCGCGTGCACGCCCAGGTTGATGGCGTTGCGGACGTGTTCCGGATGTCTTACCGATGAGAACATCACCTTGCAGTTGTATCCGTAATGGTCCACCGCGCCCACGCACTGGTCGATCAGGGAGATGGCGTCGTGCCCCTGGTCCTGAAGTCGCCCCACCAGCGGACAGACGTAGGCGGCCCCCGCGGCCATGGCCATGTACGCCTGCTGGAGGGTGTAGATCAGGTGCACGTTCACCAGGATCCCCTGGTCGGTGAGCTTTTTACATGCCTTGACCCCCTCCAGGGACACAGGCAGCTTGAACACGGTCTTTTCCTTGTCCAGGCCCAGGTCCAGCAGTCGCTGGGCCTCCCCGCACATCACGTCCGCGTCCTCGCCGAGCGCTTCGATCTGGAGGATCGGAACGATCTTGGCAAGCTTCAGGATCGTACCGTCGATGTCCTGAATGCCCTCCCGGAACATGAAGGTGGGGGTCGTGGTCAGACCGGTGAGAAAGCCCAGTGTAAAGGCCTCCTCGATTTCGGAGATAAGTGCGGAATCCAGATACAGTTCCATGGCGTTGATCCACCCTGCAGGTTGAATGCTTCGGTTTACGTTTCGTTCGTCCTCTGCCGGCAGTTCACTTCGACCCGGTGGAATTCGAGCAACGGCTCCAGGAACGCCTCCAGGTCTCCGGTGTAGAGCTGGCTGGCGGCGTCGCACAGGGCCCGGGCCGGTTCCGGATGCGTTTCGATAAAGACACCGTCCACGCCGGCAGCCACCCCGGACCGGGCGAGCACCGGCAGAAACTCCCGGGCCCCCCCTTTGGGGTCCGCGCTGGGAATGCCGTACCGGCGCACGCAGTGGGTGATGTCGAAGACCACCGGGAACCCCGTCTGACCCAGGTGATAGAAACTTCTGGGATCCACGATGAGGTCGTTGTAGCCGAAGGTATACCCCCGTTCGGTGAGGAGGATCCGATCATTTCCGGCGTCCAGGGCCTTCTGAGCCGGCTTGCTCATGTTCTCCGGGGCCAGAAACTGCCCGTGTTTCAGGTTGATGGCCCGGCCCGTGCGGGCCGCTTCCTCCACCAGGTCCGTCTGCATACAGAGGTATGCCGGGATCTGCAGCACGTCCAGGACCTCCGCGGCGGGTCCCACCTGATGAAGATGGTGTATGTCGGAGAGCACGGGAAAGCCGAAGTCCTTCTTGATCCGTTCCAGAATCCTCAACCCCTCCTCAAGACCGGATCCCCGGTAGTGCGTGCTCGAGCTGCGGTTATCCTTCTGAAACGAAGACTTGTAGATCACCGGAACCCCCAGACGCGCGGAAACGGCGGCCAGGGTTTCGGCGGTACAGAGCATGATCGACTCTTCCTCGATCACGCAGGGGCCGGAGATCAGGAACAGGCGGTCCGCCCCACACGAAATTTCACCGATTTGTACGATTCTTTTTTTCATCATCTCAGGATCTCGTTCTCTTTTTCAATCGTTGTCCAGAACCGGAACCCACCAACCCCTTATCGTACAGAAACGGCTGCAACAGGGCCAGGTTCCTCTCCGTGGCGCCCTGATAGTTCCGGAGCACACCGTGCGCGGCCTCCCCCACCGCGCTCCGGCAGGCAGGATCCCGGAGGAGAGGACCGACCGCATCGGCCAGTTCCCGGTCGTCCCGCACCACGATGACCCCCCGGGCCTCCCGCAGGTCCCGAACCACATCTTCGATCTTCTCTGTGTAGGGCCCGATCAGGACCGGTTTCCGGTACCAGACCGGCTCCAGAATGTTGTGCCCGCCGATGGGAACCAGGCTCCCGCCTAAAAATACCACATCCGCGATGCTGTACGCACGGTACAGCTCGCCGATGGTGTCCAGCATCAGGACATCTTCCTCCAGGGGCTCTTCCCGGTCACGGCTCAGGGTTCTGCGCACCGTTGAGATCCCGCGCTTCGACGCCATGCGCTCCACGTCACCGCAGCGATCGGGATGCCGAAGGGCCAGAAGCATCTTCAGGGAGGGGTGTTCCAGTCTCAGCCGGGCGAAGGCGTCCAGCAGGATCTCCTCCTCCCCCGCGTGCGTGCTTCCGGCCAGGAAGATCAACGTCCCTTCACCGAACCGGAGATCCTCCCGGATCGCTCTCCGGATCGGTTCCGAATCCTCGGGCCCGGGAATATCGAACTTCATGTTCCCGGTGTGGTACACCCTCCTGGGATCGGCCCCGATGCGGATGATCCTCAGACAGTCCTTCCGGCTCTGCATCCCGAATACGGACACGTTCCGCAGAAGCCGGGTGTAGAAAAACCGGAACCTCCCGTACCGCCGGCAGGAGCGGGCCGAAAGGCGGCCGTTGATCATGGCTGTGGGGGTCCCCTGTCTTCCCATCATAAAAAGCAGGTTCGGCCAGATCTCGGACTCGGTGTGTACCAGAAGCCTCGGCCGGACACGTTTCATGGCGCTCCGGACCGGCAGCGGGTAATCAAAGGGCAGATAGATGATCGCCTCCGCGTCTTTCACTCTCTGCCGCGCCACGGTCATGGCTGTGCTTGTCACCGTGGAGACGGTCAAAGGAAGCTGCCGGTGGGTTTCCCGAACCAGCCGAAACAGGGGAACCGTGGCCAGCAGTTCCCCGACGGAAACGGCGTGGATCCAGAGGGACCGCGTCCGCGGGCCGTCGACCCCTCTCGACCCCTTAGACCCCTTCGATCCGGGATAGAAACCCAGTCGCTGGAAAAAACCGACCCTGTACTTGGCTACGGTAATCACTTTCCAGGCGAAGTAGGGGGACACCAGAAGGGTCGCCAGCACAAGCAACACATTGTACCCCCAGAACACCCATTCAGGTATCCGGTCTTTCCGGGCATCCTCGCCCACCCGACCGCAAGGTGCGTTCTGCCGCCGGGACAGGCCTGGTTGGTACCGCTCCACATTTCTTCCCGCATCGTTGCATACGCCCGGCAACCCGGGTCCCGGAAAGGGCTCCCGCGGTCTCTTTCAGGGCCGACGGCCGAAGGGCCGACACTGGGATCGAAGATATTTCATCCGGGTGTGTCAGTCAATCTTTCCCACGAAACGGCCTCCGGGAACTGGATGTCGAACACTGATTGCCGAAAGCTTGCGGTTTCACCGCAGCAGTACACGCTTTTATGAATTCGCGCACAAATTCCAGGCCGCTCCGGTGAGGATATTGCGAACGAAGTCGAAAATCGCGAACGAAGTGGAGATTGCGAGCGGAGCGCGGCAACCTCCCGGCCCATGGGGATGCCCTCTGCTACCGGGTGCTGTGTCGCCTTCGGCTTCTCGCAATATCCGAACGATGTGTCTGCGTATTTGCGCGATGAGTATTAGGAGGGGGGGTATTGCCGCGTCGCTGGGACTCCTGGACCGGCGGTTGCGGGGTTGCGATGCGGTGTCTTCTTCTCCTGCGACCTGGGGATGTAGGCCTCGGTGACCGCCTTGTACCGGGACAGGAACGTCCCCGTAATGCGGATGATGGAAGGTTCCTGACACTGATCACATTTGACCACAAAGCGTCTCCGAGTCCCTCGAAAGCAGATCTCCGCCTGGGAAAGCCGTCTCGCCCGGTTGCAGGCCGCGCACTCGAACGTCAGGTCCCCGTAATCGTTTACGTTCAGTTGAGGGGTCCGCCAGCAGGCCATCCTCATCTGAAGGGGGGAGTACGGCTGATACTTGGAACCCGGTTCCCGGAGGGGAGAAAGCAGATCCTTCTTCAACGTGCTCATGAACTTGGTTTCCAGCTTATTCTTCTCTTCGCTGAACTCCGCCAGAATGAATACCAGGGACACGGCCAGTCCGAAAAAGTAGGAACCCTGGTAGTCCGGCAAGAACTGCACCACGGCGAGCGTGCTGCAGATAAGCAGGAATGTCCACGCAAGCGGCGCGCTGAGGATGAGATAGAGCAGATGGGTCGTCTCCATCTTGGTCAGGTCCCGGATTTCATCGAACCGGGGCAGAACGGCGAAGGTCGGGCAGAGAATCCGGTGAAGGCAGATGAACCCCCACCCGATCCCGGCGATGATCATGATCAAATATTGAAATAACATAGTTTCATTCAATGCGACAGTTTGGGTGGCAATTATTCTTGATGAATTTCATAACATATCCACAGATTTTTCCAAACCCGGGCCCAAAAGTCAAGAAAATCTTGCGGGAAAAGAAAAAATTTTTCCTCCCAGGGGCTCCGGCACATCAAACCGGGATGCCGGCCAGGATCCGAAACCCGTTCAAAGTGAATCCTTTCAACAGATTTCATCATCTGATTAGGCGACCGTTCACGAAAAAAGTTCAGAAATAATTTGGCCTTTGAATAGTGTTTCGAGGATGGCCGCTGGAAGAACCATCTTCCATGCGGATACCGGTTGAAAAAGGTTCGGGTTACGGAAGGCAAGAGTCCCACCCATGAATGATGGAAAGTGCCCCCTCTGCAAATCTCAGCGTTTCTACGTGAAAAACCCTCAGGACGCGTACGAGGTTTATGAATTTCGCCTCGAACAGGGAAAGATCGTCTTCGATCCGGAGGAGGACGATGGGGATGCCCCTGACATCGAGGGAGAAACGGAGACGTACTGTACCCGCTGTTCGTGGCACGACAAGTTCAAAACCCTTTCAAAGGCAGTTGAAGTCTGAGGTACCCTGCCCCGCTCGTTGAGCAGTGTATTAACAGAAGGTTTTTTTCCAAAGGAGGTTCTCTTATGAAAAAGGTACTGATCGCGTACGAAAGCAGAACCGGACACACGGAAAAGATGGCGGAGTTCATTGCGGAAGGCATCCGGATGGGCGGAAACGAAGTGGAGATCAAGAAGACCAACACCCTGAAGAAAGCCGAGGATTTGCAGGGGTATGATGCATACATTCTGGGGTGCCCCACGTACCACCGGGACATGACCAACGGGATGAAGACCTTTCTGTTCCTCATGCAGAACGCGGGCGCGGCGGGAAAGGCCGGGGGCTCTTTCGGGTCTTACACGCACAGCGGCGACGCCCCGTCGTACATCTACGACACCATGGAACATGTTTTCAAGATGAAAATGACCAACCTGGGCTCCTTCAACCTGAAGGAGCATCTGGTGGATTCCCAGGACGGGATGCGTGCCTGCCAGGATTATGGGAAAAGTATAAACAGCACCTTGGGGGACTGACCTACCGGCGAACAAGAAGCACCCGTCTGCGGCGTTGGGCTCGGTCCGTGTCGTTGCTGCTACCTGAGGTAGCTGCGACGACCTACAGGTCTGTCTCGCGACCCGGCCCTTCGCCCGTCTTGCATACAGGCACTTCTTGTCCGCCGGTTTTCATGAGGGGGAAAAGCTTCTCTTGCCCCTCATGAGGATTCGGTGAGGGATGGGCCCCCATCAACTGGTTTTAAATTCCCTCCAGTATGAGGGGAGCAAACCAAACCCCTATCAGCTATTTCCGTATTCCCTCCAGAGTGTCAGGCCCTTCAGCTCCTTCTGGAACCCGAAATCCAGCAGGGCCCGGGCAAAGATGCTCTGCGGGGCCGGCTCCCCGTTGAGGGTTTCCACCCGCACGCACCGAAGCGGCTCGAACTCCCTTTCCACCATGGCCCGGAACACACCCAGGAACTCCGGCAGGCGGGGAGAGTCCGGGGGCACGAGCACGTCCACCTCCTTCCCGCCCTTCCTGGAAACCAGGACGAGTCCCCTTCCCTCGTAGACCAGGTGTGTGGTGGGCAGCCGGCCCGGAAGCGAGGCCCGGAGCTCTTCCAGCGGGACCCCGCACAGGGAGGCGGGATCCGCGGCGTTCATCCAGTACACGGCGCCCTCGGGCAGGGGCCGTGTCAGCGCACGGAAGGCGGCGGGGGAGCAGAACTGGAGGCCCGGAACCCCCTGGAAGAAGTGACCCGTGAAGACCTCCCCGCCCAATTCCATGAGCCGGAGGGTGCGGAAGATGTCCCCCCACCGGAACCCTGGCAGTTCGTTCCAGAGCCGCTCCCGGAACAGGACGCCGTACCGGGCCAGCAGGATCCTCACCCGGTCTCTGACCAGCGCCTCCCGTTCCAGCGGGTCCTCCTGGTCCGACTCCGTTTGCGGCAGGGGAACCCAGCTGCCCGCGTACGGACGCGTGTTCTTCCACCGGTTGAACCCTGTCCGGCGACCGCCACGGCCACGGACCGGGTCCTGGATCTTTTCAGCCCGGAACCGGTTCCGGATCCCGGCCCGGATCGACGCGAACGCATCGCAGGTGACCCGTCCCCGCCAGAAGAGATCCCAGAGTCCCTGGGTAAGCTCTTCCGTGTTCATGGTACCCCCGGCAACTGCCGCCAGGTCCCTGAAAGTCATCCTTCCCGGGATGTCCTTGAATATGCGGGCCACGTCTTCGGCGAATCGAATCCCCGGCTTCCCGTTCTTCCCGGGCCCGGCCCCAAACCCGGGCCGGAACAGATCCACGTCTGATTCGAAACAGAAGTACAGCTTCTCACGGCCGTGCCCGGCCCAGATAAGCTCGCTCTCGTGCACCGCGGCGTCCAGCAGGGCCGGGGCATAGGGTGCGAGCCTGGCGGGGAGGATCGCGGTCTCCCATAGACGGGCTCCCGCCGGGTATCCGAACAGCTGCTCCAGCCGCGTCCGGAGGTCTTCCGGACCTTCACCGGGCGCGGAGAGCCCCTGGAATTCCGCCTGGAAGAGGGGAAGGGCGTCCGAAGGAAGCGGGGTAAAGGACGGCCTCCGGGCGAGACGCTGCAGGCGCAGAAGGATCTCCAGGTTTTCCGCGTCGCACACCTCTTCTTCAACAGGCGTCCCACCCGCATCCTCCCGG
>CAYTRL010000276.1:0-8049 GCA_964439795.1 uncultured Thermodesulfobacteriota bacterium
CCAGGACACTTTCTATCTCTCCCTTGATCCTTTTTTCAACCCTTTCCGGCAGCTTGACCTCGTCCGAAAACACCTTTTCCGAGACCTCGATGTGGACTTCCAGAAGGTCCAGGTTCTTCACCCGGTCCACATGGATGACGTAGTGGGGGGCCACCTCGGGCACCTGCAGCAGGATGCTCTCGATCTGGGACGGGAACACGTTCACCCCCCGGATGATCAGCATGTCGTCCGAGCGGCCGGTGAGCCGGTGCATGCGCACCGAAGTCCTTCCGCACGCGCATCGGGTCCGTTTCAGGCTGGTCACGTCCCGCGTCCGGTAGCGCAGCAGCGGGATCCCCTCCTTGGTGAGCGTTGTGATCACCAGTTCCCCGATTTCCCCGTCCGCCAGGACCTCGCCGGTCATGGGGTCGATCACCTCGGGAAGGAAGTGATCGTCCATGATGTGCAGACCGTCCTGCAGCCCGCACTCCACGGCCACGCCCGGACCGATGATCTCGCTGAGCCCGTATACGTCCGTGGCCTTGATGTCCAGGTTCTTCTCGATCTCCCGGCGCATGTGGTCGGTCCAGGGTTCCGCGCCAAAGGCGCCCACCCGGAGCGGCAGGTCCCTGACCCGGACACCAGCCTCCTCTGCGGCCTCGGCCAGGTAGAGCGCGTAGGAGGGGGTGGCGCAGAGCACGGTGGTCCCGAAATCCTTCATGAGCATGATCTGCCGCTTCGTGTTGCCCACGGAGATGGGTACCACCGCGGCTCCCACCTTTTCCGCGCCGTAATGGGCGCCCAGTCCTCCCGTGAAGAGCCCGTATCCGTAAGCATTCTGGATGATGTCGTTCTTGCGGGCGCCTGCGGACACCAGGGTTCGGGCCATGACTTCGGCCCACACCTCGATGTCCTGCCGGGTGTACCCCACCACCGTGGGCTTCCCGGTGGTGCCGGAGGATGCGTGTATGCGGACGATCTCTTCCATGGGGACGGCAAAAAGCCCGAAAGGGTAGTTGTCCCGGAGGTCGGTCTTCAGTGTGAACGGGATGTTTTTCAGATCCTCCAGGCTCTGCACATCTTCGGGCTTCACCCCAGATTTTTCCAGCCGTTTCCGGTAGAAAGGTACGTTCTCATTCACCCGGTGGAGCAGGGCCCTCAGCTGTTCCAGCTGGAGCTTTTCCCGGTCCTCCAGGGCCATACATTCCCGGGCTTCATTCCAGATCAACGGAAAGATCCTCCTGGTTCACAACGAGCCGTTACAGGGCCCTTCCCAACTCGAACGCTTTCAGATTCACGGAAACGAACCGTTCCGGAAGTCGCCGGGCGATCACCTTTTTCCAGGTTCTCTCCGGTACGTCCAGTTCCCGGGAGACCGCTCCCACCATGATGCTGTTCACCGCGCGAACGTTTCCTGTCTGCCGGGCGAGTTCGAGGCCGTCGATGACACGCATTCCGGGGTGTTTCTTCCGGATCTTCTCGTAGATATCCTGCGGATACTGCATACGGCCGGAGGTAACGGTGGTGGGCATGATCTCCTGGCGGTTCACCAGGAGCTTTCCGCCCTTTTTCAGGAATGCGCTCCAGCGGAGCGCCTCCAGGGCCTCGAAGGCCATGAGGATATCCGCTTCCCCCCTGGGGATCAGCGGCGAAAACACCTTCCGGCCGAACCGGACGTGGCTGGTGACCGAGCCCCCGCGCTGGGCCATGCCGTGGACCTCGCTCTTTTTCGTGTCGTACCCGCATTCCATCAGGGTGAGGCAGAGGAGTTCCCCTGCCAGCAGGATCCCCTGGCCGCCCACGCCTGCAAGAAAGATATTCTGTGTCTTGTCCAAAGCACGGTCCTTTGTCAATGATGCTCGTGATCTTCGTCCATCCCGAACCTAAGAAGCTTCGTGAATCGCCCCTGCTTTGCAGATCTGCTGACAGATCGGGCAGCCGTTGCAGACCACGTCGTCGATCCGGGCCTTGCCCTCCGGGGTCAGGCTGATGGCGGGGCATCCTGTCTGGAGACACATGTTGCACCCGGTGCAGGCCTCCGGATCCACCTGTCTTGGCGTCCATGTCTCGTCCCATCTCAGGAGCAGGCACTCCCGCCGGGCGATCACCAGGGAAGAATGATCGGCGTTGACCTCTTCCTTGAGGACCTTTTGAAACGCTTTCAGGTCGAAGGGGTCCGCCACCCGCACCGAGGCGATGCCCAGGGCCTTGCCCAGGGCCTCCAGGTCCACTTCCGGAGCCGGTTCCCCCATGAGGGTCTTTCCCGTGGAGGCGTGATCCTGAAATCCGGTCATGGCCGTGGTCCGGTTGTCCAGGATGAGCACGGTGGAGACCCCGCGGTTGTATGCCACGTTCATCAGGGAAGTGATCCCGGAGTGGAGGAAGGTGCTGTCGCCGAGGACGGCTACGAACCGCTTGCCCGCTTCCGGGCCCAGGGCCATGCCCATGCCGTGGGCCATTCCGATACTCGCCCCCATGCAGACGCAGGCGTCGATGGTTTCCAGGGGCGGGGCCACGCTCAGGGTGTAGCAGCCGATGTCTCCCATCACGTTCAGCTTCAGTTTCTTTACTGCGTAGAAGGTCGCCGAGTGCGGGCACCCCGGGCAGAGGGCCGGCGGGCGGGGAGGGATCGGCTCCGGGACCGCCTTCCGCTTTCTTCTTCCCGGTTGCAGACCTTCCCGGACCACATCGGGAGACAATTCCCCGCAGATGGGAAGCCGGTTCTTGCCCGCGCTCACTTCAACGCCCATGGCCCGCACCGCGTCCTCCAGGAAGGGGTCCAACTCTTCCACCACTACGAGTTTTTTTACACCCCTTGCAAAGGTGCGGATCTTCTTTGCAGGCAGGGGATGCGTGAGGCCCAGTTTGAGAATGGAAGCCTCTGGGAACGCTTCCCGGGCGTACTGGTAGGCCACTCCGCTGGTGATGATGCCCGTGTCCCGGCTCCCTTTTTCCACCCGGTTGATCGGCGTGGATTCAGACAGTTCCCGGAGCCGGTCCGAGCGTTCTTCCACGATCTCGTGCCTGAGCCTGGCGAAGTTCGGGACCATGACGTACTTGGCCGTGTTCTTGTCGAACCCGGTCTTCCTGCCCTTCGAACGGCGCTTTGCCGTTCTCTGCACCAGCCCCTTGGAGTGGGAAACACGCGTGGTGACCCGGAACAGCACGGGGGTGTCGTACTGCTCGCTCATGTCCAGGGCCAACCCGAGGAACTCATACGCCTCCTGGGAATCCGAGGGCTCCAGCATGGGCACCTTGGCCGCCACGGCATAGTGGCGGTTGTCCTGCTCGTTCTGGGAGCTGTGCATGCCGGGGTCATCGGCGCACACCAGGACCAGACCCCCTTTGACCCCGATGTAGGAAGCCGTGAAGAACGGGTCGGCCGCCACGTTCAGCCCCACGTGCTTCATGGTGGCGAGGGCCCTCGCCCCGCCGAGGCTGGCCCCCACCGCCACCTCCAGGGCCACCTTCTCGTTGGGGCCCCATTCCGAGTAGATTTCCTTGAACCCGGACAGGTTTTCCAGGATTTCGGTGCTGGGGGTGCCCGGATACGCCGAGGCCAGGTTCACCCCGAAATCGAGTGCGCCCAGCGCGATCGCTTCATTGCCTGAAAGCAGCTGTTTCTGTGTGCGTCTCATGATGGCCGCTCTGTCTCCCCTTCAGGGGTTGGCTGGGGAGGGTTGCTCCCGGGAGGGTGTTCTCATTCGCGGCGGAAAGTACAAACAAAGAGATCAAAAAAGGTAACAAAAACAAGCTATATAGTCAATTGATCAGGCCGTCAACCGGAACGCTTCGGATCGATGAACCTTAACGATGCCTCGATCGGGGCTGGACAATTCCAACATGGCGCAACGTGGCGTAAAAGTTGACAAACCGGCCCCCGTGTACTATTTGATCATGAAATTCGCCGGGTTTTCAGCACTAAACTTGAGAGAAGGGGGGAAAGACATGGATCGGATCAGAAAATGGACATGGGTTTTTACCGGCCTGTTCGCCATCGCGGTGCTTGGCTTCTGCCCGCCCCAGGCCGAGGCGTTCAACCAGCCGATATACAACCTGGGCCTGACGAACGCCATGGACGGCGCCATCCCCGGGCCGGGTCTGTACGCGATGTCCTATGGCCAGTTCTACTTCGGAAACAACATCGAGGTGAACGGTGATATCCCTGAGCCGCTCAGTTCCATCCTTCATGACACAGAGATCACCTCGCTGGCGGCTCTCTGGCAGATTGCGTACATCTCCAAGCTGAAGCTGTTCGGCGCCTATCTGGGCTGGAACATCGTGATTCCCGTGGTGGTCATCAATTCGGAGGGCCCGATCAACAATTTCATCCAGACGATACCGGGTCACCCATCTGACTTTACGCAGATTGAAAACACCGGAGGTATCGGGGATATCATCACGGGCCCGGTGATCCAGTGGAGCAATAAGAAACTCTTCGGAAAGCCGTTTTTTCACCGGATCGAGCTGGATGTCATCGTCCCCTCGGGCAAGTACTCCGATAATTATCTGATCAACCCGGGATCCAACATCGTGACCATCAACCCCTACTATGCCTTTACGTGGTTTCCCATGAAGAAGATCGATTTCAGCATGCGGATCCACTATGCATGGAACTCCAAGAACAACGACCCCTATGTGCCGCTGTACGGTCCCGACGCGAGCCTGAAACCCGGCCAGAACTTCCACTTCAACTACACCCTCCAGTATAACCCGTACAAGTCGCTCTGGGGCGGCGTCGCGGGGTATGCAATGTGGCAGCTGACAGAAGACACCCTGACGAACTCGGTGTTGGCGGGCTCGCCCCTGGAAAACGCCCTCGTACAAAAGGAGCGGGTATTTGGGGTCGGTCCGATCTTCAGTCTTACGCCGTTGAAGAACCTGCTTATCAGCTGGGCATCGGCCTGGGAAGTGGGCGCAGAGAACCGGGCACAGGGGTTCAGGACTACGTTCAAGGTCCTCTACGGGTTCTAGAACCGGATCGGACCTTCCCTGGTCCATGCCGGTCAGCCGGAAGCCGCCGTTTGCGCCAGGTCCTTTACGGCCTCCATGTATCCGGGCATGCCGCGCAGGAAGATGTCGTTGTGGTTGGCGCCGGGTACCGGTAGAAAGCGCTTGTCCGGGGCCGGGCACGCCTCGAACAGGGCCTGCCCGTCTGAGAACGGGATGATGTGGTCCTGTTCCGCGTGGATGACCAGCGTGGGCTTGGGAAAGGTACGGATCTTGTCGATGTTCCGGAACCCGCGCTCCTCCTTGAACCCCAGGGCCCGGGTGTCGATCCCGATGAGCCGCAGGAGGGGTTCCGCGTAAGCGAACCCGCTCTCAATGATCAGTCCGTTGATCAGGGGTTCATAGCAGGAGATGAGTTCCAGGACCGACGCGCTCCCCAGGGACCTCCCCATCAGGACGAGCGGACCCGTGAACCCCCTGTCCCGGAGCAGGTTCCCCACGAAATCGAAGATCACGTGGCAGTCCCTCATCATGGCCGTGACCGTGGGCTTTCCCGTGGACTTGCCGTACCCCCGGTAGTCCACAGGCAGGAAGTTGATACCCGCCCGGACGTACAGGGTGGCCACGTCCTCGTAGTCGGCCACGATCTCGCCGTTTCCATGAAAGTACAGGATGGTGGGAAGCTGTTTGCCGCGCACGTAGAAGCGGCCCCCCACTGTTACGTCTTTTGCCACCGGGACGTGGAGTTCGTCATACGGGAGGTCTGACATGGACTCGCCCCACTCCGGCCGGGGGTGGAACAGGGCCATGAGCATTTCGGGGCGGTCAAGTTCCGAGTAGTCGATCCTGGATATATCGATCATGGGGTCGCCTCCTTCCGGAAAGGGTCTGCGTCGCAGCAGGAAGGGCTCCCCCTGAGGCGGGAACAGGATTCGATCCCGTTGCAGTGGCGCCACCTTCCGTTACCGGGCACAGAATACCGCTTTCCGGCCGCTTCCGCCAACCCGGGATCCTTTTCTGTCTCTACGTCGGGGTTTTTTCGGGCGGTATGTTCACTCCAGACCGAACGCCGGTATTCGACTCGATGCCTGGCCCCATGACCCTTGCCTGCCGGATCCCGTGGGTCGTTTTTTTTCCACCAGGGTTGCACCCCGGCCTGTCCCGATAAGCAGGAAGCGGTCAATCCTGTATCCGCCCGTTGGGAAAAACGTCCCGGGACTGGATCTCCCGGCTCGGGGGAAGCGTGGCGCTCATGGCCTGCACCACCTCCTCCGGCACCTCGAACCGCAGCACCCGGTTGCGGTCGTCCGGGGTGCCCGGAGTGGTCGGGTACCCCTGGTGGTTCAGGTCCAGTTGCGGATCGTTCACGCCGATGGAACGGGCCAGCGCGCTGAGCTCGTTGGTATCCGGAGAGGTGGACAGGGTGTCGTCATGGTCCAGCATGGTGCTCCAGACCTCCCCCACGCCGCTTTCGTACAGCACGACCTCCAGGACCCGGGTCTGCTGGGGGTACACCTGGGTGGAGTCCGTGACCACCTCCCAGTATCCCCGCTGCGGATCGCTCCGGTGGGGGCGCGGACTGATGGCGTTGGTGTGCGTGTGGCCGCACAGGTGCATGGCCACGTTGGGATACTCCTGGAGCAGGGTTTGGAACTCCCTCTGACATGGCCCCGTGCCGAAGCACACCCCCGGCTCGATTTGCAAGATCGTGGCCGAGGTGTGGTGGGTGATGACGATCGCCATTTTGGCATCCTCTCGGGCCTGTCCGAGCTGGCACTTGAACCAGTTCCACTGGGTGAGCGATATGCCGCCGAAGGCGCTGAGCGGCAGTTCGTCGGTGTTGAGAATGATGACGCGCAGGGGCAGGCGGATCCCCTGCTCCGTGACGTAGTCCATGGCGTAGTATCCGTTCTCCCCCCCGCCTTCCGCGTTCAGATCCAGGCAGGGATCGTCCGGATCGTCGGTGAAGCCGTGCTCGGGCCGGACCAGGCCGATGAGCCCCTGTTCGCCGTAGAACTCCCGTTTCGGGTCGGGCAGGATCCGGACCCCGATATCGGAAGGCTGCGGGTCCGGTATGGGGGGGATCACCTGGTCGAAGCTGAACAGCGGATTCACGTCGGCCCGGATCCGGGCCTCGCCCTCGCTGGCCACATTGATCAGGAAATGCATGAAGTCCGGGTTGGAGAGCGAACTGCCCAGGGATGGGCCCCCGATCAGGTCGTAAAACGCCTGGGGGGGCGGGTTCCCGTCGATGGTGTCGATCATCAGGTTCGTGAGCCCCATGAGGTAGCCGAACGCCGAGAGGTCTCCCACGTAGGTCTCGCCGTTGAACAGAAAGTTGTTCAGGGGCCAGTCCGGGTTGTCCACCGGGAAGTTGCCCACGTTCAAGACGTCGTGGTTGCCCAGCGTCGTGTACCAGGGGAGCGGTTCCCCCGAGGGCTTGCGCAGGCCGACGACCGGGAACGGTGCATTGGAACTGGGCACGCCCTGGCGCACGTAAGGGTCGTAGGCCTCCTGGGTGCCCAGGTCGCGGACCTCGCTGCCGGTCCAGGGAGCCACGGTCTGGTCCTGGCCCTCCAGGATCTCGACGGCCCACTCGAACTCCGCGCGGGAGGCGTTGTCCGCCATGTCCCCCAGGCACAGGGCCATGTCGAAGTCGCGGCCGTAGTCCCGCATCAGGGCGTTGGCCGTGAGCACCGCGCCGTTGAGCAGCTGCGGAGAGATGTCTTCCTGCGGGCGGAAGGCGTCCTCGAACTCGCCGCCGAGAACATCCGCGGTGTCCATGAAAGCGAGCCGCGCGGGGTGCTGTTCGTCGGTGACGTGCAGGTCCGTGAGCACCAGGAAGTAGGCCAGGGACCAGAACTTCTCCCCGGGGACAGGCACCTTCACGCCCTCGAGTTCCCGGATCCGGTGCGCCTCTCCCCGCCCCAGCTGGAGGTCGAACCCCCCGCCCGGGCCCAGGGGGACGGGCACGTAGTTCCTGGTGAGGGTGGTGGGAACGGGGCCCGGGGGACCCGGGACCGGGACTGGTGCGTCCCCGCTGCTGCAACCGGAAAGGGACAGGACGACCAGCAGGGCCGTGAGCAGGAACCTCAGTGACATGGTCTTTCCTCCTGGAGG
>CAYTRL010000277.1:0-8045 GCA_964439795.1 uncultured Thermodesulfobacteriota bacterium
GCTGGACAAGTTCATCCGGCCCGATCTCTGCAAGGAGAACTGCGGCAAGTGCTCACTGGGCTGTCCCACCGGGGCGAAGTGGACCGCGCGGGAGTTCGTGGAGGAGGCCCGGCAGAACGGGGCCGAGCTCCGGCTCAAGACCCGCGTGGACCGGCTCATCGTGGAGAACGGCCAGGCCGTGGGCGTGCGGGCCAAGGGGCCCGGCGGCTGGATGGATATCCTGGCGGACAAGGTGATCCTGTCCGCCGGCGGGCAGGGCACCCCGCCGATCCTCCAGCGGTCCGGTCTCTACGACGCGGGCCAGGGCTTTTTCGCGGACCCCCTGTGGTTCGTCATGGGGGCCGCGGACGGCCCGGGCTCCAAGTACGATGTGACTATGACCGCGGGGGTCAACCTGGGCGATGACGGGATCGTCATGACCGACCTCATTGTTCCGCCTTCGATGTTCGCCGGCCTCCTGGCCTTTGACGGGCCCCGGGGCTGGGTTTCCCTGCCGAAGATCATGAACTATCGTAAAACCATGAGTATCATGATCAAGGTTCGCGACGGGCTGGACGGAAGGATCAACCTGGACGAGTCGTTCTCCAAACCCATCGACTACGACACCTGGTGGAAGCTCAACAAGGGAGCCGTGCTGGCGGAGGAGATCCTGATGAAGGCAGGGGTGGAGCGGGACAACCTGGTCAAGACCGGGATTATCGGCGCCCACCCGGGGGGCACCCTCCGGATCGGTGAGATGCTGGACAAGGACTGCCGGACGGCCATCCCCAACTGCTACTGCATGGACACCACGGTCATCCCGGAGCCGTGGGGGCTTCCGCCAACGGTCACCGTGGTGGCCCTGGCCAAACGGCTGGCCAAACACCTGACTGCGGCCCAGGAGGTCAAAGCGGCGGCGCAGGAACCGGTCCAGTGAGATAAGGGAGTCCGAAAAATCCAGCTTTCTCCACGCCATGCGTTCCGGGGGAAAGCTCCAGGGAAAAGAGAGGCTCACGGAGATCTATGCGCCTGTCGGAAAACGAAGCGTACAGCCCTTCCCGTCATTCTCTCCGGCCGACGAAAACATCCGCAGGACCGCTACCCTCAACGGTACTGATGCGCGGTTCCTCCCGCAGGGATTGCCGTACGGAGTTCAAACAGGTAGAGTCGATCCCCTGAACGCCCCCAGCCAGGGGACCCGAATTTTAAAAGAAGCTTGCGGCCGGAAGCGCAATGTCTTTTAAGACCGGGGGAGGCCCATGAAAATCCTGTTCGCCGCCTCGGAGAACGCCTGGGGCGGATTCTTTCATCTGATCCGGAACGAGCTGCCGGAGCACTCGTTCGAGGCCACGGGACGGTTCGGCTTCGACTCCCTCCGGGGCGTTGACATCCTCATCCCCACCATGACCCCTGTACCCCGGGAAGCGCTCAAAAGCGCCGACCGCCTGCGTCTCATCCAGCAGTGCGGGTCGGGCCTGGAGGCTGTTGACCTGGAGGCCGCCAGGGCGCTCGATATCCGTGTGGCCAACGTACCCACCGACATCTCGGGCAACGCGGATTCGGTGGCGGAGCTGGGGATCTTTCTGCTGATCGGTCTTGCCAGGGATTTTCGGGGCTTGGCCACGAGCCTCGCCGGACAAAGGATGGGGGAACCGCAGGGCAGGGCGTTGGGCGGGATGACCGTGGGCCTGGTGGGACTGGGCGGCATCGGGCGGGCCCTGGTGCATCGTCTGAAGCCGTTCGGGGTCCGCTGCATCGGCATCAAACGCCGAGACCCGGAACAGACGAAGAGAGAACTGGGGCTCGACTGGGCCGGCGGCCCCGGGGACCTGCCCGAACTGCTCAGGAGAGCGGACGCGGTCATGCTCTGCCTTCCCCTGTCCCTGGAATCCAGGAGTCTTCTTGACGCTGAAGCCTTTTCAAACATGAAACCGGACGCCTTCCTGATCAACCTTTCCCGTGGTGGGCTGGTGGATCGCGATGCCCTGCATGGGGCCCTGGCTTCCGGGAAAATCGCCGGGGTGGGTCTGGACGTGTACTGGGAAGAACCCCCGGACCCGAGCGACCCGATCTTCGGTTACAACGTCCTGGCGACTCCCCACGTGGGGGGATCCACGGACAGGTCCATGCGGGGGATCGTGGCCGCGGTGGCGGAAAACATTCAGCGGGTGGAGGCGGGGGAGGAACCGATGTATCGAAAAGAGTCCTGAAACATGGGGAGGCGGCGGGCCGTGGCCGTGAGCGGAAAACCAGAAAGACAGGAGGGGCGGACGTATGCTTCCCGACAGGATAAGGCGGGCCGTCGGGTGCCTGGAGAATGAAGATCTGGCCTCGTTTCGAGAAAAAGGCGGACGCGCCCTCGGCTTTTTTTGCAGCTATGTCCCCGAAGAACTCCTCAGCGTGGACGGGCTGGCCGCGTACCGGATGCGTTCGCTGGGATGCTCCGGGACGGAGATGGCAGACAGCTTTGCGGGGATCCTCAATTGCAGCTACACCCGCCACTGTCTGGAGAAGGGGCTCGAGGGTGGGTATGACTTCCTGGATGGTTTTGTCTTCGTTCCCAGCTGCGACCACCTTCGGAGGCTCTACGACAACTGGGCCTACTATCTGAAACCCGGCTTTCTGGCCCTCCTGGACGTACCCCACCTTCGCGATGAGGACGCCCTGCAGTGGTACCGGTACGAGATCGAGGCCCTGTGGAAAAAGCTGGCCGACGCCTTCTCCCTGCCCCGGGATGTGGATACGGTCCGGCAGGGGATCCGGAAGACCAATCAAACGCGGCGTCTTCTCTCCGATCTGGACGCAACCCGCCGGCAGGCATCCCCCGGACTCACCGGAAGCGAGATGCAGGCGATCTCCCTGTTCGCGGCCAGTGCTCCCAAGGAGGCCGTGAACCCCGTACTGGAGGAACTGTCGGTGTCCCTGCGGGATCGTCCACCGCGGGACGTCACCCACCGTGCCCGGGTCCTGCTGGTGGGGTCTCACCTGGACGACACGGAGTTCACCGAACTGGTGGAGGACACCGGCGCCCTGGTAGTCCGGGACGCATACTGCTGTGGTCTCCGCGATCAGCTCGATCTCGTGGACGAGTCCGATGACCCGTTCCGGGCCATTGCGCGCCGTTACCTGGACCGGCTTTCCTGCCCGCGGATGTACGGGGATTACCCCCGCCGGATGGAAACGATCGTCCGCATGGTGGAGGAAGGGGCGGCGGACGGCGTCATCCTGGAGCAGATGAAGTTCTGTGAAACCTGGGGGATCGACGGAAACGTGCTGCTCCAGGACCTCCGGGAGCGGGGGATCCCGGTCCTTCGCCTGGAACGCGAGTACCGGCTCAGCGGCGTGGGACAGGTCCGTACCCGGGTGCAGGCCTTCCTGGAGAGCATGGGCAGGTAACCCCCCGGATTTTCCTCCCCCGGGCGCCTGCCGAGGCCTGCTTCCCGGTTTTGATATCCTCGCTTTTTTGTTCCGGGACACATGGAGTTCCAGACCCGGAGAGCCGTCGGGACCGGCTCCGACAGGTTTCAACTTTTTCCAGCAGAACGCCGATCTAGAGACTTGTCCGGGGTAGTGTTCACGATTCTCCGTTTTTCATCCGGACATCGACAAGTTCGCGGATCTTGACCCTGCACCGTTTCACGGAACCGCCGCCGGCGGGTAACAGCTCCCGCAGCGTCGTGGAACCGTGGAGTGCGGGGCCGGTTTAGTGGAGGATGCCAACTTGTTGCATGAGGAAGGTCGAGTTCATGAAGGCGCGCAAACTTGTTGTTTTTATGGTGGCGCTGGCCGTGATCGCGGGATGCCACAAGAAGCCGGAGGAAGCCAAAAAGGAGCCGGCGGTGCCGGAAAAGAAGGCGGCCAAGGCGGTGCCCAAGCCGTCCGCTCCGGGCATGGACCACCTGTTCACGATCACACGGAGCCAGAACCGCAACCAGGTGATCTACGAGGCCCACCGGGCGGGGAACGGGTTCGACACCAAGGACCCGATCAACGTCTACTGGATCATGGTGGAAAAGGGAGGATCGACGGAAGGCCTGACATCCCTTGAGAAGAAGTCCGCATACGGGATATCGGTGGACTCCGCAACGGAGGACAAGGTGGTCTTCAACCTGAAGGCGCTGAAGGACCGGAAGATCGAGGTGAAGTTTGACGAGAAGGACAAGAAGAGCAAGGCCATCATGCCGATCAACGGGCAGCCGGCGGAGCTGGAAAGCGTCTACATCAACGCCAAGCCCGGGAAGCTCATACCGAAGGTGCTCAACATCGACATCACCGGCCTTTCCGTGGCCTCGGGAAAACCGGTTAAAGAGGTGATTACGCCTTAGCAGGTTGCCGAAAAACAAGGATTCGGTGTATTTCCGTCACTGAAACTTTTTCAAAGGCCTGTCAGGGGGAGACGGGGCACCTCAAGCGCTTGCTCCAGAGGGTGTTTTCTGCTCTTGACGGATCGGGTTTCAGGGCATAACCTTCCTCCTGGGATGGATGAAATGTGCGGCTCCGGGGACCCTTTCAACGGGGCTTTGTGGATTCAAGGGGGGCGTTACGCCCTGAAATCCACGGGAAGAGGATGAGAACGTGTGCGGCATTGCGGGGATCCTGCAGATCTCGGGGGAAGGTGCAACCCCGACGTTGCTGGAACAGATGATCGACCGGATCCGCTACCGGGGCCCGGATGAAAGCGGGATCCACCTGGATGGCCCCATCGGGCTGGGTCATTGCCGCCTGAGCATCATCGATCTGGCCTCCGGCCAGCAACCGATGCACTCCGGAGACGGCAACCTGGTGGTGGTCTTCAATGGGGAGATTTACAACCACGTGGAGCTTCGACAGGACCTGGAACGCCGGGGACACCGTTTCCGCACGCACTCGGACACGGAAGCCATCCTGCACGTGTACGAGGAGTACGGAGAGGATGGCGTTCACGAAATGAACGGTCAGTGGGCGTTCGCCCTGTGGGACAAGCCCAGGAGGAAGCTCTTCCTCTCCCGGGACCGGGTCGGCATACGCCCCCTGTACTATGCCCGGGCAGGCGGTGATTTTCTCTTCGCCTCGGAAATCAAGGCCCTGTTCTCCCATCCCGCACTGTCGCGGGAAGTGGACCTGGAGGCCCTGGACGAAATCTTCACCTTCTGGACCACGACCCGGGAGCGAACCTTTTTCCGCAACGTTTCCGAACTCCCTCCGGGACACTGCCTGAGCATCACCCCCGGTGAGATGCACAAGCGGGCTTACTGGCAGATCGGATACCCGGAGATCCGTGAACCGAAAAACGTGGAGGCAGCCACCGAGGAGCTGCTGGAGCTGCTGAAGGATTCCGTACGCCTCCGCCTGCGCTCGGATGTGCCCGTGGGAGCCTACCTGAGCGGAGGGCTCGACTCCACGATGGCGGTGGCCCTGATCCGGAACTTCACCGACAACCCGCTGGAAACCTTTTCCGTCACCTTTTCCGACGCCGATTTCGACGAGAGCTTTTACCAGAAGACGGCGGTGGAGTACTTGAATACCCGGCACTCCCAGATCCAATGCACCGGTGAGGAGATCGGCCGGGTCTTCCCGGACGTGATCTGGCACGCGGAAAAACCCGTGATCCGCACGGCGCCGGCCCCCCTGTACCTGCTTTCCGGACTCGTTCGGCAACACGATTTCAAGGTGGTTCTCACCGGGGAGGGCGCGGACGAGGTGTTCGGGGGGTACGACATCTTCAAGGAAGCGAAGATCCGCCGTTTCTGCTGTGTGTCCCCCGATTCCCCGTGGAGACCCCTGCTGCTGCACCGGCTCTACCCCTACATGAAATCCATTCAGTCCCAGTCCACGGAGTACTTGAAAGCCTTTTTCCACATCCGGCCGGAAGACATCGCCAACCCGTTTTTTTCTCATCTGCCGAGGTGGGAGATGACGGCAAAGCTGAAAGGCCTTTTTTCCCGGGAGGTGAAGGCCGCCCTGCGGGGGCGCAACACGTATGATGTCCTCCGGGGGGAACTGCCGGAGGATTACCACCGCTGGACCCCGTTCTGCCAGTCTCAGTACCTGGAGTCGGCCTACCTTTTGCCGGGATACATCCTCTCGTCTCAAGGGGACAGGATGGCCATGGCCCACTCCGTGGAGGGCCGTTTCCCGTTCCTGGATCATCGCGTCCTGGCGTTTGCCGCCTCGCTGCCCCCCCGCCTCAAGATGCGGGGCCTGCAGGAAAAATTCCTTCTCAAACAGGCAGCACACCGGCTGATCCCGGACCCGATCATCCGGCGCCCGAAGCAGCCTTACCGGGCCCCCGACGTGCCGAGCTTTTTCCTGAACGGCGGGAAGGGAACCGACCTGGACTACGTGCGGGAAATGATGTCCCCGGACTCGCTGGCCGATTTCGGTCTCTTCGACCCCAAGGCGGTTGCTGCGCTGGTGCGGAAATGTGAGAAGGGACGGTTTCTGGGGGTCAAGGACAACATGGCCTTCGTGGGTGTTCTTTCCACCCAGCTGGCCGTACATCAGTTCACCCGGGATGCCGGGAGGATGACGGCACCCCGTTGAAATGGAGATGTGCATACGCGTTTCCAGTTTTTTTTGAGCGCGAATTGAAACACCGCCTCAACCGCCTGCGGTGCAGCATGCAGGGAGGAGAAGACACATGGCCTCTTTTTCCGCGGATGTACTTGCGTACGATGTTTCCCGGGAAGCGGATCGTATCTGTGAATCCATACGCACGAACGTATTCCGTTCCCTTAAACGAAAGGGGGCCGTGGTGGCCCTCTCCGGCGGGGTGGACAGCAGCGTGGTGGGCGCCCTTTGCGCCCGGGTGCTGGGCCCGGATCGTGTGCAGGGGCTTCTCATGCCGGAGCGGGACTCCGCCGCCGAAACCCTGAACCTCAGTTCCCAGCTGGCGGACCATTTCCGCATCCCCACCCAGCGGGAAGACATCACCGACATTCTCCTTTCCGTGAACTGCTACGGGCGCCGGGACGAGTCGATCCGCTCCGTGGTTCCTTCGTACGGAGAAGGAGACAAGGCGAAAATCGTGCTGCCTTCCGTCACCGAGAACCCGAAATACAACATTTACTCTGTTGTGGTGCAGAGTCCGGATGGAACACAGCGAAAAGAGAGGCTATCCCTGGAGGCCTATCTCGGAATCGTGGCGGCCACCAACTTTAAACAACGTGTTCGCAAGATGATGGAGTACTATTACGCGGACAAGCTCCATTATGCCGTGGCGGGAACCCCGAACCGCCTGGAGTATGACCAGGGGTTCTTTGTCAAGCTGGGGGACGGGGCGGCGGACTTCAAGCCGATCGCGCACCTGTACAAGACCCAGGTGTACCGGATGGCGGAGTTTCTGGAGGTTCCCGAGGCGATCCGGAGCCGTCCGCCCAGCACCGACACCTACCCCCTGGAACAGGGGCAGGACGAATTCTACTTTGCCCTGCCTTATCACCAGATGGACCTGTGCCTGTACGCCAAGGACCACGGTGTCCCCCCCGGGGAGGTGGCGGGGGTGGTGGGCCTCACGCCCGAACAGGTGGAAAGGGTGTATGTGGACATCGATCGAAAACGATCCACCACGCGCTATCTTCACATGGGCGCCCTTCTGGTGGAACCGGTGTTCACGGAAACGTAAACCGGCGGGAAAAGGATTTTCTTGAACCGGGAAAAGGGAAGAGAATCGATCATGGAAGAAGAAAGAACGACCGACGGTTCCGGGATCAAAGAGAAGATCGTGGGGTTCATCAAGGAGAATTTTCTCTTGTACCAGGACGACGACGATCCCCTGGACGAGGACAGCTCTTTCCTGGAAGAAGGGATCATCGACTCCACAGGGGTGCTGGAGATCATCTCGTTTCTGGAGGAGACGTTCCTCATCAAGGTCGATGACGAGGAACTCATCCCGGAGAACCTGGACTCCGTCTCGCGGCTCACCCGCTTCGTGGAACGGAAATGCAAGCAGGCCGGCGGGGAAGACGAGTCCCAGGTTGCATAAAAGGGCCATGTTTTCAGGATCGAGGATATGAAACGGCCGGCCGGCGGGATCTCAAGTGAACAGGGGGAACCGGGAGGATCCCCCCCGGGGATCGTCCAGACCC
>CAYTRL010000278.1:0-8038 GCA_964439795.1 uncultured Thermodesulfobacteriota bacterium
ATATTAACCGTTCGGTGGATGCCCCCGGGTTTCAACAGCAGCCCACATTGTCTGGCCCGGGAAAGATCATGGAGTGAATTGATGACAACGTGGAGTTTTCCGTTTTTTCTCCGGCAGGGTGCCCGGGTTTTGTGCCTGGGGTTCCTCCTGGGGATCTTCCTGCTCGGGGGATGCGGCCGGTGGTCTTTGACAGACCGGGTGGATCCGCCACCGAACGTCAAGAAGATCGATGGTGTGCGTCTGGTCGGGGTGGACCCTCCGCCGAAATACATTTATCGGATCGGTGTGGGGGATACGCTTGCCCTCCGGTTCTTCTACTATCCGGATATGCTCGACCCGGCTATTATCGTGCCCAGCGACGGGGTCGTGCAAATGCCGTTGCTCGGACCCATGCAGGTGCTCGGTTACACGGAGACGGAACTGAACGCCCTGATGCATGATAAATACTCCAACAGGCTCATGTTTCCGGACCTCGTGGTCCGGATCGCCACCAAGAAGCACGACGGGGTATACATGGACGGGGCGGCCGGGAACATGGGAACCCTTCCTTATAACAACCACCTCACCCTGGTCGACTCATTGAAAAAGGCCCACATGGGGGGAGGGGCCGGGAGCATGCGCAGCGTGGTCGTCATCCGGGGGCTCAATACTCCCCAGTATGTATCCTTTTGCGTGAATGTGAACAAGATCCTGGACGGAAGGGAACACGATATCTACCTGGAGCCCAACGACATCGTCTACATCCCGAAGAAGTTTATTTACGACGTGAACTACTTCACGGAGAGGTACATCGACGGCGTGTTGGGCCGACACATCGCGCCGGCGCAGGTCTTCCCCCAGGCGTTTCCGTATAAGGCGGATATCCAGCAGAATTTTGCCATTGACTTTCTGGATATTGAATAACAGGTTTTTTCGCCCACCCGAAAAAGACAGCGGTACAGCGAAAAAGAACCCCGAAAAAGCGGGTGGAACCAGGAAAGCGTTCATGAGCCGTTTCAAGCGTATTGCGGAGATCGACGAGGCCTCGGAACCCTTTTTGCCTCCGACCTCTGACCCAGCGTCCGACGAAGATGCCACGCGGCGGTTTCTCCGCCCACCCTTCCTTACCGGGGAGTCCCTGGAACAGTTCATCGCCATGAGGGATGTGGTGCTCAAGGAGGGCAGGGACCGGGAAGTGCGAACCATCGGGGTCACGAGCGCGGGGGAACAGGAAGGAAAGACCACGGTTGCCATCGGCTTGGCCCTGACCCTGGCCGTGGATACCCAGATGCGGGTCCTGCTGGTCGATGGGAATATGAGAACCCCCGCCGTTCACCGGTTTTTTCAGATCCCGGAAAGCCCGGGCGTCACCGAGCTGCTCCAGGAACCGATCGATTTCCGAACCGCCGTGGTGCAGATGGAGGAGTACCCGCTGTGCCTTCTGCCCGCGGGCGCCCATCACGACGCGCCCACCGAGCTGCTGACCCTGGGCCGGTTTTTATCGGTGATGAGCCAGCTGAAAAAGGCGTTTGACTTCATCGTAGTAGATTGCCCCGACGGGATGAAGAACGCGGACGTGGAACTGATCGGCAGACAACTGGACGGCGTGGTGATGGTGATCGAAACCGACAAGACCCAGCTCTCGCTGCTCCAGGCCCTGAAAAGAAAACTGGAAGGAAACCAACTTCCGATCCTGGGCGTTGCTATGAACCGGTTCGGGCTCAGTGTTCCGAATTTTCTTAGCCGGCGTCTCGGCCTCGAGTAAAGAAGCGCCGCAGGTAAAGAGGCAGCATGATCGATTACGACACACCCAAAAGGGATTTTCTCCAGTACATCCTGTACGTCTGCTTCAAGCGGAAATGGATGATCACCTGGGGTTTTCTGCTCCTGTTCGTCCCGTTTGTCCTGGCCACGAAGATCAGCTACCCGATCTACCATGCCATCACCAAAGTCTGGGTGCACCGGGGCACCAACCAGATGGTCAGCTTCATGCCGGATGTCCAGATGCCCACGTTCAACGTGAACATCCTGCCGCCGGGCATGAACTGGATCGAGGTTATCAACGGGCAGAACATGGCAAAGGAGGTGGTCCGGGAATTCAGGCTGGCGGAGTTCTATCGCCAGCAGAAGATGCACCCGAGCAACTTCCGGGAGAAGTTCTGGTACTACCTGAAGTATACGATCTACTGGCCCATCGACAAGATGATCCAGCTGTTCACATGGCTGGGAGTGATGGAACCGTTCGAGCCGTATCGGGATTTCACCGCCTACGCCGTCGAGAAGGTCATGGAGGATTATATTACGATCGTTGTCGCTCAACAGATGACCGAAGTCCTGGCCATCTCCTGTTACGGCCCCACCCCGGAACTTTCCGAGGATATCGCCAACTTCCTGGCCGACCGGCTCATCACCCAGATTGTGGCCAGTGAACAGGGCGTGGCCCGGTTCGCCGTGGATTTTGCGGAACAGCAGCTTAAAAACATTTCGGTAAAGCTGGCGAAAGCTGAGGATGCCCTGACGGAATACCGGAAACAGATGGGCGTGCTGGACATTCCCCAACAGAAGAAGCTCCACGTGGATCTGGCGGACAACTTAAACTCCCAGGTCCTGGGTCTTGAAATGGCCCAGGAGGAGCTGGAGGCCAAGCTAAATACCATCGACGCCCAGATCGAGAGCCAGAAAACCGCCTATGTTTCCAACTTTGTCCTCCAGAAGAACGTCATGGATCAGAATGAGGTGGTTGTGGACATCGCCGTCAACGAGGAGTCGCGCAAGGTCCTGGAGGAGCAGTTCAAGGACGTGGACAAGCGGGCCGTGGAGTTGATCGAGGCGGAATTCGTCTCCAAGAGACTGGAAAGAGAGATCGATATCTATTCCAACCTCCGGGGTCAGTTTCAGGACAAGGTGGCCAAGCTCCAGATCGAGACCGTCTCGAGACTGAAGGCCGTGGCCATGGAGGTGGTGGACCCGGCGTATCTGCCCCCGGATGTGGAACCGGCCTGGCCCAAGGACACGGCGAACTACATTCTCGGCATTCTTCTGGGGCTGGTCACCGGTCTGGCCATGGCTTTCATGGTGGAGTTCTTCAACGACAGCCTTCGGACCCGGACAGAAGTGGAACAAGAGCTGAACCTCCCCGTACTCGCAGCTGTCCCGGAATCCCCCCTCCGGAACAAGCCCTAAGGGCTCACACCGGAGGGATCCCCATGGAAAAATCACTGTTCAAACCCCAGGAACTCTCCCGGGTTTCACCCTTTCTGGCCCTGTTTTCCCTCAGCCTGGTCGTGCTTCGCTTTCTGACCATCGTGGTCATCGCGGGCAAGTTCGGATTGACCGAACGGGCGGACGTTCTGTTCATCGCCCAGCTGATCCCCATCGCCCTGTTCATGCAAAACCGGAAGGCGATCATGCTGGCGTTTGTTCCCGTGTACACCGACTACATGGAGAACAAAGGCGAAAAAGAGCTGTGGCATTTTACCAGCCAGTTCACGAACATGGCCCTGCTCGTGGGCGCGGCGCTCACCCTGCTCTACATGGCGGCCGCACCCTTGCTGATGCGTCCGTTGACATTGGGGTTCTCTCCGGCCGAACAGGACCTCACGGTCCGGTTCACGCAGTTGCTCGCCCCGGCCATGTTCCTGTTAATGGTGTTCTCCGTGGAGGAGAGCCTTCTGTATTCCCATAAGCGTTACACCACCACCAGCTGGCCCCTTCTCATGGGCGGAATAGGGGGGCTGCTGGGCATCTTTTTTCTTACGGACCGGTACGGCGTCTTCGGGTACGGATACGGCATCCTGGCCGGTGTTTTTATCCAGAGCCTCATCCCCCTGGGCCTGTTCTGGAAATACCGGAAAAAGTTCTCCCTGTCCCTGAACTTCCGGGACCCCGGGCTGGTCCGTGTGTACAAGATCCTGGTGCCGGTGTACGTCCTGTCGGTCCTGATGGCCCTGTTGCATGTCTCCAACCGGTCCCTGGCCTCCACCCTGGGGCCGGGGTGTGTCTCGGTGTTTCAGTATTCCGGGACCCTCACGTGGATCCTGCCCGTGCTGCTGACCAACACGATCATGGCCCCCCTGTTCCCCACCATCGCGCAGATGGTGGTCCGCAAGGAGTTCGACAGCCTGATCGACATGATGCGGAAGGGGACCCAGACCCTGGTGTTCGCGGTGACCCCGGTGGTGGTGGCCATGATCGTAATGCGCGTTCCGATCATCCAGCTGCTGTTTCAGCGGGGGGAGTTTACCGCTGAAGACACCCGCGAGACCGCGTTCGCGCTCATGTTCTACGCGCCGTTCATCCTGGCCCTGTCCGTGAACCTTCTCTACACACAGATGCTCATCAACCTGGGGCTCATCTGGTCCCTGGTCAAGCTGATGACCTGCCTGTTTCTGTTGAACATCGTGCTGGGCCTGGGACTGATGCAGTTCTTTGAAGTGGGAGGGATCGCGCTGTCCCTGTCCATCGTGTTTTTCCTCCTGGTGGGGGTCTCGTTTCTGCTGATCCGGGCCCGGATCGGCCGCATGGGCGGCCTGCACCTGGTGGGCGCCGGGTGCAAGGTACTGGCCGTGTCGGTCCTGGCGGCGGTCCCGGTCTGGTTCCTCGTGGGGTTCATCCTGGAGAGCTGGGACCAGTCCAGCCTGCTGGTTCGCCTGGCCGGACTGAGCCTGGAGGGGGTGGCCTACGTCGCCCTATATGCCCTGCTGGCTTGGATCTTTCGCCTGGAGGAGATAAAATTTTTATTGGAGTTTATGAAAACGAAGAAGCAAGAGGACGGTGAGAAATCCCCGTCGCTCTCCATGCGCGTGATCGGAGGGTGATGCGGTGGGTATCTATCGAAAATACCCGAAACCGAAATACCTGTGGCACTGGGAAGAGTGCTTCCTGATCCTGTTTACCATGACCCTTCCCATGCAGAACCTGGGCATCGTCAAGACCCTGACCTTTGCCAAGATTTTTGCCATGGTGGGGTATGCCTACTTCATGGTTCGGGCGTTTCTTCGCAGGGACATGTGGATTATGCTGCTCACGTTCAAGAGCCCCACGAGCCTGTCCATCCTGTTCTTCTGCTTCGTGACCATAGCGTCCGGGATCAACATGATGGACACCACCTATTACTTCGGATACATCTCCAGGTACCTGTCGCTGTTTAACATCGTCATCTTCTACGGCTACCTGATGAAGCGAAAGAGGTACCTGCTCTATGCCCTGATCGCGGGATTGATCATCGGCGCGTTCCCCAATGCCATGGCCGGCCTCTACGAGCTGCTCACCAAGAAGATGGTCCTGAAGTTTGTATCCCAGGGAACCCTGGCCAACCAGGCGTTTTTCGGCAGGACCTCCCAGATGACCACCGAGTCGGGCGCCCATCGGATTCTGGGTTTCGACGGCGGGCCCGGTGAACATGCCGTTCACTTCATTGTATACTCGGCCTTTGCCGCCATGCTTCCGTTTCTGGCCCGCAATATCTGGGTGAAGCTCCTTTCATGCGGTCTGCTCCTGATCTTCCTGGTGAACATCCTGGGGGCCGGGTCCCGGACCGGCTTGATCGGCCTGGTCCTGGCCACCGTGACCTTCTTCATCTTTATCGAGATGCGCCGCAAAGCCCTGATGATCCTGGTCATGTGCGTGGGGGTGATCGTGGGAGGGTACGTGTTCGACGTCCCATGGAAACGCCTGCTGGGTCAGACCAGCGGGCGGGTCACCACCGAGAACTTCCGTAAGGAGCAGTGGCGCTCCGGCATCAACATGCTCGCAAAGCACCCGTTCATCGGGATCGGGGCGGGCAACTTCGTCCCGGAATACGCCCGCTATCACTGGAACTATCCCCGGCACGATACCACGTGGTCCATCACCCCGATGCACAATGCCATTTTAAATCAGCTCGTGGAGGGCGGTATGCTGGGGCTGTTCGCCCTCTTCCTGATGTTGAGCGTGACCCTGTTCAAGCTGTACCATGTCCGGAGGTATTCGCCGGACCGCACGCTGCGCATAATCGCTGTTTGTTTCATGACAGGCTTTATCGGCTGGTGCGGGGGCCTGCTGCTCTATCCATCCCTGGCGGACGAACAGGGGTGGATGATCATGGGCATGACCATAGGGTTGTGGAACGTCTACCGGGACGATCTGAAGCAGCGTGCCGCCACTTCGGAGCCGGAACCGGGCACGTGAATACTCCCTCCAGGACGGAGGATGTCTGCCTGGGCCGGGAACCCGGTTCAGGCAGCATGACATGGGAGGGCCGAGCACGGGGACTTGCACTAAATTACGATTCTCGTATAAATATAGTAGGGTAGCGCCATGCATCCGTGTGAGGGGTTTGATTGAATGGATATCACCATAGGGATCATCACCTGGAACGCCCGGGAACTCCTGAAACAGCTTTTGGATTCCGTGTACCTGTCCGTGAAAGAAGTGAGCTTCGAGGTGGTGGTGGTGGACAACGGGTCCACGGACGGCACGCTGGAAATGATGGAGGTGAGCTACCCGGAAGTGGTGTTTTTAACAAATCCGGAGAACATGGGGGTATCCCCGGCGCGTAACCGGCTCATGCGGAAGGCGCGGGGCCGGTATATCCTGAGCCTGGATGTGGACACCACGCTGTACCCGAACGGGGCCGTGGAAAAACTGGTATCCACCATGGATCAGTACCCGGAAGCCGCCATCGGGGGCCCCAAGCTGGTGTACAAGGACGGGTCCCTTCAGCTTTCGTGCCGTCCGTTCCCCTCGCCCCTGAACATCGCCATCGAGGGGACCTTCCTGAAAAAACATTTTCCCGACTCGCGTTTTGTGAAAGAGTACACCCTGGAGGACTGGGACCACGAGAGCCTGAAGGAGGTGGACTGGATGTACGGCGCCGCGCTGGTGATCCGTACCTCCCTTCTGGACAAGATCGGATACCTGGATGAAGGCTTTTTCTACCTGTACGAGGATATCGACCTCTGTTATCAGGCTAGGAAAAAGGGGTACAAGGTGCTTTACATTCCGGATGCCGTGATCTGTCATCACCTGGAGCGGGAAGAGCGGCCCCTGTTTTCCAAGACGCTCCGGATCCACCTTCGAAGCATCCGTCGATACCTGTTCAAGGACTACCTGAATATGCTGGCCTTGCGTGCCTTGAGGAAGTGGCCGGAATGAAAACCCAAAGGACATGCGACCTCTGCGGATCGCCTGCACACAGCCTGAAATATCGCTTCCGTGACCTGGACGTGGTTACGTGCGGCGAATGCGGACTGGTTTTCATTCTGCTTCACGATACGGAACTGGATCCACAGGAGGTGTATTCTCCGGACTATTTTTCCGACCGGGGGGAGTACTTTCTCAACGTCTCCGAGAAGGATGTGGGGGAGGTGACCGGCGGTCACATGGACAGCTTCCGCCAGGGGCTGGAGCTTCTCAAACGCTACAAGAGCGGGGGAACACTTCTGGACCTGGGGTGTGCCGTGGGCGTTTTTCTCGCCATGGCGGAGAGAGGGGGTTGGGAGGTGACAGGGGTGGACATCTCCGAGTATGCCGTTTCCCAGGCCCGCAAGCGGTGCCGCGGTGAGGTTATCGCCGGGGATCTGGCCTCCCTCCGTTTTCCGGACGCCTCCTTCGACGTGATCACCATGTGGGATGTGGTGGAGCATTTTAAGAGCCCCTCCGATATGATCCGGGAAGCGCACCGGATTCTCAAGGACGACGGCATCATCCTCATGGACACGCCCAACGAAGAGTCCCTCATCCGGAAGATGGCCTTCAAGATCTATCGGTTGCTCGGCGGGCGGATTGCCTATCCGGCGAAAAAGCTGTACCATCTTTATCATCTGTTTTATTTTTCCGAACAAACCCTGACGTCGTTGCTGGACAAATGTGGTTTTGAAGCCATCGAGGTCATCCACAAGCCGATTCCCCTGGAAAAAGGAAGGGGAACCCGGCTGGAAAGAACGGTGGTCAGCGCGGTTGCCGCCCTGGAGAAGCCTCTTGGCATGGATTACGAGATTCTCGTATTGGCCCGGAAGAAAAGCGGGCTTTCGTAATCCCCCGAACCACCCGAGCGTGGGGCCGCTGTAGATTTCCGATT
>CAYTRL010000279.1:0-7938 GCA_964439795.1 uncultured Thermodesulfobacteriota bacterium
CCCCCCCCCCCCCCCCCCCCCCGCCCCCCCCCCCCCCCCCCCCCCCCCCCCCCCTGGCGGGGCGGCTGGATCCTGATCGCCTGCGCCTCGGGGGTTGCGGCGGTAGTGGGACTTCTTGCCGTGCGCAACCGGCCGGAGGATCTGGGACAGCGTCCGGACGGGGGTGTGCGGGAAGGGGAGGGGCGGCGTACCGGCGCGAGGACCTACAGAACCCCGTACACATGGACGGTTCGAGAGGCCGTGAGCACCCCAAGCCTGTGGCTTCTCGTGGCATCCGCGGCCGGCAGCTTTTTTCTCTGGCAGGTCATCGTGACCCAGGGGCCCCTGCACCTGCAGGATCGGGGGTTCGGCCCCGGGGAAGCGGCTTTTTACTACAGCCTGGCCATAGGGCTGAGCGTGGCGGGCCGTTTTTCGATCGCGGCCTTTGGCGACGTGTTGGAACCCCGGATTCTGTTTGCCCTCGGGATCTTCTGCATCCTCCTGGGCGGGATCCTGTTCTGGTTCGTGTCCCCGGAGGCCCTGTGGATTGCATGGCTCTATCCCCTGCTTGCCGGATTCGGTTTCGGGGCTTCCTACGTGTGCATTCCCACCCTGATCGGAAATTACTGGGGGCTGGATGCCTTTGCCGGGATCAGCGGCTTGCTCTCCCCGATCAGCGTGGTTTTTCAGGCGCTTGCCGCCCCTCTGGCGGGCGCCTGTTTCGACCGGCAGGGAACCTATTTTTCCGTGGTTCTTCTGGGCTGGCTCCTGGCAGGGATCGCGTTTCTTGCCATGCTCCTGTGCCGTCCTCCGCGGCCTCCCACCGGGGCGGATGTGGTTCCGGGAGGCGTGGAAGCGGCGGGCAGGGAATGAGGGACGGGGCGTAGATACGGGAACGCGCACCTTTCGCTCGCAATATCCGCAAGGGGGTCTGGCATGGAACACGGGCTTCATCAGTTTCATTCGCGCGAAAGAATCGTCGAGTTGATCAATCGAGAAAGGAGGGTACGGATATGAAAGTGGTTACGTTCAACGGGAGCCCGCGCAAGGGTGGTAATACCCACATTCTGCTCAGCCGCGTGTGCGAGGAACTGGAAGAGCGCGGTGTGCAGACCGAGCACGTCCATTTGCGCACGCTGCAGTTCGACGGCTGCATCGCCTGCATGAAGTGTTTTGACAAGAAGGATCGTCGTTGCGCCGTGAAGAAGGACGATATGAACATTTGCATCGAAAAGATGCTGGAAGCGGACGGGATTCTCCTGGGGTCCCCCACCTACTTCGCCGACGTGTCTGCAAAGATCAAGGCCCTCATTGAGCGTGCGGGCATGGTGGCCCGGGCCAACGACGATATGTTCCGCAGGAAGGTGGGTGCCGGGGTGGTGGCGGTGCGCCGTGCGGGCTGCATGCACGCATTCAACTCCCTCAACCATTTTTTTCTCATCGGGCAGATGATTGTTCCGGGGTCTTCCTACTGGAACGTGGGTGTGGGGGGGGACGCGGGGCAGGTGGGAAAAGACGAAGAAGGCATGCAGATCATGAAGACGCTCGGTGAAAACATGGCCTGGCTGCTGAAAAAACTTCGATGAGAAACGGATCGGCGCCGACCGTCCATGGCACCGGCGGTCGGGGACGGAGGGTCGTGTGATGGAATGGGTCCTGATTGTGGTCCTGTTTGTGGTGGTATTCGTCTCGCTCCTGGGGGGCCTGTTCGTCGGTTTGTATCAGAGGATGAAGCGGAACAGCAACCGGATCGTGGAGGAAATGAAGCAGGCACACGGCAGCGACCTGAAGTACGTGTCCGGTTGCGGGGTGGTGAGCGGGTACAACCGCGTACCCGGTGTCCTGGCCCTGTTGCGGGATCGCATCGTCTACCGCCCCCTCACGTTCCTGAAGGGCGGGGAGATCCCCCTTCACCAGGTCGTGGCATTTCACAGCGAGGATACCCGGACGACCCGGTACGGCAGGGCGCGGAAATACCTGCGGGCCCATGTGCTGGCCTTCCGGACCGATCCGGGGGAGGAAAACGTATTCGTGGTGAAGAAGGCGTACGTGAAGGGGTGGGAGGAGGCGCTGGGAAAGGCGGGAATCCGCCCCGGAAGCGGTTGAACAAGTATCCCTTCCACCACATATGAACCGCGCGGGTTATTTTCCTTTTTTTTCGGAAACACTATCCTGTTGTTATCTCAAATAAAAAAACAGGAGCTTTTTATGAGCGGAAGGGACTGGACGCCGGGCGACTTGTTCGCCCTGTCCGGCGGATACTGGCAGAGCTTCACCCTGCATGCCGCGATGAAACTGGGGCTGTTCACGCAGTGCGGCAGGGATCCTCTGCCCAGGGAACGGATCGCGGAGCTGTTGCATGCGGACCCCCGGGGCGTGGGCATGCTTCTCCGTGCGCTGGCCGCCATGGGGCTCCTTTCCAGGTCCCATGAAGGCTATGCGAATACACCGTTCAGCGAGAAGTTTCTCTCGCGGGGTTCGGAGCAGTACATGGGGCACATCCTCATGCACCATCACTACCTGGTGAACGCCTGGGCCCGGCTGGACCAGGCCGTCCTTACCGGAAACCCGACTCGTGGCTTCAATCCGGAGACCGTGGAGCACGAGTTGGAGAGCTTCCTGATGGGTATGTTCAACATCGCATCGGGGCTCGCTCCCATTATTTCCAAGGAGGTGGACCTGTCCGGCCGGCGATCGCTTCTAGATCTGGGAGGCGGGCCGGGGACGTATGCCATCCACTTCTGCCAGAGCAACCCCGGGTTGCAGGCCACGGTGTTCGACCTTGTGTCGACCCGACCCTTTGCGGAACAAACGATCCAGGGGTTCGGCCTGTCGGAACGGATACGGTTCGTGGCCGGAGACTATCACAAGGATCCGCTCCCGGGGACGTACGATGCTGTATGGATGTCTCAAATCCTGCACTCGGACGGCCCGGAGGATTGTCAGCGCCTTGTAGACAAGGCGGTTTCCTCGCTGGCTCCGGGAGGCATGATCCTCGTACACGAGTTTTACCTGAACGACACCATGGACGGCCCCCTGTTCCCCGCGCTCTTTGCCTTGAACATGCTGGTGAATACGGAGAAGGGGCAGGCCTATTCGGAGCGGCAGGTTCGCGACATGCTCGCCCGGGCCGGAGTCCGCGAGATCCGGCGACTGTCGTTCCGCAGCCCCACGGATTCGGGGATCCTTGCGGGGCTCCGCTGATCATCCGTTTCCCCGGACGGGATCCCTCAGCAGTCTGTTGAATAAGTCCATTTGAGCAGGCTGTTCAAAAAGGTTTAGATGCAAGGCGCACGAAATCCTGAGGAAGGAGGCGTACTTCGGAAGTACGTTGATTGACGAGGGATGAGTGGAACGCAGCAGATGAGCCTTTTTCAATAGCCTGTTTTACAAGGAGGACCGGAATGCGTCAAAAAAGCCGAAGACGGGTCCGGCAGGTGCTGAAACTCATGGCCCCCCGGGATCACCAGCGCCTCGACCGGATCGAGATCAACGACATCGGTTTTGGATACGATTCCTTCGGCCTGGAACTGGAATCGGTGATGCTGGCCTACGGCATGGGGCAGTTTCTGTACAAGTACTGGTTCCGCGTGGACAGCGACGGGATCGAGCACGTTCCGGATGCGGGCCCGGTGCTGCTCACGGCCAACCACAGCGGGGGACTGCCGATCGACGGGTTCATGATCGCCGTCGATCTGTTAAAAAAACTGGATACACCCCGGGTCATGCGGTCGGTCCTTTACAACTCGGCGGGGTACATCCCGTTCGTGAATACCTTCTTCGACCGCTGCGGCCAGGTGACCGGGGCGCGCCGGAACATCGAGGAACTTCTCAAGCAGGGGGACCTGGTGGCGGTGTTTCCCGAGGGGGCCCGGGGGCCGTGGAAGGGGTTCCGGGATCGTTACAAGGTCCGGCCCTTCCACGTGGGGTTCGTGGAACTGAGCCTTCGTTTCCAGATCCCCATCGTCCCCACCGTGGTCATCGGTGCCGAAGAGCAGTACCCGTTTTTGACCAACCTCAAGCCGCTGGCCGGCACCCTGGGGCTTTCCTATTTCCCGGTAACCCCTTTCTTTCCGCTGCTGGGGCCTTTGGGCATCCTTCCGCTCCCCACCAAGTACCATATCTATTACGATGAACCCTTCCATTTTTACCGGGACCACCCCCCGGAGACCGTGCACGATCCCCGGAAGGTCCGGGAACTGGCGGACCAGGTGCAGGGCCGGGTAGAACGCCTAATCGAGGAGGGGCTGAAGAAGCGGAAGGGGGTGTTTGGATTCCGGGAGAGCAAAACCGCCTGATTTTCCGGATTCGAAAAACCTTCCTTGACCAGATAAAACGTGATGTGGTAGCGTTGAAGAGAAGAGAACCCGTCGACACCATGAACCTTGGGAAGAAGTACAGGATAGAACAGGGGGAAAATGATGAACACGAGTTGGAGAGAAGTCTGCAACATGTCACGTTCTCGGGCGGTGTTTTCCCTTTTCGTTTTGCTGGTTATCGGTGCTCTGGCCGGACCCTCCCCCCTGTTCGCTTGGATCCAGGTGGGCGACGAGGTGGAGGCCGTTTTCGAGAGTTCCCACCCCTACGTGGGCCAGGGGACGGCGGACATTCCCGTCCGGCAGGATGTGATCCAGGTGCCCGGTGCATCCTACATCTCGGTGCACTTCGACAAGTTCAACCTGGCCGCCGGGGACCGCGTGGTGCTGTCCGACCCGGCCGGCGATGTGCAGCACGTATACGAAAACCTGGGGTACATGGACAAGGGAGGCGATTTCTGGGCAATATCCGTGGCCGGCGACACCCTGGTCGTTTCCCTGTACGCGCAGGGCAAGGGGCCGGCGCAGTACGGGTACCGGATCGACCGGTACGCACACGGGTACCCCCTGGCCGACCTGCCCGGCAGTGACAGCCCGGAGGCCGTTTGCGGCACCGTGGATTACCAGGACGCGGTCTGCTATGAGACCTCCGAATCCGACGCGTACCAGAAATCCCGGGCCGTGGTCCGGTTGCTCAAGAACGGTTCCGCACACTGCACCGGCTGGCTGGTCTCCTGCGATAACCACATCTTCACCAACGAGCACTGCGTCACCAGCCAGACGGAACTGAACCAGATCGAGTTCCAGTTCATGTACCAGAAGCCCGGCTGCGGGTCCGGAACAGCCACGGTGGAGCTTCAGCTCCAGGGCGGGACCTTCATCCAGGACAACGCGGACCTGGACTATTGTCTCCTGATCCCCACCCTGGACGGGAACGATCCCCAGTCGGTGTACGGCTACATCCAGATCGACAACCGCCTGCCGGACATCGATGAGCGGATGTACATTGTGAACCACCCATCGGGACAGCCAAAAAAGCTCTCCCTGGAGAGCACGCACGCCCAGGACCAGTCGGGGTACTGCGAGGTCTACAGCACCGACGAGCCTCCCTGCGCGGGGGGGCCGGGAGACATCGGTTACTACTGCGACACCGAGGGGGGCAGCTCCGGCTCCCCGGTGCTGAGCGCCGTCACGAACAAGGCCATCGCCCTGCACCACTGTGCCAACTGCCCCAACCGCGGTGTGCCGGTCACCGCCATCTGTGAAGACCTGGAGGGGGTGATTCCCACCTGTTCCGGCTGTGTTTCAGAGTGTTTCGACGACGACGGGGACGGGTACGGGAACCCCGGCACACCCCTGTGCACCTACCCGGGGGAGGACTGCGACGATGGGAACCCCGCCGTTCACCCCGGCGTGGTGGAGGGACCGCCCGGCGACCCGCTCTGCGGTGACGGGGTGGACAACGACTGCGACGGCGCGGCCGACCTGGTCGACATCGGATGCGTGACGTGCGTGGACGGGGACGGGGACGGATACGGCGTGCAGGCCAGCGCCTACTGTACCTACCCGGAGGAGGACTGCGACGACACGAACTCCGACGTGAACCCGGGTACGGTGGAGGGACCCTACGACGACCCCACCTGCGAGGACGGGCTGGACAACGACTGCGACGGCTCCCCGGACCTGGGAGACATGGACTGCATCGAGTTCTACACCGAGGCCCTGGTACCCCAGGATTTCACCGGCGGCGGGACCGCCATGAGCTGGGGAGCGGACGATGCATGCTGGTCCTACGCCCTGCCGTTCAGTTTCCCCTTCTTTACCGTGGACTACACGTCGGTCTACGTGTGCTCCAACGGGTTTATGGACTTCACCAGCAACGATTCCAGCTACTCGAACTCCGAGGCCGGGCTCAAGGCGCGGACCATGATCGCTGTCCTCTGGGACGACCTGAAGACCAACGATGTGGGGGACGACATCTACATCCACCAGCCCTCGGCCGATTCCGTGGCCATCCGCTGGGACGGAAAGACCTACTCGGGCAGCCTGCCGGTGGACGTGGAGGTGATCCTCTACGAATCCGGCGTGATCCAGTTCAACTATGGAGAGGGCAACACCGGGCTCACCCCTACCATCGGCATCTCCAAGGGGGACGGCACCTTCTTCTACCTCTCCCCGCATGACGGCGCCGCTTCCCTGACCCTGGCGGACAGCGACCGCTATGTCCCGGTGGGCCTGGTATGCAACGACGTGGACGGGGACGGCTACGGGCTTCCGGCAAGCATCATTTGCACCCACACCGGGGAGGACTGCGATGACGGCGATCCGGACGTGAACCCCGGTGCCGACGAGATCTGCGACGGGATCGACAACAACTGCGCGGGCGGCGTGGACGAGGAGCCTGCCGCCTCGGCGGACTGCGATAACGCCCTGTTCTGCGACGGTGCGGAAACGTGTGCGGGCGGTACCTGTCAGGCCGGTACGGACCCCTGCCCGGACGATGGCCTGTTCTGTACCGGGGTGGAAGGCTGCGACGAGGAGGGGGATCTGTGCACCGCCACCGGCGACCCCTGTGTGGACGCCAACCCCTGTACCGAGGACCTCTGCGACGATGTGCTGGACGTCTGCGAGAACCCCTGCGCGGCCGTGATCTGGACCGATGCCTGCTGCGGGGACGCCGCCTGCACGGCCGAGCCGGTCTGCGAGGTTCCTTCCTGCGATTTTGATGAAGACTGCGACGACGGGCAGTGGTGCAACGGCGCGGAGACGTGCGTGGACAACCTGTGCGCCCTGGGCGCGGACCCCTGTCCGGACGACGGCCTGTTCTGCAACGGGGCCGAGAGTTGTGACGAGGCGGGAGAGCAGTGCCTGCATGACGGGGATCCCTGCGTAGACGGGAACCCCTGTACGGACGACCTCTGTGACGAGGGCGGCGATGTCTGCGAGAACACCTGCAACGCCGTGGACTGGACCGATGCCTGCTGCAGCGACGCGGCGTGTTCCGGGGATCCCGTGTGTGACGTTCCCTGCCTGGACAACGACGGGGACGGGTACGGGGATCCGGCCAGCCCGGAGTGCACTTACCCGGAAGAGGACTGTGACGATTCCAACGACGCTGTGAACCCGGGCGCCGCGGAGATCTGCAACGCCGGGGGCGTGGACGAGGACTGCGACGGGCTCACCGATTCCGCGGACCCGGACTGCAACGCTTACGCCGCTGTGGCCAACGCGGAGGCCTCCATCTACGGGTCCGGTTCCCTGGCGGGGTCCGGCGCATTCAACGAGCTGGTCCTGGTGATCCTGCCGATGGGCTTCGTGGTCTGGTTACGAAGGCTCCGGCGCAGGAACCGCTGAGCACAGGCTTCCGTTCATTTGATCACACCAGGGCGGCACCCTTCCGGGGGTGCCGCTTTTCTTTATGGGGGCGCCCGGGGGAGGTTCCCTGGTCCTCGGGGCCTTCAAAAGACCTGAACCGGCCCCTGCGTCCTACGGGAACTCCCCGCGGACGCCTGGCTTTCCACCATCCCCCCCCAGGGACACAATATGAAGGGGGCGCCCGGGGGAGGTTCCCTGGTCCTCGGGGCCTTGAAAAGACCTGAACCGGCCCCTGCGTCCTACGGGAACTCCCCGCGGACGCCTGGCT
>CAYTRL010000280.1:0-7912 GCA_964439795.1 uncultured Thermodesulfobacteriota bacterium
CTAGCACTTATCGGAGATGAATTTCCACTGAGGGGAATTATACAAGGCGTACTTCAGAAGTACGTTGACTGACGAAGGATGAGCGGAACGCAGCAGGTGGTGCCTTTTCAACGGCATGCTGATATCGTGCGGAAAAGACGGCTACAACCAACCATTCCCGGGAGCCACGGTGATCTATTTCAGCGCGGATGAAAAAACCGCCGTTCACAGGTCCTTCATGGAGGCGGAAGGGCTCGCCCGGAACTTTTTCCAGCTTTCCTCCGAAGAGTGGAAGACCCACCGTTATGAAGTGAAGACCTTCGAGCACCTGGAGCCCCATGAAAAAAGCGACGAGGCGTTCGCACAACTCTGCAAGTACGTCTACCGGAAACGGGATGCGGAAGACCGGCGCACGGATTTCCATTTTTTCCGGGTCTGCCTGCAGGACCACCGGATTCTCGATGCGGTGAAGCGGGGAGGAAGTTTCATCCGTTTCCCCCCGCTTATGCTCTACATCGCCACGCACGAACTGGTGCATATCCTCCGGTTCAACCGAGGAGAGAGCGAGTTCGATATGGGTGTGGAGGAGAAGGAGCGGGAAGAAGAACAGGTGCACATCATCACGCGCCGGATGCTGAAGACCCGCGCGGACGCGCATCTCAACCTGGTCCTCGACTGCTTCGGGAACGATTACAGGATTGGCGACCTGATCCAGTAACGCCGCCCCGGGCAGCCCGGGCCACTTGGAGAACACTTTTATATTGTTCTTCGGAGGATTTGACACGGATTTCCGCTGCTACGTATACTGGCCTGGAACCGATGGCATGTCCGCAGATGGAAAAACACGATTTTTTTTCTAGCTCCTTGTGACAGGTCATTTGGGGCAAGAGGGGGAGTGGAAAGCCGAGCGCTGATTGGTGAAAGCTTTTCGGCTCTATCGCCTCTGGTTCCGGAGGGAGGAAACAATGAATCATGTACGTCTGGCCGCCTGGATTGTTGCCGTCTCCCTCCCCCTTCTTTCTTCCTGTTCAGATAAAACGGCGGCCAAGACCCTCCCTACGATCCGTGACGACTGTACGGAGTGGTGCGAGCCGGCCTGGGAAGAGGCCGACGCACAACAGGTGTGCATGGACGCATGCCGCGAGTACGTGGATCAATTCAAAACGTGCGCGTCTGCCGGCAGGCCCTGTACCGAGGCCAGGATCTGTGCCGTGCAAAAACTCAAGCAGGCGTGTTCCCACTTGGGGGAGTACGCCAGCGTGTGCGAAGACAGCGGAAGGTTCGCCCACAACCTGATGCTGCAGGTCTGTACATCTGAATCGTAACGGGTAAAGATACTACATGGAATCCTCCAGGACCCGGCCTTCGGCCCCCCCCTGATTTTCCCTATGCATCCAATCCCGCCCGGCCCTAGAACGCCCGGAAAGGATCCTGTCCGCAGCGGGAAACCTGTAGACTTCATCTTTTACTATAAAAAAATGATGTAAGCATTTACAATTTAAAGATTTTTTGATAAAAGAAATAAAAAATCGGATTGAGGGATAGGTTTTCCCTGATCCCATGGCTATAATCTTCCGATATATAAATAAAAGGGGGGTTGTCAGGGATCTATTTCCCCATGACCGAAGTCCAATCCCCATAAAGGATCCCATACGGGATGAAACAGAAAACCCGATCAAGGGCATGGAACCGCATGACCCGGCAGGAAACGATGAAAGAGAAAGACCTTCCGACACTCAGCAGACGCCGGTTCCTGATGTGGGCCGCAGCCGGCACGGCCTCCATAGCCCTGCCCTCCCGGGCCCCGGGATACGTCCTGCGGCCCGAGGAACCCGCCCAAACCCTCTCCTTCTTCCATACCCACACCGAGGAGAGTCTGCAGGTGGTGTACCGGTCCGGGGGGAGATACGACTGGCAGGCGCTGCGGGAAATCAACCACATCCTGCGGGACCATCGCACCGGTGAAATCAAGCCGATCGACACGGGTCTCCTGGATCTCCTCTACGCCCTCCGAAAGAAGCTGAACACGGGACAGCCGTTCCACATTGTCTCCGGGTACCGTTCACCCCGAACCAACGAGCAACTCCGTTCCCGTGGCCGGGGGGTGGCCCGGAACAGTATGCACCTGTTCGGCAAGGCCGTGGACATCTATGTGCCCGGGTACGAACTGGCCGACCTTCACGAGGCGGCACTGGCGGAGAGGGCGGGAGGGGTGGGCTACTATCCTGGGCCCGGGTTCGTCCACGTGGACGTGGGCCGCGTCCGTTTCTGGTAAGGGGCAGCGGGCGGCGGGTCTGAAACGGGCCGGGCAGGCAGGCCCTCGGACAGGGCCTGGTCCAGGGGCCGGTCCCGGCCGTAGACATCTTCGCGAAACTGGAGCCGCCCCTCCCCGTCCATCCAGGCGGTCCAGTAGAGCACGTGTACCGGCACCGGTTCTCGAAGCGTTACCACGCGGTTTGCCCCGCTCTCCACCGCCTCCACGATCTTCTCCCGTGACCACCGTGGATCGCTCGCCAGCAGGTACTCCGCCAGACCGTACGGGTTTTCCACCCGGATACAACCGGAGCTGAAACTCCTCCGGGTTCTCTGGAACAGGTTGTGCGCCGGCGTGTCGTGCAGGTACACGGCGAACTTGTTGGGAAAGATGAACTTGATGCGTCCCAGGGCGTTGCGGGGGCCCGGTTCCTGGCGGAGGCGGAAGGAAAGGTTCCGGGGTGTAATCGATGACCAGTCAATGCTCCCCGGGTCGATCTCCGGGGCATCGGATTCCCAGCTTTTCAGGATCCTTATGTTCTCCTGCTGAAGGTAAGCAGAATCCGCCTGAACCTTGGGAAGAATGTCACGAACCGCGATCTTGTGCGGGATGTTCCAGTACGGGTTGATGACCAGATAGGTGATCCTGCCGCTGAAGACCGGTGTGCCGTGGGCTTTCTTTCCGGCAATGACCTTCATGAAGAACCGGGGTTCATCGTCTTCCACCACTTCTAGATGGAAGTCGGCCGTATTCACCAGGACGAACCGTTTCCCCAAATCCTCCGGCAGCCACCGCCACCTTTCCATGTTCAGTTCGATCTGACGAACGCGCTGCTCGGCGGGTACGTTGAGGGCCGCCAGCGTGGCCTTGCCCACCACCCCGTCCGGAGCGAGCCCGTGACGCGACTGGAACCTCTTGACCGCCTTCTCCAGAGAGGGATCGTACAGATCCGGACCGTCGTCGCCGGGGGTCCCGGGTTGAATGTCCCGGGAGATCAGCAGGCGTTCGCACAGAAGGGGGATCCGTTCATCCCGGTCCCCCGTCCGGAGCGCGGGGCCGGGCGGGACGAGAGGCCATCCCCCTTCCCGGGCGATCTTCCGGTATCGGATCAGGGCCTTCTGAAGGGCCGGATATCCGTCGTGGGAGGGGAGCATCCCCTCCAGCGCCTTCCGGATACTCCCTTCCCGCTCCAGGGTCGAGCTCAGAATTTCGGTCAGGTCCCGCTGCCGGCTGGTGACGCCCCACCGGGGGTTGATCGTCTCGGGATGCACCCGTCCGGTAAGCAGGTGGGCCCCGTAGATCAGGAACGCGTCGGTGAGCAGGAGGTCCAGGTCCGCCAGTGCCTCCGGATCCAGCCGTTTCCCGCCCGCCCTTGCAGCCTCCGCCTGTTCCAACAGTGGTTCCAGCACGGAGAGGTGGTACACGTCCGGTTTCAACCCTTCCCGGTCCGCCGACCGGATGGTATCCACCAGCGAGCGGGCCTGGGGCAGAACGCCCTGACGGTCCATCCAGACAGGCCCGTAATCCCGGTTCTTGTAAAAGCAGCAGAGCACCTTGGAACCGCACAGCAATTCCCGTCGGCAAAAGGGCCTTGGGGCGGTCTTGATCCGGTCGAGTTCGGTTCTGAGCCGTGCCTGTACCTGTTCCCACGGTTCCTGTGCCGCCCCGGGAGCGGCGAACAGGCACAGAAACGCAAAGAACAGGAAAGCCAAGCTGTTCCGGAAACATTTTGAGAAAGATCGCCAGAGCATGTTATCCCTGTCTGTGTACCGTCCCGCCGGAAAGAATATCGCAATCCGGAAAATCGTTGTATACTTCTTCGGAACTCGACCCCCCATGACTTGAGAGGCAGGCATGAAGATCAAGATCCTTGTGGCCGTCCAGTTTGTGTTGATCCTGGTCCTGGCGGCGACCCTCGTGGGCCGGTACGTGTCGTTCCGGGACAACCGGCCGCTGGTACGGGAACCCGCCACCCCGGACGAGTCGACCCTCACCTACACTCCGCCGCCCCCTCCCCCGGTCCCGGCCGATATCCTGATCAAACTGGCCAAGGCCAAGGACCTGATGACGCCCCGGGTGGAGAAGATCACCGACGATATCTACCAGGCCAGCGGGTTCGCCCTGGGAAACGTCCAGATGGTAGTGACGGACGAAGGCCTGGTCATCATCGACACCACCGAGAGCCTGGACGCGGCGCGGGAGATCCTGGAACGGTTCCGGGAGATCACCGATCAGCCCGTGCGGGTGATCATTTACACTCACGGGCACCTGGATCACGTTTCCGGCACCCCGGTGTTCCTCGAGGAAGACACCGAGGTGGTTTCCACCCGGGACCTGGTGGCGTTCATGCAGAAAGACTTCGGCGAACTGCGGGAGTTTCACGTTCGAAGCCGTCTCAACCAGTCCGGACGCCTGGCCCCGGCGTACGCGCGGCCGCTGCCGATCCGCTCCCTGTTCCGGGGGCTCGACAGCCTGAAAAACCCGGTGCAGCCCACCATCACTTTTGACGACGCCTACTCGTTCGTCCTGGGAGGAAAAACCTTCGAGCTGTTCCACACCCGGGGAGAGACACCGGACCACCTCATGGTCTGGCTGCCTGACGAGAAGGCACTCTTCTGCGGCGACTTATACTACGCCAGCTTCCCCAACCTGTCCACGCCCATGCTGGAGCCTCGGCCTCTAAAGGGATGGATGGAATCCCTGGGCCGCATGCTGGCGCTGGAACCGGACATCCTCATCCCCGGTCACACGGCCCCTGTGGTGGGAAGGGAAAACGTGCGGCATCTTCTGGAAAACTACCGCAGGGCCATCCTTCATGTGTACGAGGAAACCGTACGGTGCATCAACCAGGGAAAGACCGTTGAACAGGCAGTGGCGGAGGTGGGTCTGCCCCCGGACCTGGCCCGCCTGCCCTACCTGCAGGAACTCTACGGCAGGGTGGACTGGTCCGTACGGGGCATCTACCGGGAGAAGACCGGCTGGTATGACGGTATGGGCACGGGCCTGGCCCCCCTGCCCCCGGCGTACCTTGCCCGGGAACTGGTGGGCCTGGCAGGGGGCACGGACGATGTACTGGCCCGGGCGGTGCTTCTCCAGGAGGCCAGAGAGCACCAGCTCGCCTGCGAGCTCTGCGACCTGGTGATCGACGCCAACCCGCAGGACAAGATGGCCCGCGTCATCAAGGCCGCCTCCCTGGACACGATGGCCTTCACGTGCGGCAACCTCAACATGTTCGGCTTCTACCGCTCCGCGGCCGCCCTGGAACGCGAGGCCGCTGGAGCCCCCCCCCGCTGAGGAACCCCGCACCGGGACCGCGGCGTTTTCCTTTACAGGATCCTGGCCGGAGTCAACCCCTTGCTCCCCGGAGGGCCGGCCCCGCATCCAAGAAGAAACCGGTACCAACCGAACACATATCCCGGAAAAAGGCGGATATACGGTTCTATAAAGATCGCAGCAGGGAAGCCGGGAGTGCACGATGACGCCAACGGTTCTCCGGGGGGGCACACTCGATCGAACCCTGGCAGGGAGGAAACGACATGCCTGCAGACCGTATACCCACCGCACCGTTCGGGAACGGCGGGCCGGAGGTCACCCGCGTGGGGCTGGGCGGAGAGGGTGTTCTCAGGACTCAGGGGAGAAACGACCAGGCCCGGGAGGTGATTCAAGCGACCCTGGACCGGGGCATAGGATACTTTGATTCGGCCCGGGCATACGCGGACAGCGAGCGGTACTACGGAACCGTGTGGCCGAAACAACCGGAAACACGCTCCCGTATCTTCCAGGCCAGCAAGTCCGCCTCCCGGGACCGGGAGACGGCCCTGTGGGACCTGGATCAAACGCTGTCAAGGATGGGGATCGACCGCCTGGACCTCTGGCAGATCCACGACGTGCGGACCGGCGCAGACCTGGAGGCCGTGGCCGCTCCCGGCGGGGCCCTGGAGGCCTTTCTGGAGGCCCGGGAGACGGGCAGGGTCGGCCGCATCGGCGTCACGGGCCACCACGATCCCGCCGTGCTCTCCCACGCCGTCCGTGAGTGGCCCGTAGACGCGGTGATGATGCCCGGCCGAGGCGGTGCTCGGAGGCTTTCTGGACGACACCCTGCCCCGGGCCCTGGACAAGGGCCTGGCCGTTATCGGGATGAAGATCCTGGGCGGGTCGCACTACGTGAAGCCCGGAATCGGGCTCACCGCCGGGCGTCTGGTGCGCTTCGCCCTCTCCCAGGGGATCAGCGTTGCCATCGTGGGCTGCTCCACCTCCGGCCAGGTCGAGGAGTTGGCCCTCGCGGGAAGGATCCCGGACCTCATGCCCCCGGAAGAGCAGGAAGCGCTCAAAGAGGCCTTCCGGCCCCACGCCGAACAGCTCGCCTTCTACCGCAAACACTGAGAGGCTTCCGGGAAGCGGACGGAGATCCGGGGAGCGTGAAAAATCCCTTCCCATCATGATGTCAAAGAAATCCATCTCTTGACGGATGATATGCCCGGGCTTCCAAAACCAGAACGGTTTGCGTATAAATACGTTCAAGCGCTTCATGAAAAGATCCAGGTTTTTTCTCCATAGGTCACAGGTCTTTGTATGGAGCGGCTTCGAATTCGAGACCTTCTTTTCGACGGCGCGCACGCAGCTGTTTCGCGTATCACCGGAACATTCCAGCGGCTGGATCTGCCGACAGGGTGCAAGGGAGGAACAAAGCGGATGGAACTTCACGGCCGGCGCGCCGGGGTCAAGTCATGAAGCGCCTGGAAACGGACGTGATCGTCATCGGCGGGGGCGCCACCGGGACAGGCGTGCTCCGGGACGCGGCGCTGCGGGGCCTGCGGGCGGTCCTCATCGAGATGAACGATCTGGCTTCGGGCACAACGGGCCGGAACCACGGGCTGCTGCACTCCGGGGCCCGTTACGCGGTGAAGGACCTGGAATCCGCCCGGGAGTGCATCCGAGAGAACCGGATCATGAAGCGGGTGGCCCGGCACTGCGTGGAGGATACGGGGGGCCTGTTCGTCACCCTGCCCGGGGACGACCCGTCTTATCACGATCAGCTCCGGGAGGGCTGCCGACAGGCGGATATCGACTGCCAGGAAATCAGCGTGCAGGAGGCCCTTCGCCGGGAACCGAACCTGAACCACGCCATCACCCGGGCCCTTCGGGTGCCGGACGCCACCATCGACCCGTTCCGCCTGGCCTCCTCAACGATCCTGGGAGCCGTGGAGCAAGGCGCCGTGGTATACACGCACACCGAGGTGGTGCGGCTCCTTCGCGACGGAGACCGGGTCGTGGGGGTGGCGTGCGTGGACCGGCGGAACGGCCAGGCCTTCGAGGTCCGCGGGACGATCGTGGTGAACGCCTCCGGCATCTGGGGACAGCGGGTGTGTAAAACCGCGGACATCGAGCTCGTCATGTTCCCGGACAAAGGGTCCCTGGTCATCATCGATTACCGGATCAACAACGTGGTAGTGAACCGGTGCCGGCCGGCGGCGGACGGGGACATTTTCGTTCCGGGTGACACGATCTCGCTCATCGGCACCACGTCCCGGGAAATTCCGTATGAGGGAATCGACGACCTCGGTGTGGACGACGATGAGATCGAGGTCCTGCTGGCGGACGGGGAGAAGTTGATCCCGAACGTTTCCCGCACCCGCCTTCTGCGCGCCTACAGCGGTGTGCGGCCCCTGGTGGACCTGT
>CAYTRL010000281.1:0-7904 GCA_964439795.1 uncultured Thermodesulfobacteriota bacterium
CTGCCGGAGGTCATGCTTTCCGCACACGCCATCCACGAGGGAATGAGGGTCCTGGAGCCGTCTCTGGCCGCCGCCGGGGTGGAACCCCGGGGATCCGTGATCATCGGCACCGTGAAAAGCGACCAGCACGACATCGGGAAGAACATTGTCGCCATGATGCTTCGCGGTTCCGGGTTCCGGGTGGAGGACCTCGGGATCGATGTGGACCCGGAGCGGTTCGTGAACGCACTCCGGGAAGACCGGCACCATGTGGTGGCCCTGAGCGCCCTGCTGACAACGAGCCTCCCCTGGGTGGAGAAAACGGTCCGCGCACTGGAAGACGCCGGTCTCCGGGACCAGGTCAAGATCCTCGTGGGCGGTGCGGTCCTGGACCCGGAAAAGGCGCGGGAGATGGGCGCCGACGGGTACGCCCCGGATGCGGCCCGGGCAGTGGACACCTGCAAAGCGATGCTCGGCCTCTCCTGAAAAGCCGCCCCTGACCGACGGCATGCCTGAAAGTCTTTGTTTTTACTATGAATTTTTACAATCCTTTCCTCCCCTTTCTTGACAGGGGGGACGGGCGTGCGTTATACTGCGTTTTTTGAATGAACGCTCATTCATCAGAGGAACCATCACCTCTTTCCCGCACGGAGGACAGTCCCTTGAGTGACAACCCTTCCCCAACCGCGAAAGCACCGGAGCCTGAAACCGCTGCGGCCCCGGTCGGCAGCAAGGAATCCGCGCCCGAAGTCATCGAAGAGACGGCTTCCCCGGCGCCGAGCAAGCCTCCCTTGGAGACGAACAGGAACCTGGCTCAGGAAATCCAGAAAAAATACGGCGAAGACGTTAACCGCTGTTACCAGTGTCTCAAATGCAGCGCTGGATGCCCCATGACCTTTGCCATGGACTTTCCGCCAAGCCAGATCATGCGCCTCGTGCAGCTCGGCCAGGAAGACCTGCTCCTTGCCTCCAAGACGATCTGGACTTGCGTGACCTGCAACACCTGCAGCATCCGCTGCCCCAACGACATCGACATCGCACTGGTGATCGACTCCCTCCGGGAGCGGGCCCTGGAAAAACGCGTGACGCCCGCTGTTGAAAAGGTGGCCTTGTTTCATAAATATTTCCTGGACAACGTGAAGAAACGCGGCAGGACCTTCGAGGGAGAACTGCTGGCCCGCTACCAGGTCAAGACCGGCCAGATCGTTCAAAACGCGGGCCTGGGCATGCGGATTTTCTTCAAAGGCAGGCTGTCCATGATGCCGGAGAGCGTGGAGAACAAGAAGGCGTTCCGGGAGATCTGCCGCAGGGCCGAAGAGCGAGGGAAAAAGCAATGAAACGGATCGGATATTATAAAAGCTGCTCTCTGGAAGCCTCCTCCTCGGATTACGCCAATTCCCTGGAGGCCTCCTTCTCCGCGCTGGGGACGGAACTGGTTCCGGTGAAGGACTGGAACTGCTGCGGCGCATCCTCGGCGCACTCCACCAGCGACCTGCTCGGCCTGGCCCTTCCGGCCCGGAACCTGGCGCTGGCCGAGGAACAGGGGCTGACAACGCTGCTGGTCCCCTGCTCCGCCTGCTACACCCGCATGCTCACCGCGGCGGAAAAGATGCGCAAGGACGACCAGGTCACCGAGGAGATCAACGAGATCCTGCACCCCCTGAAATACCTGGGAACGGTACAGGTCAAGAACATCCTGGAAATCCTCTGGACCGAGGTGGGGGCCAACGAGATCCTGCACGCGTGCAGTAAAAGCCTGAACGGCATGAAGGTGCTCTGTTATTACGGGTGCTACCTCACCCGGACGCCGGGCGTCCCCAGCTTCGACGACCGGGAGAACCCGCAGGCCATGGAGCGGCTGCTCCGGATGATCGGCGCCGAGCCGCTGGACTGGCCCTACAAGACCGATTGCTGCGGGGCCGGCATGAACCTGATCGAACCGGACTACTCCGTGCAGCTCTGCGAGAAGATGTTCGACATGGCCTACCAGCTGGGCGCGGAGGCCATCGTGGCCACCTGCCCGCTCTGCCAGACCAATCTGGATATCAACCAGGACAGGATCTTCCAGGAAAAGGGTCTGCCCCGCCGGATGCCGGTCTTCTACATCTCCGACCTGGTCAGCATCGCGGCCGGAGTGGACCTGGGCAAGAAGCAGTGGCGGAAGCACTTTGTGGACCCGCGAAATCTTCTGGACCGCTACACCCTGGCCTGAGGGAGGCGAACGATGGAAATGCAGCAAAAGGAACAAAACACGCTGAGCCGGGAAGAAATGCTGGGCTTCATCGAGAAGCAGCTGCCGGACATGGCCGAGAAGCTGAAGAAGCTCGTGGAAAAGGAAGGGTTCCTTAAATCCAGAAACGTATACGGCGAGATCTACTCGGACCGGCAGATCGGGATCTGCTATGACGGCATCTTCCGGACCGAGTACCTGCGCTGCCGCATCCTGGAGACGGCGCGGGAACAGGCCCTTTCCGTAAAGCAGATCGCCGAAAACCTTGGGATCTCCCCTGCCGAGGTCCTCACCCAGGTGGTGGAGCTTCGCCGGAAGAACCTGGTGGTGATCGAAAAAATAGACGACCGGACGCCCCTGTACCGGGCCGCGGGATAGGAGAAAACGACATGGGCGGCAACAACAACGAAAAAATCGGCTCCGTACTCGTGGTCGGCAGCGGCATCGGCGGCATGCAGGCCTCCCTGGACCTGGTGGGGTCGGGTTACAAGGTCTACCTGCTGGACAAGGCCGGCGGCATCGGCGGCACCATGAGCCAGCTGGACAAGACCTTCCCCACCAACGACTGCGCCATGTGCATCATGTCTCCCAAGCTGGTGGAAGTGGGCCGGGACAAGAACATCGACCTCCTCCCGTTCTCCGAGCTGGAAGCCCTGGAAGGCCAGCCGGGCCGGTTCACGGCCACGATCCGCAGGCACCCCCGCCGGGTGGACCCGGAGAAGTGCACCGGCTGCGGGCTGTGCCAGCAGTACTGCCCCCTGGAGATCTCCAGCGACTACAACCAGACGCTCACCCAGCGGAAGGCGATCTTCATCGACTACCCCCAGGCGGTGCCCAACACGCACGTGATCGACCGCAAGAACGCACCGTGCCAGCTCACCTGCCCGGTGCGCCTGGACGTCCGGGAATACGTGGGCCTGATCGCCTCCGGGAACTACGAGGAGTCGCTGGCCCTGATCCGGAAAAAGCTCCCGTTCCCGGCCACCATCGGCCGGATCTGCACCCGGCCCTGCGAGGACACCTGCCTGCGCGGAAAGGAGATGGAGGAACCCCTCGCCATCTGCCAGCTCAAACGGTTCGTGGCGGACCAGGAGATCGAGGCGGGTAAGCCGATCCCCATCGAGAAGGCGGCGCAGGCGCGTGAAGAGAAGGTGGCGGTTGTGGGCGGCGGCCCGGCGGGCCTCACGGCCGCCTACCACCTGGCCCGGGAAGGGTACCCGGTGACCCTCTTCGAGGCCCAGGACAAGCTCGGGGGCATGCTGCGCTACGGGATCCCCCAGTACCGCCTGCCCCGGGAAATCCTGGATCGCGAGATCCAGGCCATCCTGGACCATGGCGTGGACGTGGAATACGGCAAGCTCGTGGGCCAGGACATCCCCTTTGAATCGCTCACGGGCGAGATGGGTTACAAGGCCGTGTTCATCGGCGTGGGGGCCTGGGAGGGGATGAAGCTCCGGATCGAGGGAGAGGATGCCGAAGGCGTGATGCCCGGCGTCCAGTTCCTCCGGGACATCAACGCCGGCAAGGAGGTCCCCCTCCAGGGGAAGATAGCGGTCATCGGCGGCGGAAACGTGGCCATCGACGCGGCCCGGAGCGCCCTCCGTCTGGGCGCCAAACAGGTGGACCTGTACTACCGGCGGACCCGCAGCGAGATGCCCGCCCACCCGGAAGAGGTCCAGGCGGCGATGGACGAGGGCGTGCACATGCACTTCCTGGTCACACCCGTGCGGGTGGAGACCTCCGGTGCCAGGGCAACCGGCCTGCAGCTGCTCCGCATGAAGCTGGGCGAGCCTGACGCCTCCGGACGGCAGCGGCCCATCCCCATCGACGGTTCGGAGTTTACGGTCTCGGCCGACGTGGTTCTCCCGGCCATCGGGCAGGGGGTGAACCTCCCGTACGACCCGGAAAAATCCGGCATCAAGTCCACCCGATGGAGGACCGTGAAGGTGGACCCGCTCACCATGGAAACCAGCGCTCCGGGTATCTTCGCAGGTGGGGACGCGGAACGGGGCGCCTACATCGCCATCGACGCTGTCGGCGGCGGGGCGCGCGCCGCGGAGAGTATCCACCGGTACCTGCGCGGGGAAGACGTGCGGGCAGGACGCGAACCGGAGGAGCGGATCCCGGTGGAGGACGCCCGTCCGGGTTTCGACTATGGACTCCGGGAACGGATGCCCCACATGGACCTGAACTACCGAATCCACAGCTTCAAGGAGGTGGAGACCGGTTTCTCCGAAGAGCAGGCCGTTCGGGAAGCGGAACGCTGCCTGAACTGCCGCAAGTGCCTGGGATGCGGCATCTGCGAGGATGTGTGCGAGGCCAAGGCGCTGAACTACGAGGAGGAGGAGCGGGTCGAGAAGATCGACGTGGGCAGCGTGATCCTGGCCCTGGGCTTCGAGGAGTACAACCCCTCGGCCAAGGCGGAGTACGGGTACGGCCGCTACAGCAACGTGGTCACCAGCATCGAATTCGAGCGCATGCTCTCGGCCACCGGTCCGTTCACCAGCATGCCCATGCGCCCGTCGGACGGCGACATCCCCAAGAAAATCGCCTGGATCCAGTGCGTGGGGTCCCGGGACAAGGACCACGACTACTGCTCCTCGGTCTGCTGCATGTACGCCACCAAGGAAGCCATCATCACCAAGGAGCACCTTCCCTTCGTGGAACCCACCATCTTCTACATGGACATCCGGGCCCACGGCAAGGGGTTCGACGGCTACTACGAGCGGGCCAAGAACGATCACGGGGTGCGGTACCTCCGGTCACAGATCTCACGCGTGGTGGAAGACCCGGCCACGGGCAACCTCATGCTTCGATACACCTCCGATGAGGGAACCCTCATGGACGAGGAGTTCGACATGGTGGTGCTCTCCGTGGGCCTGGGGCCCCGGCCCGAGACCCGGACCCTGGCCAAGCGGCTCGGCGTCAATCTGGACGACAAGGGGTTCTGCGTGACCGACCCCCTGCGGCCTCTGGAGACATCGAGAAAGGGTGTGTACGTGTGCGGCGCCTTCGAGGCCCCCAAGGACATCCCCGAGACCGTGGCCCAGGCCAGCGGCGCGGCCTCTTTTGCCGCGGCGGATATCGCCGAGGTCCGCGGCACCTTGCTCTACCAGGAGGAACTCCCGCCGGAGAAGGACGTGGAGGGCCTGGAGCCCCGGGTGGGCGTTTTCGTGTGCCACTGCGGCGTGAACATCGGTTCCGTGGTGAGCGTCCCGGAGGTGAAGGAGTACGCGGCCGGCCTGCCCGGCGTGGCCTATGCCGGCGAATTCCTGTTCTCCTGCTCCTCGGACAGCCTGGTGAACATCAAGGAGCAGGTCGACGAGCACGACCTGAACCGTGTGGTGGTGGCCTCGTGCTCCCCGAGAACCCATGAGCCCCTGTTCCGCGAGTCGATCCGGGAAGCGGGCCTGAACCCGTTCCTGTTCGAGATGGCCAACATCCGCGACCAGTGCTCGTGGGTACACATGCATGACCACGAGGGCGCCACGGAGAAGGCCAAGGAGTTGATCCGGATGGCGGTCTCCAAGGCCAGGGAGCTCCAGCCCCTGCCCACGGAATACAAGGAGATCAACAAGAAGAGCATGGTGCTGGGCGGCGGGCTGGCCGGGATGAGTTCGGCCATCCAGCTGGCGGATCAGGGCTACAGCGTGGCCCTGGTGGAAAAAGAGGCCGAACTGGGGGGCAACCTGCGTCACATCCATTACACGTTGGACGGCAAGGACGTGCAGGCGTTCTACCGGGACCTGGTGGAGCGGGTGAGGAACCACCCGGCCATCGAGGTGTTCACCGAGGCGGAGCTGGCGGATCACGAGGGGAGCAAGGGGAGTTTCAAAACCGGGATCACCTTCGGGCCCCAGAAGGAGTACCGAGCCCTGGATTACGGCGTGGCCATCCTGGCCACAGGGGGCGAGGAGTGGAAGCCGGACCTGTACCTGTACGGCAAGACCCCCCGGGTGGTCACCCAGCAGGAGCTGGAGGAAAAGCTGGTTTCCGGCGAAATCGATCCCAAGGGACTCAACAACGTGGTCATGATCCAGTGCGTGGGCTCCCGGATCCCGGAGCGACCGTACTGCAGCCGGATCTGCTGCGCCAGCGCTGTGAAGAACGCACTTAAGATCAAGGAACTCCACCCCGAGGCGGGGGTCAACATCCTGTACCGGGACGTGCGCACCTACGGACTGCTGGAGGAACACTACACCCGTGCCCGTCAAGAAGGCGTGATCTTCTCCCGGTACGACCTGGAGAACCTGCCACGGGTGGAAGAACAGGACGGGGTCCTCACCGTCACGGCTTTCGACCCGGCCATCCAGCGGGACGTGCGGATGACCCCGGACCTGATCGTGCTGAGCGCGGCGGTGGTCCCCCGGGACAACGAGCGCATCTCCAACCTCTTCAAGGTCTCGCGCACCCTGGAAAACTTCTACCTGGAGGCGCACATGAAGCTGCGCCCGGTGGATTTCGCCAGCGACGGCTTCTTCATGGCCGGCATGGGGCACGGACCCAAGCTGATCCACGAGACCATCTCCCAGGCGGCGGCCGCTGTTTCCCGCGCCTGCACCGTGATCAGCAAGGACCGGATGGTGGTGGGCGGCGTGGTGGCCAAGGTGGAACCGGAAAAGTGCGCGGTCTGCCTGATCTGCGTCCGGGCCTGCCCGTACAACGTACCCGTCATCCACGAGGACGGGTACTCGGTCATCGACTCCGGCCGATGCCAGGGGTGCGGAAATTGCGTGGCCGAGTGCCCGCAGAAGGCGATCGAACTGCAGCACTACACGGATCATCAGATCCTCGAGAAGAGCCATGCCCTGACCGTGCATGAGGACACTGCGGACACGGAACAGGAAACCAAGGAATCGTAAGGGAAAAAAGGAGATAGGAGCCATGGCGGAAACGTTTGAGCCTGAAATCCTGGCATACTGCTGCAATTACTGAGCGTACACAGCCGCGGACCTGGCAGGTTCGATGAGACTGGATTACCCCACGAACGTGAAGATCATGAGGATCCCCTGCACGGGAAAGGTGGACGCGATCTACCTTCTCAAAGCCCTGGAAGACGGCGTGGACGGCGTCTACGTGGCGGGCTGCGAGGAAGGCGACTGCCACTTTCTCCGTGGAAACATCCGTGCGAAAAAACGGGTGGGCTACGTAAAGGGCATCCTCAAGGACATCGGTATCCACCCCGGCCGGGTAGAGATGTACAACCTTTCGGCGGCGGATGGCCCCCGGTTCGTGGATATCGCAAAGGAGTTCACGGAACGGATCAAAAAGCTGGGCCCGAGCCCCATCCGGACCGGCAAGGGGAGCGAACCCACGGAAGATCCGGAGGAAGACACCGGGAAAGGCGGAGAAAAGAAGGCGGCCTGATCGGGAGATAGAACCAAGAAGGAGAGCACGAAATGATCATCGGACACCGAAAACCCATGGAAGAGATCCTCCGGATGCTGGAGTCGCACGACAAGATCCTCCTGGCCGGATGCAAGGGCTGCGTGGCCGTCTGCGCCGCCGGCGGCGAGAAGGAGGTGGGCATCCTGGCGTCTGCCATCCGGCTGGCGCGCAAGAAGGAAGGCAAGGAGATCGAGATCCGGGAAGTCACCCTGGAGAGACAGTGCGACCCGGAGTACATCGATCAGATCCAGGACTACGTGGGCGACTATCAGGCCGTTCTCTCCATCGCCTGCGGGGTGGGGGTGCC
>CAYTRL010000282.1:0-7873 GCA_964439795.1 uncultured Thermodesulfobacteriota bacterium
CAGATGGATCGAAGGGAGCTCATCGATGAAGCGAAGCAATTGCGGGAGGAGATCCGTCGGAAGGCCGAGTTCAAACGGCTGTTCAGCAACAGCGAACGGATGAAGGAGGTGCAGGCCATCGTGGAGCAGGTGGCCGATACGGACATCACGGTCCTGATCCAGGGCGAGAGCGGTACGGGGAAAGAGTTGGTGGCCCGGGCCCTCTATCAGATGTCCAACCGGCGGTCCCGGCCGTTTCTGAAGGTGAACTGTGCGGCGCTGCCCGAACCGTTGTTGGAAAGTGAAATGTTCGGGTACGAGAAGGGAGCGTTCACCGACGCCGCCAGCCGGAAACCGGGCAAGTTCGAACTGGCGGATGAAGGCACGATCTTCCTGGACGAGATCAGTGAGATGATGCCGTCCCTTCAGGCCAAGCTGTTGCAGGTGTTGCAGGACAAGCAGTTCTCACATCTGGGGGGAAAAGAGGACATCCATGTGGACGTGCGTGTCATCGCCGCCACCAACAGGAACCTGGTGGAAAGTGTGGCGGCGGGGGCGTTCCGGGAAGATCTTTACTACCGGCTCAACGTGGTGAACATCCAGGTGGCCGCCCTGCGCGAGCGCAGGGAGGAGATCCCCGTCCTGGTGGAGTTTTTCATAAAGAAATATACCGAAGAGTTCAAGAAGGAGGCGCCGGGCCTGAGCACGGAGTTGCTGGAGATCTTTCAGCGGTACCCCTGGCCGGGGAATATCCGGGAACTGGAAAACTGTATCAAGCGGATCGTGATCCTGAACAACGACCAGTCGGTGTGTCGGGAACTGAGGAGCAAATGCGAGAACGGGAAGGACGGAAACGGCCATGAGGAGAGTTTGAAGGCGTGGATGGGGCAAAACCCGGAGAAATACTCGCTCAAGGCGTTCAGCAAAGAAGCGATCCGACGCGCGGAACGGGAGATCATCGGGCGTATGCTGCAGGAAACCTGCTGGAACCGGAAAGAAACGGCGGAGCGGTTACAGATCAGCTACAAGGCGCTCCTGTACAAGATCAAGGAAACCGGACTGGAAAAATAACGCCGGTCCGCTCGACGAGTCCACCGGGCTTCCAAACCGTCGACGGCCGGTACGAAAGGAGCAGGGTTGGGGATGGCAGCGGTAAAACTACTCCTGCTGGAAAACGACATCACGCGCGGAAAGGAGATTAAGGAGTTCTTTTCCGCGCAGGGCAATACCGTTGCGTGGGTCACCGACCACGCGGAAGGGCAGAAGTGGCTGGACCAGGAGGTGTTCGACGCGGTGATCCTGGAGATCAGCCCCGACCAGGAGGCGTCGCTCCGCCTGGTGGAGTATTCGAAAAAGGTCAACTCGTTCGGTCTGGTGATCTGCCTGACGGAGCCGGAGGTGGTTGGGGCTGCGCTGGAAGCGTTGAAACTGGGGGCGGATGCCTATATCAAGAAGCCGTTTCAGATGGAAGAGCTGAAGATCACCCTGGACCGCTTTCTGGAATACCGGAGTGTTGTCGGCGCCAATTTTTACCTGCGCAGGACCCAGGACATCATCTACCGGTTCGATGACGTCATCGGCGACAGTCCCGCGTTGAAGAAGGTCCTGGCCATGGTGCGCAAGGTGGCCGTCAGCAACGCCACGGTCCTGATCGGAGGGGAGACGGGGACCGGCAAGGAGCTGATCGCCGGCGCGTTGCACTACAACAGCCAGCGGCAGGAAAAACCGTTCATCAAAGTGAACTGCGCCGCCCTCCAGGACACGCTGCTGGAGAGCGAACTGTTCGGTCACGAGCGGGGCGCTTTCACGAGCGCGGACAAGCAGCGGGTGGGGCGGTTCGAACAGGCCAATTTCGGCACCATTTTCCTGGACGAGATCGCGGACATGTCCGCAAGCACTCAGGCCAAGGTTCTGCGTGTGCTGCAGGAACAAGAGTTTGAACGGGTGGGGGGGACGAAAACGATCAAGGTGGACGTCCGCGTCATCAGTGCAACCAACAGGGATCTGGAGGAAGAGATCGTCGCCAAGCGGTTTCGGGACGATCTGTATTATCGGCTCAACGTGGTGCAGCTCTACATTCCCCCCCTGCGAGAGCGTCAGGAGGACATTATGCCCCTGGCCCGTTACTTTCTGCAGCGGTTCTCCGGAGAACTCAGCAAGAAGGTGACCGGATTCACGGAGGAAGCCGAGGGCGTGATGAAGCGGTATGTGTGGCCCGGCAACATCCGGGAGCTGCGCAACACCATTGAACGGGCCGTCCTGCTCAGCGAAACCGACCTGGTCCGGCCCGAGGACCTGTCGCTGAGCGGACAGGAGAAGACGGAAGCCCCGACCGGGTTCGAGACACCGGGGGGGGGCGATGACGGGTTGAAGCTGCTGGATATGGAAAAGAAACTGATCCTGGAAGCCCTGGACAAGAACAACTGGGTCCAGAAGGAGGCGGCCCAGTACCTGGGGATCTCCCGAAGGGTCATGCATTACAAAATCCAGAAGTTCGGGATCCGGAACCCCAACTGGGTCAAGAACAAATAGTTTTCCCCTCCCCCCTTCCCGGAAGGGTGGTTTTCCCCTGCATGCTTGAGCCCCTGCACCCCAAGCCTCCCTCCTTTGTTTCCGTTCTTGCGCCCGCGAGGAGTTTCGCTCGCCCTCGCCCGCCTTCGGAAGACCTGAACCGGTAACTCGTGTTCAAGCGAAAACTCCCCGCGGGCGCCATGCGTTCGTGAACTCTGTGAACCGGTTGTCCACGGCTGAGGCGCGTATGTTGTTCCGTCATCCCGGACTGGATCCGGGAGGCAGAAGGGGGGCGCCCCGGGGAGCCTGTCGCGTCCTCGGGGGACTTTACGTGATCTTGCCCTGCTCTCGTCCGCATTGACTTTTTGGTGTTCCGTTTGTACCTTCAGCTGAAACGCCCCCTACGGGTGAAAAGGAGACAGAGACGATGGATGTGGACAAGATCAGGACGATAGGCGTCATCGGATCAGGACAGATGGGTGCCGGTATCGCCCAGGTGGCGGCCCAGGCCGGATATTCCGTCATCATGCAGGACATCGAGCAGCGGTTCCTGGACGGCGGGCTGAGCCGGATCCGAAAAAACCTGGAGCGGTCCGTGAGCAAAGGGAAACTCGAGGAAGCTGAGGCCGGAGAGACGCTCGACCGGATCCAGACAATCCTGGATCTGGAAGGGATGCAGGCGGCCGATGTGGTGGTGGAAGCCGCCACGGAGAACGAGGAGATCAAAGCCGACATCTTTCGAACCCTGGACCTGATCACCCCGCCCCACACCATCCTGGCCACCAATACATCATCGATTCCCATCACCCGGATTGCCGCCGTCACGCAGCGTGCCGGCAAAGTGGTCGGCATGCATTTCATGAACCCCGTCCCGGTCATGAAGCTCGTGGAAGTGATTCGAGGTCTGGCCACCGCCGAGGAAACCTTTCAGGCGATCGTCTCCCTGTCGGAACGGATGGGCAAAAAGCCTGTGGAAGCCAATGACTTCCCCGGCTTCATCGTCAACCGGATTCTCATGCCGATGATCAACGAAGCCGTGTATGCCTTCTACGAAGGCGTGGGAAAGCCACAGGCCATCGATGACGCAATGAAATTAGGCACCAATCAGCCCATGGGGCCGCTGGCCCTGGCGGACCTCATCGGCCTGGACACCTGCCTGGCCATCATGGAAGTGCTGCACCACGGGCTGGGTGACTCCAAGTACCGGCCCTGTCCGCTCCTTCGCAAGTACGTAGAAGCCGGGTTTCTCGGCCGAAAGAGCGGAAGGGGGTTCTACGAGTATGGCGGAACCTGACCCCTGGATGCGGCCGGCCTTCGGGACGTGACAACGGTTGGTTCTCAGGAGAAGGAGAGACGGAGATGGCCTACGAAACGCTGGAGATGGTCCCCCGTGAGGGGGTGGCCTTCCTGACCATTCAGAGACCCAAGGCCCTGAACGCTCTGAACAAGCAGGTGCTGGAAGAACTGAATGCCGTGCTGGACGAGGTGGAGCGGGACACGAACGTAAAGGTCTGTGTTCTCACCGGCGCAGGGGAAAAGGCGTTCGTCGCCGGGGCGGATATCGCTGCCATGAGCGATATGTCCCCCTTGGAAGCACAACGTTTCTGCAGGCTCGGGCAAGAGGTTTTTCTGAAGATCGAGGCCATGGAAAAGCCCGTACTGGCGGCCGTCAACGGGTTTGCCCTGGGGGGAGGGTGCGAACTTTTGCTCGCCTGCGACATGATCTTCGCATCGGAGCGTGCACGGTTTGGCCAGCCCGAGATCAACCTCGGGGTCATTCCCGGGTTTGGAGGAACCCAGCGACTCGCCAAGGCCATCGGCATGTGGCGGGCCAAAGAGTGGATCTACCTGGGCGAGATGATCGACGCGCAGAAGGCGTACGAAATCGGTCTGGTCAACGCCGTGTTCCCGGCGGAGCGGTTGATGGAAGAGGTGACGGCCGTGGCGTTGAAATTGGCGGGCAAGCCCTCGTTTGCCCTTGGGCAGGCAAAGAAGGTGATCCAGGCGGGCCTCACTCTCGACCGGACCACAGGCATGGCCCTGGAACGGGAGGCGTTTGCCATGACCTTTTCCTCCCAGGACCGGACCGAGGGGATGAAGGCGTTCCTGGAAAAGCGAAAGCCGAACTTTCAGGGAAATTGAGTCACTCACGCCGCAACCAAGGAGGAGAGAATATGTCGGCGGCCAGGAAAATACGGATTCTGATTGCAAAGCCGGGGTTGGACGGGCATGACCGGGGGGCCAAGATCATCGCCCGCGCCTTGCGGGATGCAGGGTTCGAGGTGATCTACACCGGGTTGCACCAGACGCCGGAAATGATCGTCCGTTCGGCCATCCAGGAAGATGTGGACGCCGTGGGGTTGAGCATCCTCTCGGGTGCGCACAACCATCTGTTTCCGCGAGTCATCGAACTGCTGCGGGAAAACGACGCGGGAGACAAGGTGGTCTTCGGCGGCGGCATCTTCCCCCAGGGGGACATTCCAAAATTGAAAGACGCGGGGATCGCGGAAATCTTTACGCCGGGCACCCCGCTGCAGACCATCGTGGACTTTGTCAATACCAAGGTCGCACCGGGGAGTGCCTGATCCGGCAGCCGGATGTGTTTTCCGATAATTCCAAGGTTGCACAGAGGGTTGCCTGATCCCGTGCCCTGATTCTTCGGAAGCGAGGGCCCGGTCGGACCTTATCGGTCAAGACATAGTTGAAGACTGACCCGAGCCTGTCGCCTCGGGAAGAGAGGCCACTCATGCAAACGGGGACCGTCGTGAAGGATCGTACCGCCCGGGCGGTGTCCCGGGGAAACCGATGGTTGATCCTTGTCCTTCTCCTGGGGGTTTCCTTCGTGTGCACGGCCCCCGCATGCACCAAGTTTTCCCGGTATTCCAACCGGCGGGACACCCTGAAACAGGAGCTGAAGCGCTTCCACCTGGCCCTGTTCATGAAGGATACCCCCTCCCTGCTGAGGCAGATCCCGTCCGAAGAGCGTCCCGACTGGGCCGAGGCCTTTCCATGTTTTTTTCAGCGCTACCGGGTGGTGGATTACAGGATCCAGGAGGTCAAGACCGGGCCGAAGGTGGCGGACGCCCGGGTAATTGTGTGGTTGACGCGGCACCCGAACGATTCACTGGCCACTGAGGAGACGGTCTGGATCGAGCAGTGGGAGTACCGTAATAAGCGTTGGTTCCTGGATACGGAATCCGAAAAGACGCGGAAATATCTGGGAGACTGCCTCCCCCCGGGAGGGGAGAAACAGGAACCGGATGACCCTGGCGGTTCGACGGAACCGGATGCTCGGGACGGTTCGGCAGAGGATGAAGCGGAAGGATGAACGGGTTATTGTTCAAAACAAGGGAGCGGTGAACTTTTTTTCGCGGCATCCAGTTCCAGCATATCCATGAGCGAGAACGATTGCAGGACCTTGGAGGTTTCACTCGAAACTTTTTTCCATATTTCGTTGAACGCGCACGTACCCACCCGATCACAGAAATCATCATCCTGAACGCAGCGAACGAAACTCATGGATCCCTCCAGCGTTTCCACGATTTCCAGCAGGTGAATATCGGACGGGTCCCGGAGGAGTTCGTACCCGCCGGCCGGACCCCGTACGCTCTTGATCAGCAAGGCATCCTTGAGCGCCATGGCGATTTGCTCGAGATATTTCAACGGGATATCCTGCCGAAGAGAGATTTCCTTCAAGGAAAGAGGTCCCTGTCCATAATTCTTGGCCATTTCCATAAGGGCACGGGCTCCGTAACGTCCCCGCGTGGATAGTTTCATCAGCCTTTATCTCCGGGCCATGGCATGGCGGAATGTGGGTGGCGAATCTGGTGAACGACTCGATCCGAGGGGTGATTGTTCGGTGGGACAAGATAGCAGATGGGAAAGGACAGGGTCAAGGGAGGCTGTCTACGACGCCGTGCTTGAAAGTGTACGGCGGTACGCTATGATCCAGCCCGGGGACACCGTCGTCGTGGGAGTCAGCGGTGGGGTGGACTCCATGTGTCTTCTGGACCTGCTATGGAGAATGCAGGAGCAGGAGAAACGGGATCTGGTGGTACTGCATGTCCACCATGGTCTGCGGGAGCGGGAAGCGGACCGGGACTGCCGCCTGGTGGAAGAGCAGGCCTCCATGTACGGTCTCCCGTTTGAAACAATCCAAATCCCGCCGGAAAGTTATGCGGGCAGGGAGAATCTGCAATCCCGGGCGCGGGATCTCCGCTACGCGTACTTTGAAGAGACGGCCGAAAGATGGAACGCGCAGAAGATCGCCACCGGACATCAACGCGACGATCATGTGGAAACCCTGCTTATGCAGATGTTCCGCGGCACCGGCAGCCTGCGGGGGATCCGGCCCGTACGCGACGGGCGATACATCCGGCCGCTGATCGATGTGAGCCGGGAAGATCTTTTGAGCTACGCGGCGGACCGCGGGGTTCCCTATCATGAGGATTCCTCCAACCGGAACACCCGGTATCTGCGCAACCGGATCCGGAAAGAAATGGTCCCGTGGATTCGTGCACAGATCAATCCATCGTTTGATCGCTCCCTGACCCGGCTCTCCGCGATCCTCCAGGATGAGGACGATTGCCTGGACCGCCTGGCAGGCAGGGCCTTTGACCGGGCAAGCCGCCCCCCCCCCGCGTCAGGCGTTGTGGCTTTGCGGCGCACCGTTCTCGAAGAACTGGAACCGGCCCTCCGGAGGCGCGTCATCCGGCTGGCCTACGCAAGGATCCGGGGGTCCACTTTCGGGCTCTCCTACAGCCGGGTCCAGGAGATTTGCAGGTGCCTGGATTCCGGGCGCAGCGTGCTGCATCGCCGGTTCCCGCTGCACGGCGGCATCCACCTGTTTCTCGAAACCCGGGAACTGCTCCTGTCCCGGGAAGACCTGTGGTCATGCCGGCCCTACCAATATCCGCTCGCCGTGGGTGAATTCCTCCGCGTGCCCGAGGCGCGGACCGGCGTTTACACCCGGCTGGTTTCCTGCAGTCAGGTCGACCCGGAAACAGGCCGTACCGCCGATCAAACCCTGCTGGCATGGGACCCTTCGGCAGGAGAGGTCCTGGTCCGGAACTTCCGCCCCGGAGACCGGTTCCGCCCTGCAGGAATGGGCGGAGAGAAAAAACTGAAAGATTTTTTCATCGATCAGAAGATTACCAGAAGCCAGCGGGTCCGGATCCCGCTCCTGGAGATCGGCGGGGTGATCGCATGGGTGGCGGGGCAACGGATGGACGAACGGTTTCGTCCCCTGGACCGGAACCGCTCCTGTCTGCATGTCCGGTTGGTACGGGACGGGGACCCGGATGCCTGACCGGCTTTCTGAAGAAGAAAACGTTATAAAATCAATGAAATATTTTAATATTTATTGAATTATGCCGATACCATG
>CAYTRL010000283.1:0-7821 GCA_964439795.1 uncultured Thermodesulfobacteriota bacterium
CGCCCAGCCGCTGGGGGTCCCAGGCCCCCTTCACCAACATCACCCTGGACTGGGTGGTGCCCGCGGACCTCCGTGACGAGCAGGTCATCATCGGCGGCGAGAAGCAGGACAGCTGCTACGGCGAGTACCAGAAAGAGATGGACATGGTGAACCGGGCCTTTCTGGACGTGATGATGGAAGGGGATGCGGCGGGCCGGGGGTTCCCGTACCCCATCCCCACGTACAACATCACCGAGGAGTTCGACTGGGATAGCGAGAACGCGGAGCTGCTCTTCCAGATGACCGCGAAATACGGAACCCCCTATTTTCAGAACTTCCTGAACAGCGACCTGAAGCCCAGCGACGTCCGGTCCATGTGCTGCCGCCTGCAGTTGGACAAAAGAGAGCTGAAGAAGAAGGGAGGCGGGCTGTTCGGCGCCGCCGAGCTCACCGGGTCGATCGGGGTGGTCACCGTGAACATCCCCAGGCTCGGGTACCTCTCCCGCAGCCGCGAGGAGTTCTTCGAACGGCTGGCGCACACCATGGACCTGGCAAGGGATTCCCTGGAGATCAAACGCCGGGTGATCACGAAGCTCATGGAAGAGGGACTTTTCCCTTATTCCAGGAGATACCTGGGAACCTGGGACAACCACTTCTCCACCATCGGACTGGTGGGCATGAACGAGAGCTGCCTGAACTTTCTCAAGAAGGACCTGGTGAACGAGGAAGGCATGGCTTTCTCCCTGGAGGTGTTGGACTTCATGCGGGAGCGGTTGATCCAGTACCAGGAGTCCACCGGAAACCTCTACAACCTGGAAGCGACCCCGGCGGAATCCACCTCCTACCGGCTTGCCAAGATCGACCGGGAGCGGTATCCGGACATCGTCACGGCCGGTGAGAAAGAGCCTTTTTACACCAACTCCTCCCAGTTGCCGGTGGAGTACACCTCGGACCTCTTTCACGCCCTGGACCTGCAGGAAGAGATCCAGAGGAAGTACACCGGCGGGACCGTGTTCCACTGCTTCCTGGGGGAGAGCATCGAGTCCGTGGAAGGATGCAAGAAGCTGGTGAAGAACGTAGCCGAGAAATACCGGATCCCGTACTACACCATCTCCCCCACCTTCTCGGTATGCACCGACCACGGATACCTGAAGGGGGAACAGTCAGAATGCCAGCACTGCGGGCAGGAAACCGAGATCTACGCCAGGATCGTGGGCTACTATCGCCCCGTGAAGAACTGGAACAAGGGAAAGTACGAGGAGTACCATATACGGAACCTGTTCGAAAACCACGAACCCGGAAACGTTACCCACATCCGCTCCGAGACAAAACCTGTCCGGGAGGAGACCTCACCCGATTCCCCCGGTTCCTCAGACCAGCCCGAGGTCCGGAAGATCCCGATCCTGGAGTTGAACCGGGTGCGGGAGCCTGTCCCCACACGCGTCAACGGCTCCGGCGACTGGAAGCTGTTCACGCAGCCGAACTGCACCCAGTGCGACACCGTAAAGGAGACCCTGTCCGAAACGGACCTGAATTTCGAGCTTTACAACCTCAAGGAATCCAAACACCAGAAACTCTTCTCCCAGTACTACAGGCAGATACGCAAGACCCTGGAAAGAAAAGACAACGGGGGTCTGGACCTGCCTGTCCTGATCAGCATCGACAATGAAGGCCAGGTACGTCAGTACGCCATGGGACCACGAAAAATAGAGGAAATGCTGAACACACGCTGAACGCGTTCCGTCCCGGAGGTCCCGAAGGCGGGGCACCGGAGATCCTCTTGTTTTCCGTAACCGATCCATCGGCGGACCCGTTGCCGCTTTAGGAGAAACGATCGATGCTACAGGTTGAAGCGTACGAACCTCTTCCTGTTCCGCCCGAACCGGTTCGCGTTCACGGATGGGCCCGCACCACCCTCCTGGACTACCCGGGGAAGGTGGCATCCACCCTGTTTCTGCCGGGCTGCAACTACCGCTGCCCCTACTGCCACAACCCCGAACTGATACACGCATCCCCGGAGAATCACGAAGCGCTCCTCCGGGTGGAAGAGATCTATACCTACCTTTCCCGGTATGCCGGGATGCTGGAAGGGGTCTGCATCACGGGGGGGGAACCCCTCCTGCAGCCCCGGCTCCCGGCGCTGTGCCGCCGGGTAAAGGACCTGGGGCTGCGGGTGAAGCTGGACACCAACGGGTCGATGCCCGGCAGACTCGTAAAGCTCCTGGACGAGAACCTGCTGGACTATGCTGCCGTGGATATCAAGGGACCGCCCCTCAAGGTTCAGTCCATCGCCCGGGCCGCGGTCCGTCCGGAACAGATCGTGGCGGCCACGGAGGCCACGGTGGATCTCCTGAAGGCGTCGGGGGTCCCGTTCGAACTGAGAACCACCGTGGTGCCCGGGCTTCTGGAACAACACGACTTTCATGCCATCGGACAGTGGATGCGCGGCTCCCCCCGGTACGTGCTGCAGCAGTTCCGGTCCGGGAAAACCCTGGATCCGCTCTTCGATGATCTCAGACCCTACCCACCCGATGACATCCGGGAACTCTGCCGGGACCTCTCCCTGGCCGGATATTTCCAGGAGTGCAGCGTGCGCGGGCTCGGTTAAGGACCTGTTGAAAATGTCCATTAGAGCAGGCCGTTCAAAAAGTGCCAGGTGCAAGGCGCGCGATTTCTGAGGAATGAGGCGTACTTCCAGTACGTCGCAGTGACGAAGAAAGCGCGGAACGCAGCAGATGGTGCTTTTTCAACGGCCTGTTAAGGTGCTAAAATAGATCGGATGAAACGAGCGGAACTCGTCGCCCTGGCCGTTGCCCGCCTGGGTCCCCTGGGTCTTTCTCCCAAGATGCCGGGCACCGTAGGGTCTGCAGCGGCCACACTGCTGGCCCCATGGCTTTTCCTGCCCCTGCCTCTCTGGGCCAGGCTGCTGGTCCTGGGCGGTATCTTCTTTCTCGGCGCCGCTGCCGCGAACCGGGTGGAGAAGATCCTGGGACAGAAAGATCCCGGACAGATCAACATCGACGAACTCCTGGGCCAGTGGATAACCTTCCTCCCCCTGGCCTATGCAGGGCCCGGCGCGCTTCTGGCCGGCTTCTTCCTCTTCCGCCTCTTCGATATCCTCAAACCCTGGCCCGTCCGGAGTTCCGAACACTGGCTTCCCGGGGGGTATGGGGTCATGCTCGACGATCTGCTGGCCGGGGTGTACGCGGCGGCCTGCCTCTGGACGCTCGCCGCCTTTGCGGTCCCGTAACCACGCAGAACACCAGAAAACCATAACCCCATAACCCGGGAAACCAACGTGACAGAGACGGAACCCGTAACAGACCCTCATGAACATCACCCCATGATCCACCTCCTGGAGTACGGCGGGAGGAAGATACAGCTCATCGGAACCGCCCACGTTTCACACGAAAGCGCGGAACTGGTGGACTCGGTCATCCGACGGGAAAAACCGGATACGGTGTGCATCGAGCTGTGCCCGTCCAGGTTCCAGGCGCTCAGGCAGAAGGACCGCTGGCGGGATATGGACATCCTGAAAGTGATCCGGGGAAGAAAAGCCTTTCTTCTCCTGCTGAACCTTCTCCTGGCCTCCTTCCAGAAACGGATCGCCGAGCAGTTTGGAATCCAGCCCGGACAGGAGATGATCAAGGCCATCGAGGCGGCGGAAGCCACCGGTGCCGAGATCGCACTGGCGGACAGGGACATCCGTGTGACCCTCTCCAGGACCTGGCGTCTCATGGGGTTCTGGGAAAAAATGAAGCTCGTCTTCCAGCTGATGCTTTCCATCGGGCAGACCGAGGAGATTACCGAGGAAGAGATCGAGCGGATGAAGCAGGAGGACATCCTGGAGACCCTCCTGGCGGAGATCGGAAAATCTCACCCGGCCCTGCGAAACATCCTGATCGACGAACGGGACCGCTACCTGTGCTCGAAGATCCGGTCAGCCCCCGGCGAACGGATCGTTGCCGTGGTGGGTGCCGGACATGTTCCCGGAATCAAACAATACCTGGAGACGGATATCGACGTGGAGTCTCTGGAGAAGGTCCCCCCCGGCGGCACGTTCTCCCGGGTTCTGAAATGGGGCATCCCCGCCGTCATCATTGCCCTGCTCATCCTCGGGTTTTACCTGGGAGGGTCGAAGACGGGCAAAGAGATGCTCTCCTGGTGGATCCTGGCAAACAGCATTCTGGCGGGTCTCGGGGCCGTGGCGGCCGGGGCCCACGTCCTGACCATCCTCTCCGCGGTTCTCGCCGCCCCCCTGACCTCCCTGAACCCCATGATCGCCGCGGGGTGGGTTGCCGGTCTCGTGGAAGCCGTGATCCGGAAGCCCAAGGTCGGTGATTTCGAAGACCTTCCCCGCGACATCAATTCCCTGAAGGGTTTCTGGAACAACAAGGTGACCCGGATCCTGCTGGTGGTGGTGTTCACGAACCTGGGAAGCGTGCTGGGAACCATCATCGGGGGCACCTACATCATGAAAGCCATGATCGCGTGGATCGTGCAATCCTGGGGCGCCGTGTCCGCATTCCTGCAGGGGCTTATTCCGTAGGCTCCATCATTTCCATCGCTTCCGCGAAGTCTCTCACGGCGGCGCCACAGTGGATCCCGGCCTTTCCCTGCTCCCCTTTGTCGAAACAGTCATCCGCCTTCCGGAGTTCCTCGTTCCCCTTGGCCAGAGCCTTTGCAATCCGCTGGTTGAGCTCCGCTTCTTCCCTGGTTCCCTCGGCGTTCTGGAAGTGCACGATGGCCTTGTCGAAGTGTTTCAGGGCTTTTTCCAGGTGTTTCTCGGCCTTCTCCGGGTTCCCCATCTCCATCTCGATCACCACCTTGTGGAACTGGGTGTAGCCGTGCGCGTACGCCTTGATCCCTTTGCAGAGCTCGTTTGCCTGCCACCGGACCTCCTTCTTGACCTCCCCGCCCGTGGACGCGCAGGACAGCGTCAACGCCGCACACAGAAAGATCGCGAAGAGCAGAAAAACGCTGGAACAGCTTCTTGCCGGACTGCTTCCCTTTTTCATCACAACACCCCTTTTTGAAGGTTGACGTTATTGAAGATTTTCGGCAGAACCACTCTGAAACCTTACCCCTTATAAGCGTCTTTTCCATTGGGCAGGGGGAAGTTGGCGTAGGTTTTCCGCGAACTGTAGCTGTTCAGGGCCGTCACGAACACCAGGGACGGATCCCGGGTCCGGGAAAGGATTTTCCACATCCGGCGGCACACCCTGCCCGGGGAGTAGTAGGAGGTTCCGGCCTGCTTCACCAGCGCTTGAAGTTCCACGGCCTGCATGTTCTTGAGGCGGTAGTGAACCCCCATCACGAAGTTCTCCGTGAAGCGGTTCCAATCCTCGGGAAAGTTGGAGATCAGCAACCGTCCCTGCTTCTCCAGTTTTTCATAGAGACGGGTGCCCGGGATCGGCTGAAGGATCTGCAGCCGGAGCAGGTCCATTTCGCTCTGTTCGATGAACCGCCGGGTGGCCTGCAGCCCCTCAAGGGTATCGCTGTCAAAACCCATGATGATCTCCCCGATGACCAGGATCCCGTTCCGGTGCGCGTTCCGGATGAGCGCCGGGTAGCTGTTGGCCCCGTACTTCAGGTTGACCGTCTTGCCCATCTCCTTCAGAGCCTCTTCGTTGATCGACTCGAACCCCACGAACAGTGCCCGGCAGCCGCTCCTGGCGGCGAGTTCCAGGGCCTCTTCGTCCTGCAGACCGTTCACCGAGCTGTAGGCCATCCACTGCTTGAAACGCAGGGTCCCCCTTTCCCGCTCCCGGATGATCAGCCGGCAGATTTCCATAAAATTCTCACGAGCCGTCTCGTTGTACCCGTAAATATTCCCGTCGGTGAAGAAGACGATCCGGCCGGGGACCCGTTTCAGATCTTCCAGGACCTCCCGGGCCGGCCGGATCCGGTACCTGCCCTCGTAGAACAGGTTGATGGCGCAGAACTCACAGTTGAAGGGGCACCCCCGGGAAGCACTTACCGGGTAGAACATGTACCGGTTCCGAAAAAGATCTGTCCGGGGAAGACACAGCCCCTTCAGGTCAAAGGGGTGGGACTTGTAGGTCTTCTCGAGCGTTCCGGACTCCGCGTCCCGGACGACCTGGGCCCAGACCGGCTCCGCGTCTCCGATGACCACACTGTCACCGTGCGCCAGGGCCTCCTCGGGCAGCAGGGATGCATGCACCCCGCCGAACACCACCCGGCTTCCCATGGATCGGTATCTCCCGGCTATCTCGTACCCGCGGTTGATGGTCAAGGTCGTGGAAGTGATACCCACCAGGTCCGCGGGCTCGAAGGAGAGGTCCTCCATGTGCTCGTCCACGATCTTCACGTCCCATGTGTCGGGGGTGCAGGCGGCCACGTAGGCAAGGCCCAGGGGCGGCAGGGTTCCCTTGTTCCGGTCCAGCCTCTTGTTCCCGAAACGGGGTTGGATGAGCAGGAGACGTTTCTTTCCGGAAGCATCTGTCGGATTCATCGGTGGCTTCCTTAATGGTTTGTCTAAAGTCCAGGGGTTTTCCGCCTCATACGGGAAACCCTCTCTCCCAAAGGTTTATCCAACGTCCGGGGTTTTTTCCGTCTCACACCGGAAATCCTCCCTTCGGATTCGAGCCGTGAGCCTCCACTATGCATCAAAGGTTCCTTTTTTTCCAAAAAGTACCCGTCTTTCATAAAGTTCCAGACAGGTGTCCGCAAGGTGTCCCCAGGTTTGTTGTTCAGCGAAACGGAACGCCTCCTCGACCCGGGATTCTTCCTGGTCCGGGTGCGCGAGGACACCCTCCAGTTTTCCGGCCAGGTCCGCAGGGCTCCCGGAGATCATCATCCTCTCCTCTGCCCCGGGGAACATCTCGAGGTAGTCCCGTTTGAGCGGGTTCTCATAAACGGAAAAGACCAGTCTGCGGCAGATCATGGCCTCGAGTATGGCGAGATACCCCGAAGTGAAAACGAAGCGGCTGTGTTGAATCCACGGTACCAGGTCCCGGACGACCCCCAGGAATTCCACATCCAGCGAGTGTTCCCGGGCAAACGCTTCCACCCTGCTCCGAAGAGATCCGTCCCCGCAAATGCTGAGCTTCCAGGCTCCCTGCCTCGTTTCCGAGAGCAGGCGCAGCGCCTGCATATAGGTGAGGATTCCCGCATCCTCTTCGAGCCGTCCCACATAGACGATGTGCCGGTCGTTCTCCGGCGGGGGATGGTTCCGGGGTTTCTCGACCGCTCCGTAGGTGATGGCGTCGCTTCGCGTCCCGTACCACTTTTCCAAAAAGTGTCCGACACAGATGTTTCCCCGCGTGAGGGCTTCCGGAACCTTCCGGGCGTATCGATGCCGCCGGCTCAGGGGAAACCGCCCTTCATGTCCGTGAAAGGTGATGAAAACCGGTTTCCAGGAAAAAAGAAACCGGAAGGGAAGAAACCACGCCAGAAACGCCCCCTGATCATGAACGTGTATCACGTCGCTTCCGGACAAAAGGGACAAACGGCTCAGCATCCAGAACCAAACGCCCGGCTTCTGGGTATGGGGAACCTTGCTCTGCGGAAAACGAAGGATCCGGATGCCTGTGTTCCACTCTTCCCGGGGGAGGTGGGGTTCGGTCCTGGGCGCCAGGACGGTCACCGCGTGGCCCCGGTTCGTCAGTTCCCGGGAAAGGCCCAGCAGGTGTCTTTCCACGCCTCCGATGTAAGGGGAAAAGGAGGAGGCGAGCATGATGATCTTCATGGTAAGTCCCCTCCGCCCCTTTTCCGTGTGCTGTCACGCGTGAAGATCTCCCGCAGCATTTCGATTTCCCGTGAACCCAGAGCGCCGGACAGGATCATCAGGGCCAGAAAACCCGGGAAAATAACAAGACC
>CAYTRL010000284.1:0-7803 GCA_964439795.1 uncultured Thermodesulfobacteriota bacterium
GAACTTGATGTTGCTGACCATGAGGAAGGCCAGGAGGAAGATCACCAGCAGAATCGCCACGTGCTTGATGGGACCGGTGTGATCGAAATGATAAAACAGCAGGACCGTGCTGACGACCATACTGGCGGAAATGGGAATGGGCAGCCCGTTGAAGGTCACCGACTCGATGTTGTCGATCTGGACGTTGTACCTTGCCAGCCGCAGCGCGCCGCAGATCACGTAAAGAAAGGCAGCGGACCATCCCCATTTGCCGTAAGGGCGCAGCGCCCATTCGTACGCCAGGAGGCCCGGGGCCACCCCGAACGCCACCAGATCAGCCAGGGAGTCGTACTCCACACCGAAGCGGCTGGTGGTGCGGGTCATGCGGGCCACCCTGCCGTCGGCCCCGTCGCAGAACAGGGAGATGATCACGGCCCAGGCGGCCCGGACATAGTCGCCGTTGAGGGTGGCCACCATGGAGTAAAATCCTGCGAAGAGGCCTGCGGAGGTGAAAAGGTTGGGCAGGATGTACACGCCCTTTTTCAGGTTCTCCCGCTGGAACCGGGTCCCCCGGTTCGGTTTCCTCGATCGAAAACGCCGGCTCATGGTTCTCCCCGTGGCCCTGTCCAACCTTCCATTCGAATCCGATATTTTTCCTGTCCCGACGGGGTTCCCGGATTCCATCGTTCCCGGAACCTCCCGTGCGCCCGGAGAATCACGGGAGGTGCCCCAGGATGGTGCTCCCTCCCTTGACGCGGTCGCCCTCCCGTACCGATAACGTTACCGTTTCGGGTACCAGCAGCTCCACCCGGGAACCGAACCGGATCAGTCCGTACCGCTCCCCCCGTTCGTATCGGTCCCCCGCCTCTGCATAGCAGATAATGCGACGGGCCACGCGTCCCGCGATCTGCACCACTCCCAGGGGGAGCCCCCCATCGGTTTCCAGGATCATTTCGGTCCGTTCGTTATCCAGGGAGGCCTTGGGACGGCTGGCCACGTAAAATTTTCCGGGGAGGTGCGTTTTGCGCTTCACGGTACCGGAAACCGGGATGCGGTTCACGTGGACGTTCAGGGGGCTCATGAAGATGCTGACCTTTCGGCCCGGAACCTGGATCATGCTCCCGGCGTCCAGTGTCTCGATCTTCAGGACCCTGCCGTCCGCCGGGCTCACAACAGCCTGGGGATCGGAGGGCAGGACCCGGAACGGGTTGCGGAAGAACGCGGCCACAGCCAGGGTGAACAGGAGCAGGATCAAGCTGAGGACCTGCCATCCGGACGTGGCCGCGAACAGGGCCAGGAAGGCGGCCACGGCGATGAACGGATATCCCTCTTCAACGATGAACGGCTCGCGGGTTGGATCCATCAGTTCTTCTCCCGGTCCACCTTCTTCTGCCGGTCGATCCAGGGCATCATCTTGCGGAGACGGCTTCCCACCTCTTCCAGGGGATGGGTTTCCATGCTGTGGGTGAGGGCCCGGAACACCGGGCGGTTTGCCTGGGTTTCCAGGATCCACTCCTTGGCGAACACGCCGGACTGGATCTCATGGAGGATCTGTCGCATCTCCTCGCGCGCCATATCCCCCACGACCCGCTGTCCCCGGCTCATGCCGCCGTACTGGGCGGTGTTGCTCACGGAGTAGTACATGTTGCTCAGGCCGCCTTCGTAGATCAGGTCCACGATGAGCTTCAACTCGTGCAGACATTCGAAATAGGCCATCTCGGGTTCGTACCCGGCCTCCACAAGGGTTTCGAAGCCGGCCTGGATCAGCTCGGACACGCCGCCGCAGAGGACCGCCTGCTCTCCGAACAGGTCCGTTTCGGTTTCGCTACGGAAACTGGTCTCCAGGATGCCGGCCTTCCCCCCGCCGATGGAGGCCGCATAGGCAAGCGCCAGGTCACGTGCACGACCGCTGGCATCCTGATGAACCGCGATGAGGTTGGGAACACCTCTCCCCTGGGCGTATTCATGGCGGACCATGTGTCCGGGAGACTTGGGAGCCACCATGAACACATCCACCTCCTTCGGAGGGACGATCTGGCCGTAATGGATGTTGAATCCGTGCGCAAAGGCCAGCGCCTTGGTGTCGTTCAGCTCCGGTTCGATCTCCTTCCGGTAGACAACGGGCTGGGTCTCGTCAGGAACCAGGATCATGATGACGTCCGCCTCCGCCGCCGCTTCGCGTACGGTCAGGACCGGCAGGGATTCCTGCTCGGCCTTTTTCCAGGAAGGGCTTCCCTGCCGGAGGCCCACGCGGACGTCCATGCCGCTTTCCCGCAGGTTCAGGGCGTGGGCATGTCCCTGGCTTCCGTAGCCCACGATCGCGATCTTCTTCTCACGAAGCAGCGTGAGGTCTGCGTCTTTTTCATAGTACACGTTCATAGGTACACTCCTGATACGAAAGAATGGTCTCGGAACCGGGCACGAACGCCATGGGCCCCCATGGCCCCTGCCTTCCGGTCCGTCCCCCCGGGGAAGATGCGCATCCCGTTCGAACGGAGGGCGGTGGCGTCCCCCGGTTCTGCAGAGCCCTGCCGAGGAAGGGGTTTCAGTCCCCCCGCGGGATGGCCACCCGGCCGGTCCGGATGATTTCCCGGATTCCCATGGGTTTGAGCAGGCGGACTATGGCGAGGATCTTGTCCTCCGTGCCGGTGACTTCCACCGTGTAGGTCTTTGCCGTTACATCTACCACTTTGCCGCGGAAGATGTCCACCGTTCGCAGGACCTCGGCCCGGGTCTTCTCATCGGCCGTGACCTTGATCAGGGCCAGTTCCCTCTCCACGAAATCTTTTCCCGTGAGGTCGGAAACCTTGATCACATCGATCAGTTTCCGGAGCTGTTTCAGGATCTGTTCGATGATCTGATCGTTTCCAACCGTGACGATCGTCATCTGGGAAATCTGGGGGGCCAGGGTCTCGGCCACCGTGAGGCTTTCAATGTTGAATCCGCGTGCGCTGAAAAGGCTGGACACACGGGAGAGAACCCCGAACTCATTCTTCACTTGAACGGATATCGTATGTCGCATGGCATTGCTCCTGGATGAAAAAGTTACAGCAGGATCATTTCCGTCAACGAGGCGCCCGCCGGCACCATGGGATAGACATTCTCTTCCCGGGAGACCTGGAAATCCATGATCACCGGTTTGGGGGTGGCGAACGCTTCCTTCAGGATAGGCACCACCTCTTCCTGTTTCGAGGTGCGGAAGCCCACCGCCCCGTACGCCTCAGCAAGCTTGACGAAATCGGGCTGAAAGCTCATGTCCACGGAGGAGTACCGCTTGTCGAAGAACAGTTCCTGCCATTGCCTGACCATGCCCAGAAAGCCGTTGTTCAGTATGGCGATCTTCACGGGGAGATCGTACTGCCGCGCCGTGGCCAGTTCCTGGATGTTCATCTGGATGCTGCCGTCCCCGGCGATATCCACGACCAGCTTTCCCGGATGGGCCACCTGAACACCCAGGGCGGCGGGAAGCCCGTACCCCATGGTCCCCAGTCCGCCGGATGTGAAAAGCGTTCGCGGGTGCTTGAACGGATAGAACTGAACCGCCCACATCTGGTTCTGGCCCACCTCGGTGGTGATGAACGCCTCCCCCTTGGTCACCTCGTAGATCTTTTCTACGACGAACTGGGGTTTCAGCACCCCTTCGGGGTCGTAGGCTAGACGGCTCTCTTTTTTCCATGCTTCGATCTGGTTCAGCCAGGCGGTCCGCTTGGGAGGTTTGATCTTGGCGTACTTGGGTTTTTTCAGCATCTCCAGCATCTGACGGAGTACCTTGCCCGCATCGCCCACGATGGGGATGTCCACCGCCACGTTCTTGCTGATGGAGGTGGGGTCCACATCCACATGAATGATTTTTGCGTCCTTTGCAAAGGCGTCGATCCGGCCCGTGACCCGGTCGTCGAACCGGGCACCTATGGCCAGCACCACATCCGCGTGGGAGATGGCCATGTTCGCCCGGTAGGTCCCGTGCATCCCCAGCATGCCCATGCTCAGGGCGTGATTCCCTGGAAACCCGCCCAGCCCCATCAATGTCATGGTCACCGGAACCCGGAGTCGCTCGGCCACACGTTTCAGTTCCCGGGCGGAGTCGGAGAGGATGACGCCCCCGCCCGTGTAGAGCACCGGCCGTTTGGCCTTCAACATCAGGTTCAGGGCCCGTTCGATCTGTCCGGTGTGCCCGGTGGTGGACGGATTGTACCCCTGGAGTTCCACCTTCCGTACCGGTTCATAAGGGGCGATCTCGGCAGTGACGTCCTTGGGGATGTCCACCAGCACCGGCCCGGGTCTTCCTGTCCTGGCGATGTGAAAGGCCTCGTGGATGATCCGGGCCAGGTCCTTCTGGGATTTCACCAGGTAGTTGTGTTTGGTGCAGGAGCGGCTGATGCCCAGCATGTCCGCTTCCTGGAATGCATCGTTGCCGATGAGCCCGGTGGGGACCTGGCCGGTGAAGACCACCAGCGGGATGGAATCCATGTACGCGGTGGCAAGGCCGGTGACCGTATTGGTCGCCCCGGGTCCGGACGTCACCAGGCAGACCCCCACCTTTCCCGTGGCCCGGGCATAGCCGTCCGCGGCATGCACGGCGGCCTGTTCGTGGCGCACCAGGTAATGGTTGATCTTGGATTTGAGAAGCGAATCATACAGATTGATGACGGCCCCTCCTGGGAATCCGAAGATCGTATCCACCTTCTCCCGTTTCAGGCAATCGATAAAAATGTCTGATCCTGCGAGCTTTTTCACTTGATACCCTCCTGTATATCTTCAACTCTCCAGCACGGCGCCCGTATGAGCCGATGTGACAAGCCGGGCGTACCGGGCCAGGTATCCGTTTGTGATCTTGGCCGGCGGTGGCTTCCACTCGTTCCGTCTGCGCTCTGCCTCCCGCTTATCTACGTTCCAGCGGATGGTGCGTTCGGGAATGTCCAGTTCGATCAGGTCCCCGTCCTGGACCAGACCCAACGGCCCTCCCAGGGCCGCTTCCGGGGACACGTGGCCGACACAGGGGCCCCGGGTTCCCCCGGAAAACCTCCCGTCGGTGAGCAGTGCCACCTGTTTAAGCCCCATTCCCACAATGGCGGACGTGGGGGCGAGCATCTCCCGCATCCCAGGCCCCCCCCGGGGGCCTTCGTAGCGTATGACCACCACCGTTCCCTCGCGGATGCTCCCCGAGAGGATGGCTTCCTGGGCATCTTCCTCCCGGTCGAACACCCGGGCCGTTCCCTGGAACCGAAGCATCTCCTGCGACACCCCGGACTGCTTGATTACGGCGCCTTCCGGGGCCAGGTTCCCGTGCAGGATGGCAATGCCTCCCTCCGGGCGCAGCGGGTTGTCCCTGTCCCGGAGGACCTCCATCCCCCGGGGACGGCCGGCACGGGCGATGGTGAGCATGTCCGAACCGTTCACGTGGGGGGTCGGGTGTATCTCTGCCTCCAGGTGCTTGAGCAGGGCGGGAACGCCGCCCTCGTAATGCAGATCTTCCATGAAAAACTCCCCGGCCGGGCGGAGATCGGCGATATGGGGGGTGGTGCGGCTGATCCGATCGAAGACCTCCAGGGTGAGGGGGATCCGTGCCTCGTGGGCCAGGGCGCAGAGGTGGAGAACTGTGTTGGAGGAACCCCCCAGGGCCATGTCTGCACGTATGGCGTTTTCAAACGCCTCCAGGGTGAGGATCTTATCCGGGGTGCGGTCGGCTCGAACCGCTTCCACAGCGGTCATCCCGCTCTGGAAGGCGATCCGCTTCTTCTCCGCGGACACCGCCGGCGCCGTGCCGCATCCGGGCAGGGAGAGCCCCAGCACCTCGGTGAGGCAGTTCATGGTGTTGGCCGTGTAAAGCCCCTGGCAGGACCCCGCACCCGGGCAGGCGCACATCTCCAGTTCGTCCATTTCCTCCTGGCTGATCAGGCCCTGCTGCCGTTTCCCCACGGCCTCGAAGGTGTCCCGCACCAGCGAGAGCCGCTTGCTCCCCTGGCGGCCGGCCAGCATGGGGCCCGCTGTGAGGATCACGGTGGGGATGTTCAGGCGGGCCGTTGCCAGGAGCATGCCGGGGGTGATCTTGTCGCAGTCGGTGATGAGTACCAGCCCGTCCAGTCCGTGCGCCTGAGCGATGCACTCCACCATGTCGGCCACCAGTTCACGGAACGGCAGGGAATAATGCATCCCTTCGTGCCCCATGGCGATACCGTCACAGAGGGCACCCACGTTGAACCCGAACGGGTAACCGCCGGCGGAGTGCACCCCCTTTTCCGCGAAACGGGCCAGGTCCTGCAGGTTCACGTGTCCCGGGACCAGGTCGGTGTGGGAGCTGCCGATCCCGATGAACGGTTTGTCCATCTCGCTTTTTGGAAGGCCCGTGGCATGCAGCAGGGCACGGGCCGGCGCACGCTCTAACCCTTTTTTCACTCGATCACTTCGCATCGGACTGTACTCCTCATGCAATCCATGCAATCCGGACAGAAGAAACAATACCCCGGCCGGTCCGGAACACGAACGATATCTATTTTCCGCCCCCGGAGCCGGTCACCGACTTGAGGACAACCGAGGTATTGCCGTTCACTGGTGCCGGAGATAGGGGGGCGGCCGTGGGTGCAGGAACGGAAATGGCCGGGAGAAGACCCGAAGACGGCCATAACGAGGTCCATGTTGTGAACCGACGGCTTCGGGCCGAGATCGAAGATCTCTTTTCTCTTCGTGATCCCGGGTTGCGGAATCTTGAAACAGGAACCCTCTACACACGCTCCTTCTTGGATTCTCCAACCATGTTATACAGCAGTAAGATGCGGAAAACAAGCGCAAGGGTCCCGGCTGGGAACAGACGGCAGGTCTTGAACAAGGTCGGGGGCCTCTCTGAAAAGCTGCTGCCGGGATGGGAAATTTGATTCTTTTCTTGACAACATTCCCTTGTTCTTATTGGTTTTTTCAGTAGATCACCTGGGGGCAGGGGGGGGACTGGGCGCTGAAGGCTGACCGCCGAAAGCTTGCGGGGTTTCCGCCTTAGGGTGTTTGCGTGCGGGACCGGTTCTTCTCCGCATCGGACGGGCGAACGTAGACCGCCTTGAGGTCTGCCGGCAGGGTGGCCCCCTGCGCCTCGTAGGTTTCCCGGGCCAGGCGGCAGAGGACCGATGCCCGGATCTGGTTCTGTTCCGGTTCCTCAGCTACCCGGTGACCGGCCGCGGAGCGGAATCTGTCGCCGTAGATCCCGGCACCGCTCCCCAGGAAGAGTGCGGGCCCGGGAACCTTTTTCAGCAGGGCGTCCGGCGTGCCGACCCGGTCGTCCGTGAGGCGTTCTGTGTCCCCTGACTCGTCCCGCCGGTACAGGGCCCAGTAGACTTCCCCCCTCCGGGCATCCAGGACAGGGCACAACAGTCCGCTGGCGTGAGGGACGTTTCCGGCGAGTACGTCCAGGGTGGGCCTGCCCACCAGGGGCTTTCCAGAGACGAGCGCCAGGGTTTTCGCTGTGGTGATCCCGATGCGAAGCCCGGTGAAGGATCCCGGGCCCAGCGTTACGGCGATACCGTCGATGTCCGCAAAGCAGAGACCCGCCTCCCGGAGCATCCATTGAATGTGAGGCAGCAACCGCTTGGCGTGCGTTCGATCCACCTCGAGGGACCATTCGGCCACCACCTTGCCCGGGGAGGTCACGGCAACGGTTCCCACCACGGAACTGGTATCGATTCCGAGGAACAGCATCACTTGAACAGGTCGCCCAGGTCCATGGGCAGCACGCGCATGATATCGTTGTAGGAGATCACCAGGATGAAACCCAGCAGCACGAAGAACCCCACCTGTTGTGCCACCTCCCTGATCTTGAGGTTGATCGGTTTCTTTCGG
>CAYTRL010000285.1:0-7779 GCA_964439795.1 uncultured Thermodesulfobacteriota bacterium
GGGAATAGCCGTGGCTGTCGGAATCCGAGCAGAAGAGATCAGTGAGATTATCAAACAGCAGATCGCAGATTTTGAAAAAGAGGTGGAGTACAGCGAGACCGGCGTCGTCCTGTCCGTGGGTGACGGCATCGCCAGGATCTACGGTCTGGAGAAGGCCATGGCCGGTGAGCTGGTGGAGTTTTCCGGCGGCCTGTTCGGCATGGTGCTGAACCTGGAAGAGGACAACGTGGGCGCCACGGTCTTGGGCGAGGTCACGCACATCAAGGAAGGGGACACGGTCAAGAGGACGGGCCGGATCGTGGAGGTGCCCGTGGGCAAGGCCGTAATGGGCCGCGTGATGAACGCCCTGGGGCAGCCCATTGACGGTAAGGGCCCCATCGCCTCGGACGAAAACCGGCGGATCGAGATCAAGGCCCCGGGCATCGTGGACCGGCAGCCGGTGAAGGAGCCGGTGCAGACCGGCCTGAAAGCCATCGACTCCATGATCCCCATCGGGCGCGGCCAGCGCGAGTTGATCATCGGGGACCGCCAGACCGGCAAGACGGCCATCGCCGTGGACACCATCATCAACCAGAAGTCCACGCACGAGACCGACCAGCCGGTGTTCTGCATCTACGTGGCCATCGGGCAGAAGCAGTCCACCGTGGCCCAGGTGGTGGACAAACTGGAGAGCTTCGGCGCCATGGACTACACCGTGGTGGTGACCGCCGGCGCCTCCGACCCGGCCACCCTCCAGTTCATCGCCCCCTACTCCGGGGCCACCATGGGCGAATATTTCCGGGACAACGGAATGCACGCCCTGATCATCTACGACGATCTTTCCAAGCACGCCGTGGCCTACCGGCAGCTTTCCCTCCTGCTCCGCCGGCCGCCGGGACGCGAGGCGTTCCCCGGCGACGTTTTCTACCTCCACTCACGTCTCCTGGAGCGCGCCGCCAAGATGAGCGACGAGCGCGGCGGCGGGTCCCTGACCGCGCTGCCGGTCATCGAGACCCAGGCGGGCGACGTGTCGGCATACATCCCCACCAACGTGATCTCCATCACGGACGGGCAGATCTTCCTGGAAACCGACCTGTTCCTCTCCGGTATCCGCCCGGCCATCAGCGTGGGTCTCTCCGTGTCCCGTGTGGGCGGTAACGCGCAGATCAAGGCCATGAAACAGGTGGCCGGTTCCCTGCGTCTGGACCTGGCCCAGTTCCGCGAACTGGAGGCGTTCGCCCAGTTCGGGAGCGACCTGGACAAAGCCACCCTGCAGCAGCTCGAGCGCGGGAAGCGGCTCGTGGAAATCCTCAAGCAGCCCCAGTACAAGCCGATGGCCGTGGAGAAACAGATCCTCATCATCTTCGCCGCCACCAACGGCTACGTGGACGAGTTGCCCAACGAAGCGCTGGAGCGGTACGAAGATGAGCTCTCCCAGTTCGTGGAATCCCGTTACGCGGATCTGTTCAAGGAAATCCGTGAAAAGAAGCAGCTTTCGGATGAGCTGGAAGAAAAGGCCAAAAAGATCCTCGACGAGTTCCAGGGAACGTTCAACGCCGAGTAAGTGCAGAGTTGCGTTCAGGAGAACCCCATGCCGACGCTCAAGGATATTACCAGAAGGATCACCAGCGTAAAGAAGACCGCCAAGATCACCAAGGCCATGCAGATGGTGGCGGCGGCCCGGCTCCGGCGCATGCAGGAGGCGCTGGAAAACAACCGGCCCTATGCGGAGAAGATGGATGAAGTCATCGGGGGCCTGGTCCGCCAGACCGGAGACGAGATCCACCCCCTGATGGAGGAGAGGCCCGGCCCCAGGAAGCTCGACCTCGTGGTCGTCTCAACGGACCGGGGCCTCTGCGGAGGCCTGAACACCAACCTGTTCCGGATGGCCATGGGCTTTATCCAGGACAACCAGGACCAGTACGAATCCGTTTCCCTGAACCTGGTTGGCCGCAAGGCCCGGGAGACCTTCAAGAAGCGGGCCGTGACCATCCGGTCCGCCCAGAACCAGACCTTCCCCGGGAACCCGCAGTTCGAACTGATCAAGCCGCTGGCCGCGGATCTGACACGGTCGTTCCTGTCCGGGGAGGTGGACGAGGTCAAGGTGTTCTTCACCAAGTTCAAATCCATGATGACCCAGCGGCCGGAAGAGATCACGCTCCTGCCCCTCCAACCGAGCGTGGAGGAAGACGGGGGCGACCCGGAACGCGCCGCGGACGAGCCCTCCACCGATTACATCTATGAGCCCTCCCGGGAGGGGCTTCTGGAAACCCTGCTGCCGCGATACATCCAGATACGCCTGTACTGGATCATGCTGGAGGCCCAGACCAGCGAGTTCGCGGCACGGATGACGGCCATGGACAGCGCCACCACCAACGCCCGGGAGATGATCGACCGGCTGACCCTTTCGTACAACCGGGCCCGGCAGGCCGCCATCACTACGGAACTCATGGACATTGTGAACGGGGCCGAGGCGTTAAAATAATCCGAATCGAAAGCGACCAGGCGAGAAAAACTTGAAAAAGGAGTCTGTTCAATGAATATGGGAAAAATCACACAGGTCATCAGTGCTGTGGTGGACGTGGAATTTGAGGCGGGCCAGCTCCCCCCCATCTTCAACGCGCTGGAAGTCACCAACCCGGCCATCAACGACGAGGAGTGGAACCTCGTGCTCGAGGTCGCCCAGCACCTGGGCGAGAACACGGTCCGCTGCGTGGCCATGGACGCCACCGAGGGGCTGGTCCGGGGAATGGCCGCCCGGGACACGGGGGACGGGATCTCCGTGCCGGTAGGGCCGGAGGTTCTCGGCCGGATCATCAACGTGATCGGCGAGCCCGTGGACGAGGCCGGGCCGGTGGTAACCAAGAAGCGATCGCCGATCCACCGGGAGAAGCCGGCCTTCACCGAGCAGGACACCCAGGTGCAGGCCCTGGAGACCGGCGTGAAGGTGATCGACCTGCTCGAGCCCTACACCCGTGGCGGGAAGATCGGCCTGTTCGGCGGCGCCGGCGTGGGCAAGACCGTTATCATCATGGAGATGATCCACAACATCGCCCAGCACCACGGCGGCTACTCGGTGTTCGGCGGCGTTGGCGAGCGGACCCGTGAGGGGAACGACCTCTGGCTGGAAATGAAGGAGTCCGGTGTTCTGGAAAAAACGGCCCTGGTGTACGGACAGATGAACGAGCCCCCCGGAGCCCGCGCCCGCGTGGGTCTCTCCGCTCTCACCGTGGCGGAATACTTCCGGGACGACGAGGGGCAGGACGTACTCCTGTTCATCGATAACATCTTCCGGTTCACCCAGGCCAACTCCGAGGTGTCCGCGCTCCTGGGGCGCATGCCCTCGGCCGTGGGGTACCAGCCCACCCTTTCCACCGACCTTGGTGAGCTCCAGGAACGGATCACCTCCACCAAGAAGGGGTCGATCACCTCGGTGCAGGCCATCTACGTGCCTGCGGACGACTTGACCGACCCGGCGCCCGCCACGACCTTTGCGCACCTGGACGCCAACACCGTGCTCTCCCGGCAGATCGCGGAGCTGGGCATCTACCCCGCGGTGGACCCGCTGGATTCCACCTCCCGCATCCTGGACCCGGAGGTGGTGGGTCAGGAACACTACGATGTGGCCCGAGAGGTACAGCGGATCCTCCAGCGGTACAAGGACCTGCAGGACATCATCGCCATCCTGGGTATGGACGAACTCTCCGAGGACGACAAGTCCCTGGTGGCCAGGGCGCGGAAGATCCAGCGGTTTCTGAGCCAGCCGTTCTTCGTGGCCGAGGCCTTCACCGGGAGCCCGGGACGCTACGTGAAGCTGGAAGACACGATCAAGGGCTTCAAGGAGATCATCGAGGGCAAGCATGACGAGATGCCGGAACAGGCCTTCTACATGGTGGGTACTATCGAAGAGGCCCAGGAGAAGGCAAAGAAACTGATGAGCTGATCGATCCTTCGATCGGTTTTGCCCGCGTTCCCCTGCGGCGGATCAGCACCTCCGTCCGCCTGTGGGCGGACGGAACAGAAGGAGAAGATGGATGGCGGAAACATTCTTGCTGAATCTCGTGACCCCGGAGCGGTCTTTTTTCAGCGGGCAGGTTCAGGAGCTCGTGGCACCAGGCAGCCTGGGCGAGTTCGGGGTCCTGCCCGGCCATGCCGCCATGCTGGCCGGACTCAAGGCGGGTCGGTTGATCTACCGGGACGGCCAGACGGAAACCACGCTCCTGGCGGGCGGTGGATTCGCCGAGGTCACCGGAGAAAAGGTCACGGTGCTTCTGGATGATGCAACCATGGTGGATGACCTGGACGCTTCCTCCCTGGACCAGGAGATCGCTCAACTGGAAGAAGGGGCTGTTCAGCCGGAGGAGGAAGGGTACGAGGAGTGGCGGAAGCGGCTGGAGTGGAAACAGTTCTGCCGGGAACAGGCTAAATAAAACCAGACGCAAAAGGCCGTCCGAGTCCCCTTCTCAATCAAAGGGCCGGACGGCCTTTTTCCTTTTTTTCCTTACACCACTCATCGCCCCTTCCCACCGGGTTGCCCATGAAGATCCGAGCCGCAGAACCCAGCGACCTTTTCCGGATCGTGGAGATCTACAACCAGGCCGTTCCCGGCCGCATCTCCACCGGAGACACCGAACCCCTGGACCCGGACACCCAGCAGGGCTGGTTCCGGGGGTTTCTGCCCGGGCGCAATCCGATCTTCGTGGCAGAGGACGATGACGGGTCCGTGGCGGGGTACAACGCGCTGAGCCTTTACCGGGGGGGGCGGCCTGCCTTCTGTCACACCCTGGAGACCAGCTACTACGTGGATGAGCGCTCCCGGAGAAGGGGGGTTGCCACCGCCCTGATGGAGCACGTTCTCCAGCAGTGTCCGGCCCTGGGCGTGAAGACCCTCCTCGCCTTTGTCATGGAGCACAACCGCGCGAGCATCGCCTTCCTGGAACGGTTCGGGTTCAAGCGCTGGGGGCGGCTTCCCGGAATCGCCGATTTCGGCGGCGTGGAGTACGATCACACCCTGTACGGCAAGAGGGTCATGGAACCATAACGGCCTTGATCCGGCTCTTGCCCAATTTTGTGCAGCAACCCCGCATCACGTCTTCCGGCGCCGCCGGCCTTTCCACATCAGCACGAACAGATGGTTCAGGATGCCCGAGGGCGATTTCCCTGCCACGCCGGTCACCGAGGCTGCGCCCCTTGTTCCTTCCGGATGATTTCAGGAGAATGGGTTTGCCTGGTTCGTTGACCTCATCTCCCGGCCCGGGGCAGGAACCCGGGCCGTGGTAAAGGAAACCGAAAGGGGGCCCGGAACCCCATGTCCGTGAACGTCTTTCTGCTCGTGCTGGTCGCCGCGGTGCTTCATGCCTCCTGGAACTACGCGGCTCGCAAGGCGGAAGGGAACCTCCGGGTGGTGTGGCTGGGCCTCTGCGCCGCTACCCTCTTCTCATTGCCGGTGATCCTCGGATTGTTGATCTTCCGGAGGGAAATCGGCCTGTTGTCGGCGGCCGCCTGGGGGTTCGTGGCGGCCACCGGGCTCCTGCACGCCGCCTATTTCCTCCTGCTGTCCGCGGCCTACCGGACCGGGGAGCTTTCCGTGGTCTACCCCGTCTCCCGGGGTACGGGCGTGGCGCTGACCGCACTGCTGGCCCCGTTCCTGTTCGCCGGGCCGGCGTCCCCTGGGGGGATGGCGGGGATCGCTGTGATTATCACGGGCGTGTTTCTGCTGGCCCGTCCGTCCCGGCAGAAGGCGGGGGCGGTCCGGGGGCTTCTCCTGGCGGTCGGTGTCGGTGTGATCATCGCGGCCTACTCCCTCACCGACAAGGGGGGCGTGATGCGCGTGAACCCTGTTCTCTATATCTGGCTCATGTCCGCGATCTGCGTTTTGACCATGGCGCCGGTGGTGTTGGCCCGCACCGGGAGCGGGTGGTCTGAAAGCGTTCGCCGGTACGGAAGGGAAATCCTGATCATCGGTGTCGGGTCCATGGGAACCTATCTGATCATCCTGTACACCTTTACCCTGGGACCGGTGGGATACGTGGTGGCGGTGCGGGAGTTCTCGGTGGTGGTCGGATCGATCCTGGGGTTTGTTCTTCTCCGGGAAGAGGTCACTGCCCGGAAGGTGGCAGCCATCGCCCTGATCGTGACCGGCGTGGCCCTGATCAAGCTGTGTGGATGATGGATGCAGCGGGTCTTCGGGGTAGAAAACGATGAAGGGGCTGATGATATGAAAAAGCTACCCATTTTTCTGCCAACCGCTTTTTCATAGGTGTTGAAACCCTTGGAGAGAAAATGGTAAACACATCACGATGAATACCGACAATGTTCAGGTTGTTTTGAAGGCGTTCGGTGTATCGGCGCGGAACATAAAAAAACCGCCGGATGCGAAGCTCGCCTCCGTGTATATCATCGATGACGACTATGTCCTCCGGTCCCGGGGAAGCCTGGAGCACACCCCTGCACTTTACGAGGCGGAGCGGGAACGGCTGGCAGCGGTTGCAGCTCTTACAGGCTATTCCTTTCCGAACTATCAGAATTCGCGGGACGGGAAAGCGTATGTGGTCGACAACGGATCGTTCTGGACCCTTCACCGGTTGATCCCGGGCCGGACCCTGGGGAACTGGTACGAACTTCACAAGGTGCCGTCCCAGGCGGACAAACAGGTCCTGACCGCACTTCACCGTCTCCACGACGACACGAAGGGCCGGTTCGCCGAGGAGAAGCTGTCGCGCACATTTCTCCCGGACAGGATCGAACTGTTGCTCGAGGACGCTCCCGTGTTTCTGCACGAGCGATCCGTACGGCGTCTTGTCGCCTCCTTCCAGCGGGTGAAGGGGGCCTCCGAACGGTACCCCGCAACGGAAGCCTGTTTCGTTCACGGAGACTTTCACCACGGGAACATTATTGTGAACCAGGGGGATGTGGTGGGGTTCATCGACCTGGACTGGTGCCGGGCGGGCCTTCCCCTGGAGGACCTGGGCTTCACCATGATGATGCTCCTGAGGGATTACAATACGTGGTCCCCGGCCTTTCGCCGGCAACGGTACGAGGAGCTTCTCTCTCTTTACCGCTATAACGGGGACGTATCGCTCCTCAACGACTATATTATCCTCTACGCGTTATTCGATTGCGACTGCTTCAAGAACGCCGGCTTTGAAAAGGCGGCGGATTTCCATGACTATCAGATAGCTTTTCTCGAAGGCCTGTGCAGGGACCTGGTGCCCCTTTGAACACGAGGAGATCATGAGCGGCAAGGCGTTGTTGATCGGAAACACCGACGGGATCGGTCTCGCCCTGACCCGGAAGCTGCTGGAAAACGGGTGGCATGTCACGGGAATCTCCAGGAGCCCGTCTCCCATCCAGGATCCGGCCTGCGATCACCTGGTGGCCGGGGTCCAGAGTGCGCAGTACCCCGACCGGCTGAAGGCGGTACTGGAAGAGCGCGGCCCGGTCGACCTGTGCGTGTACCTCGCGGGCATCGGCGAGATGCTGGACGTCGCCTGCATGGAGGGAGAGGAGGAAATCTTCGGGGTGAACCTGCTCGGGATGGTGAAGACCGCATCCTGCGTGATCCCGATGATGGTGGAGAGAGGGCGGGGACACTTCATCGGGATCTCCAGCCTGGCGGACGAGATGCTCTCCCCCGAGGCGCCAAGCTATAACGCCTCCAAGGCGGGGTTTTCCAATTACCTGGAGGGGCTGGCCCTGGCCCTCCAGCCGCGGGGGGTCCACGTGACCAATGTACGGTTCGGGTTCGTGGATACCAAAATGGCCAAGGGGGACAAGAAACCGTTCATGATGACCGTGAAC
>CAYTRL010000286.1:0-7748 GCA_964439795.1 uncultured Thermodesulfobacteriota bacterium
CCCCCCAGCGTGGCGCTGTTGGCCATGATCACGGAATCCTCGATGATGCAGTCGTGGGCCACATGACAATAGGCCAGGAACGCGTTGTAGTTTCCGATCTTCGTGAACCCCTGGTCCTGGACGGTGCCGAGATGAACGGTGACGAACTCCCGGAAGGTGTTGCCCGAGCCGATCTCCAGGACGGTGGGCTCTCCCTGATACTTCAGGTGCTGGGGAACCGCGCCGATGGATGCGAACTGGAAGATCCGGTTGTTTTCACCCAGGGTCGTCCTGCCCTCGATCACTGCGTGGGAAGCCACCCGTGTCCCCGCGCCGATCTTTACATGGGGCCCGACGATGCAATACGGACCGATTTCCACCGTTTCGTGAACCTCGGCTCCTTCCTGAACGATCGCGGTCGGATGAATCATTGAAGTTCCTCCGTCCCCACGGATTGCACGGCGGCGATGAGGATCGCTTCCATGACCCGAGTCCCCTCCACGCTGGCCACCCCCCACACCTTCCAGATGTCCCGTCGGCGCTTGAGCAGATCCAACGTAAACACGACCTGGTCCCCGGGGACCACGGGACGTCGGAACCGGACACGGTCCAGACCCACCAGGTACATGATCTTCTGACTCTTCTCGGGTTCGGCCTGGGAGACGAAGATGCCGCCCACCTGCGCCATGGCCTCGATCAACACCGTGCCGGGAACGATGGGATGCCCGGGAAAGTGTCCCTCGAAAAACGGTTCGTTCACGGTAAAGTTCTTCATCCCGACTACACGCTGTCCTTTGACGATCTCCAGGATGCGGTCCACATACAGGATCGGATATTTCATGAGAAGCAGGCGCTGGATATCTTTGGCCTCAAGAATCGCTTTCAACGGCGTCCCCCCCTTCTCCAACTTGTTGCGTCTTTCCGGCACGAAGGTCCCTGACCTCCTGTTCCAGCTTTCGGATCCTGTCTCTCAACTCCGGCAACTTTTTGAAAACAGCCTGCACCCTCAGGTGGCGTCGATGGTCCATGCAGGGAGCCCCGGAAAGCAGGCTCCCGTCTTTCGCCGAGGCGATGAACCCGGACTTGGCCGCGGCTTTCACGTCCTTTCCGATGTGCAGGTGCCCCGCCACCCCGGTCTGACCCGCCAGCACGGTGCGGTCACCGATGGTGGTGGACCCGGAGATTCCCACCTGGGAGACCAGGATGACATTCTCACCGATCTGCACGTTGTGTGCGATCTGAACCAGGTTGTCGATCTTGGTGCCTTGTCCGATTCGAGTCTCTCCCATGGTGGCCCGATCGATGCACGTACCGGCCCCCACCTCCACGTCGTCCCCGATCCGTACGATACCCACCTGGGGGATCTTCTGCAGTCGAACGCCCTCCGGGACGAACCCGAACCCGTCGGCCCCCACCTGCACCCCGTTGTGCAGAATGACCCGGTCTCCCAGGACACATCCGGCCCGGAGGGACACGTGCGGGAAGAGCGTGCAGTCTTCTCCCACCTCGGCTCCCTCCTCCAGGGCCACGAACGGGTGGATCACGGACCGTGCCCCGATGCGTACGTTGGGTCCCACGACCACGAACGGGGAAACCGTGACCCCCTCCCCCAGTTGCGCGGACCGATCGACCCGTGCATCGGGGGAAACGCCGGGCTCGGGACGTTGAAGCGGATGGAAGATCCGCAGCACCTCCGCAAACGCACGATACGGTTCCGGGGTGGCAAGAAGCGTCAAGGGCGCCTCGCTGAGGTCCGGCGATACAATGGCGCCCGCTGCACGCGTGGTGAACAGGTTCGGACGGTACTTCGGGTTGGCCACGAAGGTCAGGTGACAGGCTTCTGCCTCTTCAATCCCGCGGATTCGTTCCACCTCCCGAGACCCGTCTCCCCGCAATTCCGCGCCGATACGCCGTGCGATCTCTTCCAGCGTGAACACCATTTCAAGGGTCCTCCCGCTCCCCGTGCCTTCCCGATGCAGAGCTATTTCGTACTCTTGTCAAAGAGCTTAATCAGCTGGTCGGTCAAATCGATGGAGTTCGAGCGGTACAGCACGGCACTCTGGGTTTTTTCCAGGATCAGATCGTACCCTTCCTTCACCCCCATGTTCTCGATCACCTCGATCAGACGCCGGAGGATCTTCTCGCTCAGTTCCGCATCCTCCCTGCGCATTTCTTCCTGGTAGTCTTCGTACAACCTTTTGAAATCCCTCAGCTTGTCCTGGTACTCCCGCTCTTTATCCGCCCGAGCGGTGACGCTGAGCATGGCACTCTGGCGTTCCAGCTGATCCTTGATGGCCGAAAGCCGGTCCTGTTTGTCCTTGAGCTCTTTCTGGATCTTCTCCACCTTCTGCTGGAAGACCGCCTTGGCTTTCTTGCCTTCCTCGGACAGCTCCATGGCCTTCTGGAGATCCACCACCCCCACCTTCAGCTCCGCCCGGGAGGAACCCGTAGCCAGGGTAAGTGCCAGAAACGCCGCCGCTGCCATCAGCCATCTTGTCTGCATGGGTCCGTCCTCCTGTTTGGGTGTATTCTCTCTTCTTTTTATATTCTGATGATGATTTACATCTATCGAAGGCGTGTCAAAAGGGTGCGCCGATGGAAAACTGTACGGCGCTGGAATCCTCGCCGGGGCGACGGTCGATGGGGAACCCAAGCACGAACGTGAGAGGCCCCATGGGGGAGAACCATCGAAACCCGCCGCCGGCGCTGAGACGGAGCCCTTCGAAACTCAGGCTCTCGTCTTCGCTGAAAGCGTTTCCCGCATCGAAAAAGACCAGGCCCCGCAGTTTCACCTGCGGCACCAGGGGAAAGATGTACTCCATGTTGAAGATCAGCTCCTTGTTTCCCCCGATGACCACTCCCAGCGCCGAAGGTCCCAGGGAGCGCACATCATATCCCCGGACGGTGCTGATCCCGCCCACGAAAAACCGTTCAAACACCGGCAGCCGGTCCCCTCTTAGCCCGTAGCCCAACCCCAGCCGGGCCCGGGCGTGGATGGTGGTCCCCCAGAACAGGGGAAAATAGTATCCCGTGTCCAGCCGGATCTTGACGAAGTCGTTGTCGCCGCCGAAAATCGTACCGGCGAATTCCACGGAGGCCACGTTCATCCACCCCTTGCTGGGGTACATGGGGTTGTCCAGCGTATCATGTACGGTGTAAAACGTCACAGAACTCGTCGTACTTTTCCCCTCCTCGCCGGCCAGCGTGATGGGGGCATAGATGCTCACGTCCGTGATCTCAACTTCTTCGTACTTGTACATGACGTTTGCACGAATATTCCGAAAGAACTCGTATCCGAACCGGACCGACCCGCCCAGGGCGTTTCTCGTGAAGTCGGTGTACTCCCGTTCCGTCATGAAGACATCGAAGCCCGCCGACAGGGGGATGTCGAACAGCCAGGGTTCCGTGAAGCTCAGGGAGAAATTCTGCCGGGTGCCCCCGACTTCGGCGTTCAGGGAGACGACCTGGGCACGGCCGAACAGGTTGCTCTGGGTGATGTTTGCCATGAATACGAACTGATCCGTGGAACTGAACCCCGCCCCGCCGCTCAGGGTCCCTGTCTGTCCTTCCTTGACATCCACGACCACGTTCAGCCGGTCCTCTTCCTGAGCGGGTTCGGTGCTCACGTTCACGCCCTCGAAGAAGCCCAGACGGTTGATCTCCGCGCGTGAATCCCGCAGGTGCGAGCCGCTGTACAGATCGCCCTCCACCAGTTCCATTTCCCGCCGAATCACCTTGTCGCGCGTCTTGCTGTTTCCTCGGATCTTGATCTCGCCGATGCGCACCTTGGGCCCTTTTTTCACCTTGTACGCCACGTTCACCGTGAGTGTGCTCTCATCCGGGAAGTACAGGGGCGTGATCTCGGCAAAGGCATATCCCCGGTCCGTGAAATACTCCGTCATGTACATGATATCTTTCTGGAGCTTCTCCCGGCTGAAGATCTGCCCGGAACGCAACTGCTGGTTCCGGTGAATATAGGTCTGTTCCGGCTCGGTAAGCGATTCCCAGCGGATGTCCTTTACCGTATACTGCTCCCCCTCCTTCACCACGAAGCAAATGTACATGCCGTCGTCCGTGGTGAGGGTCAGGGGTTTGTCGGCGGAAAACTGCAGGTACCCGTTGTCCAGGTAAAACAGGGTCAACCGTGTCACGTCGTCCCGCAGGATGTCCTCCTTGTAAACCCCGGAGGAGGTCAAGAAGGAAAAAAGCCCCTTTTTCTTGGTTTCGATCACCTTGCTGAGCTTCTTGTCCGTAAACGCCCTGTTGCCCATGAACAGGACCCGCCGAACTTTGATCTCTTCGTTTTCCTGGATCACGAATACGATGGTGACCTGGTTGTTGGGCTCGGACTTGATATCGTAGTCCACGTCAGCCAGGAAGTACCCCTCGTTGGCGTACATCTTTCGAAGCTTCGCCACGTTTTCCTTGAGTTCGGCCACGCTGAAAAAATGGTTCGGCTGAAGGGTCACCACCTGTTGCAGGTCCTCCTCATCCAGGTCGTCGTTTCCTTCGAAAAGGATTTCCCGAATCGTGGGCCGCTCCTCCACGCGGTAAACGACCTTGATCCCCCCTGGAACCGGAAGTTCCTCCACCGTTACATGCCGGAAATAACCGGTTTTCATAATCTCCCGGATATCTTCCCGGACCGTCTTCAGATCCAGCGCGTCCCCGGTTTTCGTATGGATCTTCAGGAGGATCACATCCGGTTCGATCCGCTGGGTCCCGGTGATCTCAATCTCCTTCACCACCGGGGCGGCGGCCGGTTCCGCCCGGGCCGCCCACAGAAATCCGTCGAGGAGGGCTAGAAGCATGAGCCCCACCGCGCAAAGCAGCCCCCAACGCGCCCCTGATTCGTACTCCCTGGCCTCTGGATCTCTCATGGGTGTCCAATCCGTCCTGTTTCGGGAAGAGATCCTGCGGGTGGACCGTCTTCAATTATGTTTCCATCCACCATCCGGACCTTTCGATCCATCCGTCCGGCAAACTCCGGGTTATGTGTGACCACCACAAGCGTGACCCCGTGCTTGTCGCGGAGATCCAAAAGAAGGTTCTCCACCGCGGCGGAGGTCCGGGTGTCCAGGTTGCCCGTGGGTTCATCCGCCAGCAGAACCCGGGGTTCCATCAGCATGGCCCTGGCTACAGCCACACGCTGCTGCTCCCCGCCGCTGAGGGTGCCGGGCCTGTGGTTCAACCGTTCTCCAAGCCCCATCTCCTGGAGCAGTCGTGACGACCGGTCTTCCGCCTCTGTCCTGCTCATCCCCCCGATCCAGCCGGGAAGCGCGGCGTTCTCCAGGGCGGTCAACTCGGAAAGAAGGTAGTGGAACTGAAATACAAAACCGATTTGCCGGTTCCGGAAGGAAGCGAGTTCCCGTTCCGACTTCTCCACGAGGTCCTCGCCCCGATAGATTACCTGCCCCCTGCTGGGTCGGTCCAGGGCCCCGAGCATGTGCAGCAGGGTGGTCTTTCCCACCCCGGACGCCCCCAGGATGGCTACGGTTTCGCCCGGTTGAATCTCCATCTCGATGCCCTGAAGGACGTGAATTTCCTTCTCTCCGGTCCGGAAGCTTTTGTGCAGTTCCCGAACCTGAAAGAGCGGTTCTTCCGGAGGGCGGGAGTTTTTCTCGGGCAGCCTGTTTCTATTCATACCGCAAGACCTCTGCAGGATCCAGTTTTGCCGCCTGACGGGCCGGATACAGCGTGGACAAAAGGGTCAGGATCAAGGCGGAAATCCCCACCAGGAGGAACTCTTCGAGCCGTATCTCCACGGGAAGGCTTGAAAGATAGTACACGTCAGGGTCCAGCCGGATGAACGGGAACGCCTGGGACGCTCGGCAGACCAGATATCCGCCGGCCAGGCCCAAACCCGTACCGATGCACCCCAGGATCAGCCCCTGGAGGAAAAAGATCCGCCCGATGGACCGCTGCGTGGATCCCATGGCCTTGAGAATAGCGATTTCCCTCCGTTTTTCAATGACGGACATGATCAGGGTGCTGATAATATTGAATCCGCCAACGAGCACGATCAGGATCAGGATCAGGAACATGACCACTTTCTGGAGTTTCAGGGCGGAAAAGAAGTTGGGGTTGATTTCCCTCCAGTTCTTCACCCAGAACGGATATCCCAGGGACCGGCTGATTTCTGATTCCAGGGGGTCCGTCTGCCGTATGTCTTCCAGTCTCACTTCGATGCCGGTGACCTCCTCCCCCAACCCGAAGAAGTCCTGGGCGTCCTGCAACCGGAGAAACGCCAGGGAGGCATCGTATTCATACATGCCCACGTCGAAGATCCCCTCAACCCGATAGGATCGGAGGCGTGCCTCCCTTTCGTCCAGGGAAGGGTCTGAAAGGGCGATGAGGGTCACCGGATCACCGCAGGTCACCTCCAGCTGCTCGGCCAGCACCTTGCCAAGCCATACGGGAGCGTGCGGGTTCGCGGGAGCGTGCGGGGTCGCGGGAGCGTGCGGGTTCGCAGCAGCGTACGGGGTCGCGGGAGCGTACGGGTTCGTTCCGTCTCCGGACCCCTCGTCCACGGAGGAGATCTCACCGCATGGAAACGAGAACTCCATGCCGGAGATCCCCGGAACTTCTTTCGGCAGGATGCCCCGTACAATGGTACCGGCCACCCCCAGATCGGAGCGCATCATCCCCTGGTTGTAGGTGAAAGTCATGGTCTGTTTCACCCCGGGCATGGCGTCGATCTTCTCGCGGACCTTCTGCCAACCATCGATACCGCCGTCATACCGAAGGATCAGCAGGTGGGCATTGACACCGATGATCTTGTCCCGCAGGGCGCTCTGGAAGCCCGATGCAAAGGAAAGGGCCACAACCAGCGCCATCACTCCCACCAGGAGCCCAACCACCGTGATCCACCCCATAACCGACAAAAATCCGCCACGCTGTGCGCCTCTCAGGTACCGGAACCCCATCTTCCGTTCAAACATGGACATGGTTATGTATACCGCAAGGTTTCCGCCGGGGGTATGCCCGCCGCTTTCCACGCCGGATACAGGGTGGCGAGCAGGCTCAATGCCAGTGTAGCAAAACACACGTAAAAAATATCCGCCGTTGCCAGTTCAACGGGCAGGGTGAGTTGGTAAAACACGTCTTGCGGGAGCGTGACCACCGGATAGGTCTCCAGGACCCTGCAGAGACCGATCCCGGCCGCAGCGCCCGTCAGTGTTCCGGTGACCCCGATCATCAGGCCCTGCAGGATGAACAGGAACAGGATTCGAGCGCGTGTGGCGCCCAGAGCCTTCAGGACCGCGATCTCCTGTTTCTTTTCGATCACCGTCATTGCCAGGGAACTGAGGATGCTCAAAACGGCCACCAGGACGATCAGCACCAGCACCCCGAATGCGGTGATCTTCTCCAGGCGCATGGCGGAAAGCAGTCGCCGGTTCTTCTGCATCCAATCCTCCACCCGGAACGATGGATCCACCCGTTGACGGATCTGATCGGCGACCTCTCTCGCCTCGGCAAAATCGTCGATACCCACCTCGATGCCGCTGATTCCGTTTCCCAGGTGAAGAAAGCGCTGCGCCTCCTTCAGCGACATGTACACGAACGATGCATCGTATTCATACAGACCGGTTTGAAAGATGCCCCCGATGCAGTAACGGTTCTGGACCGGTACGATGCCGAAAGGCGTTTCGATCCCCACAGGGGTCAGGAGGCGAATGACATCCCCGTAATAAGCAGCCAGGTGGTTGACCAGTTCGGTCGCTACCTGCTCACCGCCTTTCCAATCGCAGACCCGGACCTAAGTTCCC
>CAYTRL010000287.1:0-7725 GCA_964439795.1 uncultured Thermodesulfobacteriota bacterium
TTGACCGATGTATTATCAGAAAACCCTGAGGATTGCCATCTTCGGCGGTCTCGAGAATAATGGGGGGGAAAAGGGGTAGCCATGGAAACAGGTTGGGGACACAGGAACCACACGCTGCGGAGGCGGGTCCGTTTCGGCATCCTGCTCTGCCTGCTCGGTGTCTGCTCCACTGCCTGCTCGGACGACTCCGACGGGTGGCCGTCTTCCTCCTGTTCCCCGCCGGATTACAGCGGATACGAGGACTGTTCCGTCTGCTCCAGGCCGGAATGCTGCGTCGACGGCTTTGTGAACCCTGCCTGCAACTACCCGGACAACCTCCCGGACAACACGGATCAAGGTGCAGTCGCCATCGGCGGAAGCGTTGTGATGGGCTGCTGCTGCTTCGCGTGGGGCACGGCCTCTTCCCCCTTCCGGTGCGGCTTCATTCCCTGCCTGGAGGAGTTGACGGGTCGACAGATCGCCAACTTCGGAAAACAGGGGCAAACCATCGCAAGCGAGGTCAACGGGTTGAAGAAGTTTGTCCATGTGGACACCTCCATCGCTGTGAACCCGAACGCGACTCGAGTGTACATCCTGATGGGGGCAAACGATGTGATCCTGAACCTTCTCCGGAACGCGCCGGATTTTCCGAGGCCCGGAAACTGTTGCCGTTTGAGCGATGAGCTCATCGAACCCCTCCGGAACACGGTTTCCGGTATGCAGCGCATCGTGGAGCGCTACAGGGTCCATCACGGCGTTCCCCAGGTGGTGGTGGCATCGCAACCGCCCGTAGAAGAAGGTTCCGACGCACCCAAATCCTGTAAAACATGGACGAGCGAGTTCTGCAGCGACTGTTATTTGTGCATCAACGAAGTATTGGAGGTCTGGTCGCTCATGCTGGCGGACATGGTTCATGCCCTGGACGGGCCGGAGAACGGAATCTTCTTTGCCGACCTCTACCGTGCCTTTCCGCAGGATCCCACCGAATGTTCCCTGTACTGTGATTGTGTACACCCCAACTGTATCGGCATGGAAAGGATTGCAGAAGCCCTCCATGAAGCCGTTCCGTGAAACATGCGCCCGTGTTTTTGACGGCCCTCCCTGCGGCCGCGGCCTGGAGCGTCTTCCGCCCGGTGCATCCATTGAATTCATCCGCATCTTCCCCCTATAATGTCCACTGTTTTTTTGTCATGCGCTGGAATTCTCCGCAACCACCCCCAACCGTCCCGGCGGATCCATGAACTGTATCGAGCTTTTCCAGAAACAGAGCCTCGACCGGGCCCGGCAACCCGCTGTCCGCATGCCCGGAAAGGAGCCCGTCTCCTTTCAGGAACTTCGGGAAACCGCGGGCAGGTTCCAGGCCCTGTGCCGCCGGTCGGGTGTGCGCCCGGGAGACAGCGTGCTCCTGTTCGAGGGGATCGGCCCCCGGCTGTACGGCGCCGTCCTGGGGATCCTGGCCATGGGAGCCTCCATGGTCATGCTGGAACCCTGGATGAAGGTGGACAGCATCCGCCGGATTCTGGAGACCGTCCAGCCCAGGCTCTTTCTGGCCAGCCGCCTGGGCCGGCTCTGGGGGCTCCGGATCCCGTCGGTCCGGTCTCTGCCCGCGTGGGCCGCAACGGGCACGGCGGACCGGGAGACCGCGGGGCAGGACTTCGTCCTGGAATCCGTTGACCGGGAAACGCCCGGCGCCATGGTCTTCACCTCGGGCACCTCGGGGAACCCCAAGGGGATCGTGCGCAGCCACGGGTTTCTGTCTCACGAACACGAGCTCCTCTCCCGGAGGCTGGACCTGGGCGGCTTCGACGGACCGGCCCTCAGCATCTTCGCCAACTTCGTGCTTTCCAACCTGGCCTCGGGACGCTGTTCGGTGGTCATTCCCCACCGGTGGAAAGTGCCTCATCTCCGGGAACTGGACGCCCTGCCCGCTTCTCTTCAGCCCGAAACCATGGTCTGTGGACCGGCCTTTCTGAAACGGATCACGGCCGTCTCCCGCCTGCGAAACCTCAAGGCGGCGTACGTGGGCGGTGCCCTGACCGACTGCAATATCCTGGAGGCCGGGTTCGAGCGATGGCCGGACGCCCGATGGACCCTGGTGTATGGAAGCAGCGAGGCGGAACCGGTGTCCGTGTCCGATGCCCGCGACGCGGTGCGCCTGAGCCGCGCCCGGGGGCACTTCCAGACCCTGTACGTAGGCGAGCCCGTGCCGGAGATCCGGTATTCGCTGGAAGAGGAGAGTCTCTGGGTCAGCGGCGCCCACGTCTGTCCGAGGTACATCGCCAACGAAGAGGCCAACCGCCGTTACAAGCGGACCGACCCGGAGGGAAGATCGTGGCACTTCATGGGCGACCGGATCGAGGCCGATGGTGAAGGCTGGTGGTTTGCCGGCAGGTCCGAGCAGGCACTGGAGGACTTTCGCCTGGAACAGGCGGTCTACAGCCTGCTGGGGTCCAGCAACTCCTTCATCTTCCGGGATGGCCGAGATCGGGTCTGTCTTCTGGGAGAGGGGTTGAGCCCGCACCGGGGTCACCTCCGGAGCGAAAGGAAGGAAATCCACAGGATCATCAACGCACGGGTGTACCGGGACCGCAGACACCGGGCGAAAATCGATCGGGCCAAGAGCGTGAGAAAGGGGGCTTCATGAATCGCTGGCTGACGTACGCAAAGGAACGGTTTCCTCTGCCGGTGTATCTCCTGCTGACCGGCGGATTTGTCCTTTCCGGGCTCTTCCTGGCGGGCGGAACGTTTCAGTTGCAGGGGTTCCTGGTATCCTTCCTCGGGTTACTGCTCTTCTTCTTCCAACTCCGGCTCATGGATGAACGCAAGGACTACGAAAAGGACGTTTCGGCACACCCGGAACGTCCCCTGCCCCGGGGACTCCTGAGCGTGGACGAGGTGGGCAACGCGATCGCCCTCCTCCTCCTGGTGATGCTGGCGTACGGCGCGGTGATCATGGTCCTGGCCAACCGGACGGCCGCCTTCAGCTATTATGCCGTCACCGTGTACCTCCTGCTCATGTACAAAGAGTTCTTCCTGGGCCGCTGGCTGGACGACCGGCCGCTGCTCTACGCGGTGACCCACCAGGGGATCGTGTTCGCCGTGTGCATCTTCGCGGTGACCGTGACCCGGCCCGACCTGGCCGGGAGCCTCCAGACCATGTGGCTGGGCCTGGCGGTCGTGGGATCGTTCTTCAGCTACGAGGTCTGCCGAAAGCTGGACCCCGGGGCCCACCCCGTGCTGAAGACGTACCTGGCCGTGTACGGCAGGAACGTTACCTGCCTGGTGGTGGCGGTCGCCTGCCTCGTTGCCGGTCTGGGTGCATGGGGCCTGGGCCTGCAGCTGCTGCTCTGGCCGGCCGGGGGCCTGGTGCTGTTGAGCCTTGGGATCCTGTTCCTGAAGCCGGAACAGTACAAGATCGTCGAGGGGGTGGCCACGCTTTCGCTCCTGCTGCACCTCTGGGCGGTCGTCATTCAGCATTTCGCGGGGTGGCCGCAATGAACGAACTCCTGACACACGAGGACAGCCCGGAGGTCCTCCGGTCCCTGGGCGGGGGCAAGGCGGCGAACATGGCCCGGCTCAGCCGGAACGGTTTCCGGGTGCCCCCCTGGTTCTGTATCTCCACACTGGCCTTCCGGCGATTCGTGGAACAAAACAGCTTTCAGGACGAGCTGACCCGGGAAAAGGACCCGGGACGCCTGTCCCGGCGGGCGGAAGAACTGTTCCAGGCCGGTGAGATGCCGGCATCCCTCCTGGACCGGATCTTCGAGAAAATCCGGGGGTTGTCCCTGGAGGACCGGTTCTTGGCGGTCCGTTCCAGCGGGACGGACGAGGACGCACCGGACCACTCTTTTGCCGGGCAGCTCTCCTCCTTCCTGTTTCAAAAGGGCCCGGCCGCTGTGGAACGCTCCCTGCGAAGCTGCTGGGCCTCCGGTTTTTCGGAACGGGCCCTGGTCTACCGCCGGGAACACGGCCTGGGGGTGAAGGGCATGGATGTGGCCGTGGTGATCCAGCAGATGGTGGACGCCGATACGGCGGGCGTGGCCTTCTCCCGGAACCCGGTCCGGCCCCTGGACAGGGAGCGGCTGATCATCAACTCCACCTGGGGTCTGGGGGAGGGGGTGGTGAGCGGCGAGATGGACGCGGACACCTATCAGGTACAACGGGAAACCCTGAAGTTCGAACCCCTCCTGGCCCACAAGGAGTACGCCTTCAGGCAGGCGCCCGAAGGGGGCCTGGTCCGGGTGCCGGTGCCGGAGGATGATCGCAGGAAAAGCTCCCTGGTGGACGACCAGGTTCGGGAGGTGGCCTGCCTGGTCATGGAGCTCGAAAAAAGGCTGGGGGGAGCACAGGACTGCGAGTGGGTCTACGAAAATGAAAAGCTCTATTGCGTTCAGACCCGGCCCATCACCCGGCTTCCCCACGACGCCTTCTTCCGCCCGGACGTCAAGGGGGATGAGCCGATCCTGTGGGACAACTCCAACATCATCGAGAGCTACTGCGGGGTCACCGCTCCGCTGACCTTCACCTTCGCCGTGCGGGCCTACCGACAGGTGTACACGCAGTTCTGCCAGGTGATGGGTGTGCCCGAGGAGATGATCGCCTCCCACGAATCCGTGTTCCGGAACCTGCTGGGGCTCCTGCGGGGCCGCATCTACTACCACCTGATCCACTGGTACCGGCTCCTCCTGCTCCTGCCCGGGGCGGCGGGAAACCAGGCGTTCATGGAAACCATGATGGGGGTGAAGCAGGCCCTGAAACCGGAAATGGCATCCCTGTTCGACTTCATGAAGGATCCGCCCCGCTACTCTCTCTGGAAACGCCTGTGGGTCACCGGCATGACCCTGCACCGGTTCCGGAACATGGACCGGATCGTGGCCGACTTCCAAGGACACTTCAACAGGGTTTACGAAAACGGTCGCAAGATGGATTTCTCCCGGATGCCGCTCACGCAGCAGGCCGAATTCTATCGGACCCTGGACCGGGAAATCCTGGCCCGCTGGCAGGCCCCCATCATCAACGACTACCTCTGCATGATCTTTTTCGGTCTGCTGAAGAAGCTCACCGAAAAGTGGCTGGCGGAGGGGGACGAGGGCTCCTCCCTGCAAAACGACCTGCTCTGCGGGGAGGGGGACCTGGCAAGCACGGAGCCCACCAAGATGCTCATGCGGATCGCCGAGATGATCGACAAGGGCGACCCCGCCTTTCGTGAGTGGTTCATCTCTACGGACGTGGACCGGATCTGGCCTGAACTCGCAGACAACGGCCGCTCCCCCGAGGTGCTGGCCCGGCTCCGGGAGTTTCTGGACCGGTACGGGTTCCGCTGCGTGAACGAACTCAAACTGGAGGAGGAGGACCTGCACGACGACCCCTCCTTCGTGCTGCACGCCCTGACCGGATACGTGCGCACGAAGAACTACTCCATCCAGGCCATGGAGACCCGGGAGCGGGAGATCCGGGCCGGGGCGGAAGCGCGCGTGAAAAAATCGCTGCGGGGGATCCGGCGGGTCCTCTTTTTCTGGGTGCTCAAACACGCAAGGCGGGCGGTGGGGTTACGGGAGAATCTCCGTTTCGACCGGACCAAGATCTTCGGCCTGATCCGGCACCTGTTCCGGGCCATGGGGGAAAACCTGGCGGAACTCGGGCACCTGGATGCCCCCCGGGACGTCTTCTATCTGTCCTTTGATGAACTGTTCTCCTTTGTGGAGGGGCGGGCCGTGTCGATCCGGCTTTCCGAACTGGCCGGACAGCGAAAGAAGGAGTTCGATGAATACCGGAAAACCCCTGCCCCGCCGGACCGGTTTCTGTCTTACGGTGCGGTGGGCGCCTCGGTCCGCTACGAGCAGGTGCTCCTGGATGCGGACCTGCTCCGGGACGAGGCCCGGGACGACGCGGACCCGGCCCTGCTGTTCGGGACGCCCTGCTGCCCCGGTGTGGTGGAGGGAACCGTGCGGGTGGTCCGGGAGATGAAGGACGCCGAGGGCATCGCCGGGGAAATCCTTGTCACGGAACGCACGGACCCGGGCTGGGTTCCCCTGTACCCCTCCTGCTCCGGGCTCCTGATCGAACGGGGAAGCCTGCTTTCCCATTCGGCCGTGGTGGCCCGGGAACTGGGACTGCCCACCATCGTGAGCATTTCCGGCGGGATGATGCAGCGCCTGAAGACCGGCCAGCGGGTACGCATGGATGCGGGCAGGGGCGAGATCCGCATCCTGGAGGAGGAATGAACGTTTACGAACCGCCTTTCTGAGTACATGTGTTTGAAAGGACAATGAACCCCATGTTGACGTTTCTTTTTACGCTTCTGGCGGTTTGGGCACTGTTTTTATTTGTCTGGTGGCGGTACAGCCGGAACCGCGCTCTGGGTCATGATCCGGCCCTGCCGGCCGAGGAGGTGGCATCCCTGCTGGACGGCTTTCTCGTTCGGGTCGGATTGCCCGGGGAACTCCGGGAACAGGTCACCACGGACACCCTCTCCAGCGACGGCTTCCTTCTGCACCTGGATATCTTTCCGGCCGGGGTCGGAGACCCGGTCGTGGTCTTTGTCCCGGGTACCGCGGTCTACGCCATGGTGTATGCCGAGTTCATGTACAAGCTGAGCCGGCTCGGGTTTCACGTGATCGGATTCGACCCCAGGGGTCACGGCCGTAGCCAGGGCCTGCGTGGAAGCTACACGATTCCCGAACTGGTGCGGGACACCCGGGCGGTAATCCGCTATGCCCGGGAACGGTACAGCCGGGATGTGTTCGTGGTGGGCAGCAGCCAGGGGGGGATCGTGGCCTTCTACACCGCGGCCGAAGAGAGCGACCTGCGGGGCGTCGTGTGCCACAACCTGGCCGACCTGGCGGACCCGGCCACCCTGGGGCTGACCCGGTTCCCCGGCCTGTCCCGCATGCTCATGCCCCTGATGCCCCTGACACGCCTGATCCCCGAGTTCCAGGTGCCGATCCGGTGCTACCTGGACCTGAAGAAGGAAGAGACCAAGCACTTCGGAAACGCGCTGGCGTTTCTGGAACAGGCGCCCCTGACCCTGAGCTCCATCTCCCTCCGGGCCTTTGCCTCTCTGGCGGCGACCCCCCTGCCCTGCCCGGTGGAGGAGGTTCCCGTGCCGGTCCTGATCCTCCACGCGGAACGGGACAACATCTTCCCCCTGGACTACATCCAGGGGATCTTCCGGCGCCTGCCCGAACCCAAACGGCTGCACCTGGCCCGGGGCCGGCCGCACCTGCTCCTCACCGACTGGGTGGACGAGATGATCCCCCCGGTGGAGCAGTGGCTCCGGGAATTGATGGCCCGGGCCCCTGCTGCCTCCTCCGATTGAAAGGGGCACCGGACAGGACTCTTATTCCGATCGGCCTTTGTCACATACTCGTTTTTTGTGTAGCTTGATACGCGCCGTTATGAACAGGATCTTGAATCCGAACCCGCTCAAGTGTGGATATTGCGAGCGAAGCGCGGCAATCCCCCGACACATGAGGCCCTGCTTTTGAACCGGGGGTTTGCTTCGTCGCGGCCTTTGGCCGCTCCTCGCAATATCCCTACAATGCGCTATCGTCTTGACTTCGCTGAAAACCGGAAAATGAAAAGCCAACGTATCTGCTTTGCTTTCCTGCTCACCCTGGCCCTGGTCTCCCTCGACTGTGGGACGGAAGGGCCCGGCGGTTCCCCCGGAATTCATACGGGGCCGGACCCGGTTTATCCGCACGACGAGGTCCTTCGGATCAACCAGATCAATGCCGTGGCACGCAT
>CAYTRL010000288.1:0-7717 GCA_964439795.1 uncultured Thermodesulfobacteriota bacterium
CCTGGTACTGCCCGAACTGCAGGGCAAGCTGGACGGCATGTCGATCCGCGTGCCCACGCCCAACGTGTCCCTGGTGGACCTGGTGGCCGAGTTGAAGACATCGGTCACCATCGAAAAGGTCAACCAGACGCTAAAGAAAGCGGCCGACGGAAAGCTCAAGGGGATCCTGCACGCCACGGACGAACCCCTGGTTTCCATCGATTACAACGGTTCCTCCACCTCATCCAACGTGGACCTCGGCTCCACCGCGGTCATGGAGGGCACCATGGTCAAGGTCCTGTCCTGGTACGACAACGAAAGCGGCTTCTCCCACCGGATGGTGGATCTCTGCCTGCTCATGGCCAAGAGCCTGTAGCCGGGAAGGAGGCTCTACGTGGCGATTCGAGGACTGGACGAACTGGACCTGAAGGGAAAGCGTGTATTCATCCGGGTGGACTTCAACGTGCCCATGAACGACCAGGGGCAGGTGACGGACGATACCCGGATCCGTGCCGCCCTTCCCACGATCCGCTACGCCATGGAGAAGGGAGGCCGGGTGATCCTGGCCTCCCACCTGGGCCGCCCCAAGGGAAAGCGGGTGCCGGAGATGAGCCTTGCCCCCGTGGCGGAGAGACTGTCGTCCCTGCTGTCATGTCCCGTGAACACCGCTCCGGACTGCGTGGGGCCGGAAGCCGAGGCCGCCGTCGACGCCCTGAAAGAGGGGGACGTGCTGCTCCTGGAAAATCTGCGATATCACAAGGAAGAAACTGGGAACGATCCCGGGTTTGCGGCCTCCCTGGCGGCCCTGGCCGACGTGTACGTAAACGATGCGTTCGGTGCGGCCCACCGGGCTCACGCGTCCACGGTGGGCATGGTGTCGTCGGTGAAGGAGCGGGCGGCCGGCTTTCTGATGAAGAAGGAGATCCACTACTTCGAGGAAACCCTGAAGGACCCGGCCCGACCGTTTATCACGATCCTGGGAGGCGCCAAGGTTTCCGACAAGATCGGCGTGGTGAAGAACCTCCTGGGCAAGGTGAACGGGATGTTGATCGGTGGCGGAATGGCCAACACCTTTTTCTGGGCCCAGGGTCTTTCCGCAGGGGCCTCCCGGGTGGAGGAGGACAAGCAGGACGAAGCCAATTCTATCCTGGAGGATGCCCGTGCCCGTTCCGTGGAACTCCTGCTTCCCGTGGACGTGGTGATCGCCCGTGAGATCAAGGAGGATGCAGAGACCCGGACCGTTCCCGCGAACGAGATTCCGGAAGGATGGATGGCCCTGGACATCGGTCCTGAAACCGTCAAGAAGTTTGTACGTGTCATCCAGGAAGCCCGAACCATCGTCTGGAACGGCCCCATGGGGGTGTTCGAAACCGCTCCCTTTGCCACGGGGACGCGCGAGGTGGCCCTTGCCGTGGCCCGGTCCGATGGGGTGACCATCGTGGGGGGAGGGGATTCCGTGGCGGCCCTGGAAAAGGAGGGCCTGGCGGACCAGGTGACCCATGTTTCCACCGGCGGCGGTGCGTCCCTGGAGTACCTGGAAGGCAAGGTGCTGCCGGGGATCCAGGCCCTGCAAACCTAACTCCGGTATGAGGGAAACCATGAACCGAAAACCAATTATTGCAGCGAACTGGAAGATGAACCTTTTGCAATCGGAAGCCGAGGCCCTGGTCCGGGGGTTGCTCGACGGGCTGGACGGCACGGAAAGGGTGGATGTGGTGGTCGCTCCGCCGTTTCCCTACCTGGCGTCCGTGGGACAGATCCTGGAGGGAACCGCCATCGACCTGGCCGCGCAGAACCTGCACTGGGAGGGGTTCGGGGCTTACACCGGGGAGGTCTGCGCCCCCATGCTGCTGGACGTGGGCTGCCGGTACGTGATCGTGGGGCATTCGGAGAGGCGCCAGTTCTTTCATGAGACCGACGAGACCGTGAACAAGCGGCTCCGGGCCGGCCTGGCGGGAGGGTTGCTGCCCATCTTCTGCGTGGGGGAGACCCTGGATGAGCGGAAGGGGGGGCGGATGGAAAGCGTGGTGGAGACACAGGTGCGGGATGGACTGGCCGGGATCCCCCGGGAGGATGCGGAAAAACTGGTGGTCGCCTACGAGCCGGTCTGGGCCATCGGCACCGGCGAGACGGCCACACCGGACCAGGCCCAGGCGGCCCATGCCATCATTCGTGGACTTATCTCCGGGTTGTACGACAAGGATCTCGCCGACGGGGTTCGGATCCAGTACGGCGGCAGCGTCAAGCCCGGAAACGCTGGCGAACTCATGGCACAGCCGGACATCGACGGGGCCCTGGTGGGTGGGGCCAGCCTGAAATCAGACAGTTTTCTGGGGATTATCCACTACCCGTCTTCCTGACAGCCAGACGTCTCCCGTGCCCATTGATTCCACACCCCTGTCATGTTATATTGATTTGCTTAAGGTTTTTACGAAAAAGGGGTAGAAATGAACACAGCGATGATCGTCGTCCACGTGGCGGCCTGCTGCGCGGTGATCCTGGTGGTCCTGCTGTCCAAAGGCAAGGGTGCCGACCTGGGAGCCGCCTTCGGGGGTTCCTCACAAACGGTTTTCGGCAGCCAGGGGGCCGGGGGCATGCTGACCAAGCTCGTGGCCATCTGTGTCGCGGTGTTCATGATGACCTCCCTGGGGCTTGCGTACATATCTTCACACAAGACGGCATCCACCGTCATGGGCGACGTGGAGAGTGCGGCTCCGGAAACACCCGCTGCCGCTCCTGCGGTGGCGGGTGACGCCGGTTCCGAAGGGGTGGAGTCCCCCATGTCCCATGAGGGCGAGCCGCCGCCTGCGGACGCCGGGACCTCGGGAACCGAGTAGCATGAAAGATCCCATACTGCCGAAGTGGTGGAATTGGTAGACACGCCATCTTGAGGGGGTGGTGCCCACCGGGTGTGGGGGTTCGAATCCCCCCTTCGGCACCAAAGATATAAAAGCCTGTAACTTTAATCAGTTACGGGCTTTATTTTTGGTGCGTACGACTCGATGTCTTGAGATATCGTTTTAAAAGCATTACTTCCCCTCTTCCTTGTGATATCTGTTTTGCGAACAGAGACAGTAGACTGATTCCCATCACAAAACGGTTCCTGCCTTACTTTTTTTTGCAACACTTTGTCTTGTAAGGGTTTTTCTGGGGAGAAGGTCCAATTAATTTCACGCCCTAAATCAAAACAAAAAAGTGTTAAAAAATAGAACACTGTCTATTTTGTCTTGACGTATGATCCCTTGGACTGCTATTCTTACCACGTTCCCAACCCTCAATCATCCGTGAAAAGAAGGGAAAAGATCCAGGGGATTCCTTCTGTTGCATAAGGGTTTCCGGTTCATTCCTTTGACATATGGATAGGGGATAATGACGTAACGCTTCCGGGTCCCGGGTGGTGTTGCGTAGTGAGAACAACTGCAGCACCGTTGGCATGCCAGTTCAAAACAGTACATGACAACAGCCGGCAATCCAGACCAGAGGTCGTTTGCCCGGAAGGAGCCGAAAAATGGAGAGAACCATGAGAAAGATGGTCAGAACCCTTCTCTTTGTGGCCCTGGCATTCTCCATGGGAGCAGTACCCGCCTTTGCGGCCGAGGTCACCAGATATTTTGATATAAACGGTGCGGTGGAGCTTTGGAACTGGACGACATCAGGTCGTACGATCATCGGTGGAAGCGTTACATCGACTACGTTGCCAAGCGAGATGGCGGACCCGGCCAAGGTGCGGCTCTATGAAGCGGACGGCACGCTGTCGGCGGAATACGAGAACTACCGGCCGGACCCGGACGGGTATTCGGCCATTAGCACCTGGAAAATGGACCTGACGGTCGACGACGGGCTGGTGGCGTTCAACCTATCCGGGCTGGGTGCGCCTTCGAGCATTCTCCAGTCCTGGGGGCAGACCCTGACGGTGGGGGACGTCCTGGAGCCCACAGTTGCTCCGGACTACGACAACGTGGGCATCAACTGGTTTGCGCAGACCAACGGCGGTACGGCCACCTGGTGGTGTGAGGTCCAGGCGGACTCGTTAAACAAAGAGGCTACGGATCCCAGACGTTTCATGGACACGGTGGCCCTGACCTTTGACGATTCTGCGGTACAACCGGACGGATCCGTGACGCTGTGGATCGGCGGGTATGTGACGGCGGACCTGGAGCTTATGGGTGCGGGCGCTCCCTATGCGGTCCTGGAGGGGGGGATGAGGCTGCTTGCCAATGCGGACGATGACGGGGACGGCTACTACGCGGGCTACGGAGTGAGCATGGACTGTGACGATGACTCCACGGACGATCCGGCTGTATGTGCCACCTGCACATGCGAGACGGATCCGGAGTGTGCGGGCTGCGCTCGCTGCATCCACCCCGATGCCACCGAGGTGACCGGCGATCCCTACGATACCAACTGCAACGGACAGCAAGCATGCTTTGTGGCAACGGCAAGCTTCGGCACGGAAATGGAAGGCAAGGTGAGGGTGCTCCGGCAATTCCGGGATCACCACCTGCTGAAACACCGCTGGGGCCGCATGCTCGTGGATCTGTACTACACCTACGGCCCGGCGATGGCCGGCGTTATCGATAATCATAAGAGGCTGAAGACCACGGTCCGGACTGCACTGCTGCCGCTGGTGGGAGCTGTCTGGTTGGTGAACCCGGTCCAGGGAGACGGGGGCGCGGCATGGGAGGATGGATCCGGGACCACCGAGCCCGAGGAGCCTGCGAGCTTCGAGTCCCCCGGGTATCTTAACAACATTTCTTACGAGCCCATGGAAGATGCAACCGGGACGGGAAGTACCTGGGGACAGAGCCTCCACGTTGCGGAACCCTCCCTGTAATAAGGTGGCATACGACGGTAACGCGTAGTCGTTACGAAGAACACGCCGCGATCTCAACAGGTTGCGGCGTGTTCGTTTTTGGCGGGTTTCGAAGATCCTTGTCTCTAAAGGTTATTTCTTAAAATAGAAGATTTTTTTATTGTAAAGACGGAAGGAAGAGGCTAAAATATTCATACGACAACTGTAGAGAATCGGTGCCGGTCATGTAAACCGTAAAGGCATACTGGACGGAATATATTAGACAAGCATGTTCGACAGGAGGGATCTCTATGGAACGACGAATCGCCTTGATTTTGCTGCTGACAGCCGGACTGATTTTTCTTGGAAATGCCCCGGGCCACAGCCAAACACCCGGGTCTTCCAACAACCCTGCCTTGCTACAGGAGCTTCTCGACTCCGTTCAAGGTTCCGGTCCCGAATCTCCGGAATCGTCACGCGTCAGCGTGAGTCCGGACGGCTTTGTCCGTTATCTCGGAACCGCTTCGGGGAATTATTTCCCCGCCACGGGCCCCAAGGACCCCGAAGCCCGTGCCCGTGCCTTCCTGGATACGTGGCAGGATCTCCTCTACCGGGAAACCCCCGGTTCAGGGTATGCCACCGTGAAGACCAGGAGTGAAGGGGAGCGTATATACGTCCGCCTGCAGCAGCTGTATACAGCGCTGCCTGTTTTCGGCGCCGAAATTATCGTTCAACTCGATGCCGTCATGAATGTTACCAACGTTCACAGCGACATCATGCGGGATTTCTCGACCTTCGAGGAAGGGAAGGTCGGTGTGGAACCCACCCTGTCCGCCGCGCAGGCACGTACCCTTGCCATCGAACAGGTTGTTGCCGGCAGCCAGGGAACCGCAACGGAGGCGGTATTGATGATCTACAGCCCGGCCGTGGTGGGAGCCGGAGGCAGTCCCCAACTCGTCTGGCAAACCATCGTGGAAAGTATCTCTGGCCCTCTCCTGAAAGACATGGTACTGCTCAACGCCCATACGGGCGCCATAGCGTTTCGCTACCCCCTGATCCATGACGCCAAAAACCGCGAGATATACGATTCCAATAATACCACCGCGGACCCGGGCACACTGGAGAGAGCGGAGGGGGATCCCGTTTCCGCCATCACGGACGTGAACCTATGCTATGATTATTTCGGCGACACCTATGATTTCTACGCTGCCGAGCACGGGCGGGACAGCCTCGACAATGCGGGGATGACACTCAGCGGTACCGTCCGTTACTGCTACCCGGGGGAGGCCTGCCCGTTCGCAAATGCATTCTGGGACGGTTCCCGGATGTATTTCGGTGAGGGGTTTTCCGCTGCGGATGATGTGGTTTCCCATGAGCTGACCCACGGCGTCACAACCAACGAATCCAATCTGGTTTACTCGTACCAGTCCGGTGCCATCAACGAATCCCTGTCGGATATCTGGGGAGAGTTTGTGGATCTTACCAACAGCGGGGGGACCGACACCCCGGAGGTCCGATGGCAGATGGGGGAAGATGTTCCCGGGTTCGGCGCCATCCGCGACATGGCCGATCCCCCGGCCTTCAGCGATCCGGATCGCATGGGCAGCCCCCTGTACTACACGGGGTCCGGCGACTATGGGGGGGTCCACACCAATTCAGGGGTCGGCAACAAACTGTGCTATCTGCTGACGGACGGTGATTCCTTCAACGGCTTCACCGTCACCGGCATGGGTATCTCGAAGGTGGCGGATCTTTTCTATGAATGCCAGGTCAATCTTCTTACCTCCTCGTCGGACTATCTGGACCTGCACAACGCCCTGCTCCAGGCGGCGATCAACCTGGGGTTCACGCAGGCGGAGTATGACAATGTTGCCCTGGCAACCCAGGCGGTCGAAATCGATGGATCCCTTGCACCCGACCATGATGAATGCGGCGCCGGCATCTGCGTCGCCGACGGGGTGCCTCTCGCCGGGTCGAGCGCGTTTGCCACCGGCACGGACATCACCAGTTGCGCCTCCGGGGATACGCTGGATGTCTGGCACGACTACGTGCCCACCGTGTCGGGATCCGTTACGATCAGTACCGCGGGGAGCAGCTTCGACACGACCCTGGCGGCGTTCGACGCATGTGGAGGCACGGAACTGGCCTGCAACGATGATACGGGAGACCTGACTTCGGAAATCACCATCACCGTCACCGCCGGGCTGACCTATCGGATCCGGGTGTCCGGATACGGAGGAGGAAGCGGGAATTATATTTTGACCGTGACCGGTGGCGCCGGTGTTTGCGGGGGTGTGTGTGCTGTGGACGAGGACTGTACGGCCACGGGTGAATGCGGCATTGGAACGTGTTTGCTGCCGGATGGCGTTTGCGTGTACACACCGGACGACACCCTCTGCGATGACCTCCAGTACTGTAACGGTGTGGAATCCTGCAGTGTCTCGCTCCTGTGCCAGGCGGGAACACCGGTGGACTGCGATGACGCCGATGCCTGCACCACAGATATCTGCGATGAACCCACGGACACCTGTATTTCCACCTGCGGGGCGGCAGACTGGGAAGACCCCTGCTGCGAAGAGCTGGTTTGCGACGGCGACCCCATCTGCGTGGAATCCTGCGTCGATCTGGATGGCGACGGGTACGGCAGCCCTGCCAGCGCCCTTTGCACCTATCCCGAGGAAGACTGCGACGACTCCAACCCGGACGCAAACCCCGGGGCCACGGAAATCTGTACAGGAGGGGCCGACGAGGACTGCGACGGCCTGATCGACAATGCGGATACCGCGGATTGCGGACATACGGCGGCGACCCTACCCGTTTCCGAACGTGTCGCTTCGGATGTGGATACGTCCAAGACGCTCAACTATCTGGCGTGCTACCTCATCGTTCCCATGGGGGCCCGCCTCTTCCTGAGCCGCCGGCGAAAGAAGAAATAAGAACCGGACC
>CAYTRL010000289.1:0-7706 GCA_964439795.1 uncultured Thermodesulfobacteriota bacterium
CGTATTTCAGTTTCCGTTGCATCTCTCTTCCTTTCTCAGAAACGGGATTGAACCAGGATGTCCGGGCAAGGCCCGGAAGGTCTCAGAGGTCCCGGAAAAGGTGGGAACTGCTTGAACTCATTCGCGTAGTTGAGGGGGATCTTCGGGAAGGAGGGATCTGACGAGCATTGGGGATCCGGGTGGTCGAGAACGGGCCCTGGGCACGGTGTGGGCGTCGGAGAGCCAGAGCCCGAGGTGGGCCGGAATCCTTTGGACGACTGCCGACTCGTTAATAGAGGAGATCACGCGCATGTGGCCGGAGCATAGGGAGATCGCCGGTGGATCAATTTGAGATGTCGCAACCTGTCATTCGAATCCACGAATCACCCCCCCCTCGATCATGCCCCGAACGGTCTGGAGAAGGTCCTTCACAGAGTAGGGTTTTTCAAAGAACCGGAACCCGCGCTGGTGGATGACCGACCGTTGCGACCTTTCATCCGTGTACCCGCTGGTGAGCAGGACCGGGATGCCCGGTTTTCGTGACCGGAGCTGTTCCGCCAGGCCCAGCCCGGAATGGTCGGGCAGGACCATGTCGCTCAGGATCAGCTGAAAGTCCCCGTTCTCCCGTTCGAAGAGCTGCATCGCCTTCTCGGCACTCTCCGCCTGGAAGACCCGGTACCCGTGCGAGGACAGTGCGGTCCCGGTGCACGACCGTACGCAGGGTTCGTCCTCCACCAGCAGGATCCGTTCTTCGTTTCCGTGAAGGCCGGGATCCGCCGGGGATGTTTCGGAACCGTTCCGCCGCTTCACGGAACCCGCCGGCAGGAAGATCGAAACCCGGGTGCCCTGCCCCACCTCGCTTTGCAGGTCGATCCTGCCGCCGTGCTGCTGCACGATGCCGTACACCACCGCCATCCCCAGACCCGTGCCCTGCCCCAGCGCCTTGGTGGTGAAAAACGGCTCGAAGACCCGCCGCCGGCACGCCTCGTCCATGCCCGTGCCCGTGTCCTCCACGGATAGCCGGACATAGTGTTCCGCATCCGCCCCGGAAGGGGCGTTGTCATCCAGCTCCCGGGCATGGACCTGCCGGATCCGGAGGGTGAGCGTCCCTCCCTGGGGCATGGCGTCACGCGCGTTCAGCGCCAGGTTCATCAACACCTGTTCCATCTGACCCGTGTCCGCGTTCACCCAGGCGGACTCCCCGGCCGGAAGGCTCACCACCTCGATATCCTCCCCGATCAGGCGCCGCAGCAGGATGTCCATGCCGGCAAGGACATCGTTCAGGTCCAGGATTTCCGGCCGGATCGGCTGCTGCCGGCTGAAGGACAGGAGCTGCCGGGTCAGGGACGCGGCACGGTTCGCCGCATGCCGGATCTCCTCCACCTCCCGGCGGTTCGGGTCTTCCGCCTCCAGGCGGTTCATCAGCAGGTGATCCGTATATCCCTTGATCACGGTGAGCAGGTTGTTGAAATCGTGAGCCACTCCGCCCGCCAGCCGGCCCACGGCCTCCAGTTTCTGCATCTGGTGGAACTGCGCTTCCATGGCCTTTTTCTCCTCTTCCGCCTGCTTCTGTTCCGTGACGTCCCGGATATAGATCAGCGTGGCGGGACGGCCCTCCCACTGGATCAGGAAGGCATGAATCTCCACCCAGCCCACCTGGCCCTGCTTGCCCACGTACCGGAAGCAATAGGTGTGGGGGACCGGTTCACCCCGGAACCTCCGGGTGAAGTTTTCCACCACCCGGTCCCGGTCCCCGGGGTGGACCAGGTCCGTGAAGGGCGTGGAAACGATCTCCTCCGGAGAGTATCCGGACGTGATGCTCGCCTTCGGGTTGACCAGGCGCAGCGTCCCGTCGGGAAACAGCACCACGATGATCTCGCTGGCGTTCTCCACCACCACCCGGTATGTGTCCCCGGAAACCTCCCGGGCGATCTCCCGTGCCTGCAGGTCTTTCAGGGTGTCGATCTCCCTGCGCAGGGTCTCCAGGCCTTCCTTCAGGGCCTCCATCCAGCGTTCCGGATCGGACATGGGTGCTTTCCTCCCCTGTGCCGTATGAAGGCCCTGAGGACCGGTTTTTCAATGAACCCACGGCGGGCCCTCCGCCCGCAGGTCCAGTTCGACAAAGCATTCCGGGTCGGGCTGCGGAAGCGTGCAGGCCCCATCCCCGCTTCCCCGTTCTATGAATATCTCGTGAAAAATAAGGGTGGCGCCGGGACTGTCCTGATTCAGGTCGAAGATCGAGCCTTCCACCACACCGGTCACCGCGCAGTTCAATCCGAGGTCGCTCATGTGGGGTACGGTTCCCATGTCGATTCCCTGGAACCCCTGGGCCTCCAGCACGAGATCGTTGTGGGAAAACCGGGCCGTGAGCGGCACATCGCCCACATAGGGAAGGGAGAGAAGCCACGTAAAGGGCTCCAGTGAGTAAGCCGGAAGATCCATCAAGAGGGCGACGTTCTTGACGAGTTCCTCCACCAGCAGCAGGAGAGCTCCTGGCACGAAGCAGCCCCTCGGGGACTGGGAGGCATCTTCCAGGAAGACTCTATAGGTTCCCCCCTGATAGGAGCAGCCCGGGTCCGCCTTGTCCGAGAACTGATCACAATCGTTGTCCCGGCCGTCCCCGCACATGGTGTCTTCGTAAAGGGCTTCTTCCATGCCGGGATGGATGCACCGTGCGCACGCCAGGCAGATGTCCTGATCGCAGGTGCACCCCTCGCACCCCTCCGGGTCGTCCGATGGGTCGTCACAACAGTCTTCCTTGTCGAACCGGCAGGAAGCATCGGCCGGACTGCCGTACCCGTCTCCATCCAGGTCGGAACAGGGCGGCCAGGCGTCCTGGCCCAGCAGAAACAGGCCGGACAAAAGCAGGATCGACATCCATACGGCAACGGGTCCTCGAAATCGCAGGTTCATGGTTTCCTCCTTGTTCGAATGAAAGGGTTGAGGGTTTGCGACGGTCCGGCCCGGATCGTGGGCCCCACCGGGTGCCGTGTTTCCGTGCTGCGATCCGGGAGGAACCGCCTTTATTGATCTGATACGAAAAAAACCGGCTGCCGGGTCGGCCCGGAACGACGAAAAAGGGTGTTTCTTTCATTCACCCGCAGTGTTTCAGGAAAACATCCCCTGCGGAACCCGGGGTTCGGTCCCGACGGCCCGCCGCTTTTTTTCGTATGGATAGAACAGTAAACGGCATCAGGTGTGTTTCAGGGAAAAAGGGGGCAAAAATGGAAAGGAGGAGACAAATGAGAAGGGGAGAAAGCCGAAGAAGACAAAACAGCCCGGGAACGTTTCCCCCGGGAGGAACCCGGGGCCTGCTGGTCCTGCCGGTGATCCTGGGCCTGTTTTTGGGGGCCTGTGAAACCTGTGTGGGGGGCAAGGTCACCATGGAGGGCGTTCCGCTGGAAGGGGCTAAAGTCGTGCTGCTGGACGAAGACCGGCAGACGTTCCCGGAAAAGGAGGCCTGGACCGATGATCAGGGGGAGTACTGCCTTGGTGGGATCCCTCTGGAAAGGGACTTTACCGTCCACGTCACCTACCATGATCTGGAAACAGAGGAGCCGTTCCACACGGGGAAGACGGGAGGCAGGTGCGGTTCGATCTTCTGCACCGAGGTGAACCCGTTCTTTTCCTGCAGCCCGCCGGACGACTACGAGCCGAACAACACGTGTGTTGCGGCCGGCTTGGCGGACCTGCCGTTTCATGAACCTGCGCTCGGCCTCTGTCCCCCGGGAGACGTGGATTTCTATCGCGTGGAGGTGGGCCAGGATAACATGAACCTGATGGCCGAGGTCCGCCCGTCCCCGGGAAGCCGGTATCTCTACAAGCGGATCGGCCTGTTCGACAGCGATTGTGTCCAGCTGTCTTCGGACGCAGGATCCTCCGCGGAAATAACATACCCGCTGCAGGAAGCGGGGACCTACTTCGTGGCCGTCTCATCCGGATACGATTACTCATTCGTCGGGGAGCATGACGAATACGGGGAATATGAACTGGAGATCCGGACAATTGCCTCGGCCTGTGTGAACTTTGTCGTTCAGGAGAACGGAGAGCCCCTGGCCGGTGCAGAGGTCCGCGGTTCGAGCTATCCGTACACCTCCTGCATCACCGATGCAGCGGGATCCTGCTGTCTGGGGGCGTACGAGGGCATGGAAAAACGGTTCTACGTCTATCATCCGTTCACCTATGATTACCTGGAAACCCCGGTGACGCCGTCGGGCTCGGGAACCTGCGAAGACGGGGGATGTGAACCGGTGACCGTGGACTTTGACTACACCTGTGTGAACGGTACGGTGACCCGAAACGAAGAGCCCGTGTCCGGCGCCGAGGTTCGCGGCCCCTACGACACCCACACCACCGGACCGGACGGCGCCTACTGCCTGCGTGCCCCCAAGGACCAGGATGTGCCTGTCGAAGTAACGGATCCGGTGCTTTGCTCCTATCATCCCGGCGTGGCGGAAACCGGACCTGAGGACGGGTCGTGTGTTGAGGGGGGATGTGCGCCGCTGCCTTTCCAGCTGGACGGATTGACCTGCGTGACCCTGACCTTCACCCGGGACGGGAATCCGGTGGAAGGGGTGGTTCTCTACCCCCCCTCCGGATGTGATAATTCCCTGATCAGCGGGCCGGACGGGAAGGTCTGCTTCCCTGCCCCTGCGGAGAAGTCCATCTCGGGCCAGGTACGGGATCCGCTTTTCCGCACCTACGTTCCGTTCTCGGTGGAGACGGAAACCGGCGGGTCCTGTGCCGCGGGGGGGTGCAGGGAGGTGGAGGTCCAGCTGACGGGCGTCACCTGCGTGAGCGGGGTCGTCCTCTGGCAGGACGGTCAGCCCGTTGAGGGTGTCCGGGTGAGGGGCCCGGCGGGTGAGACCCTCACCGCACCGGACGGGAGTTACTGTATCCAGGCACCGAAAGACACGCTTCAGGTAGAGCTGGGCTTCTGGGACCGCGTTTACAGCCAGGAGCGAACCCGTTACGCGGACACCGGCGACAGCGGGTCCTGTGAGGAAGGGGGCTGCACGCCTCTGAACGTGGTCTTTCCCGCCACGGCCTGCATCTCCGGCACCCTGACCCGGGAGGACGGCAACCCGCCCATGGGCGCGGAAGTCTGCCTGGGATACTGGTACTGGGGCGAGTTATGCGTGGAACCGGACGAGGAAGGGCAGTACTGCCTGCGGGCTCCCGCGGAAGAAGACTACGTGTACATGTACGTACGCGACAAGGTAACGGGCCATGAGGAAAATAGATATCTCAGCACTGGCCTTGCGGGTTCCTGTGCCGGGGGTGTGTGTACCACGGCAGACTTCACCCTTCCGGGCGTGTCCTGTGTCAGCGGTACCGTGACCCGTGAAGGGGTGCCGGAAGAGGGCGCGGACGTCTGCCTGGACAGCTACTATATGAGCTATTGTGTGTCCACAGACCCGTCCGGGGAGTATTGCCTGCCCGCGCCCGTGCAGTCCCATGTCCGTATAGAGGTGAGGGACCCGGCCCTGTCGGGAGATGAACCCTACGGCTATGTAGATACGGGTCCGTCCGCCTCCTGCGAAGATGGAGACTGTGTCACGCTGGATCTTCAGCTCCGCGGGGCCACCTGCCTGAGCGGGATCGTGCTGGAAGGGGGAGAACCCCTGACGGATGCCGAGGTCTGGAACGAGTTCGGAAGGTTGTTCACCGGCGAGGATGGGCGCTACTGCCTTCCCGCCCTTTCGAATGAGGACAGGTGGATCCGCTGCGGCCACCCTCTGGACGGCTCGGAGATCCTCCGGTATCCCGTTACCAACGCGGACGGCCGGTGTGATACGGGTGACTGCAAGACACAGAACTTCACCTTTGACCTGAAAAAGCGGTAACCTTGATCTCAAAGGGACGGGCCTGTGCGGATTTTTTCCCGCACAGGCCCGTCCTCTTTTCAGCCGCGATCTATGAAATATCCCGCACGATCTCGAACCCCTGAAAGATCTCCTTCACCTCGGAACGCTCGTCAGCGCTCATCCAGGTCTCGTGCCGGTAATCCAGGGATTTACCCAGGCCCCGGGCCTTGTTGAGCCAGAGCGGGTTGTACGGAAGGAGCGCCACACGGGAGATGCCCACAGCCCCCAGCCACCCTGCGATGGCCTCCAGGTTCTCGCGCGTGCCCGTGATCTCGGGGACCAGGGGGATCCGCACCAGCATGTCCAGCCCCGGGACCTGCGCCAGGTTCCGGATGTTCTGCTTGATCCGCTTGTTGTCCCGCCCCGTGAACCGCTTGTGGGGCCCCTCGTCGCAGAGCTTCAGGTCGATGAACACCTGGTCAAGGTGCGGGAGGAGCTTCTCCTGAAAAGATTTCCAGGGAAAATCCCCGCAGGTCTCCAGCAGAACCCGGATCCCTTCTTCCTTCAGGAGCTTTGTCAGGGATACGGTGTAGTCCAGGAAAAGGGTGGGCTCTCCCCCCGAAAGGGTGACCCCGCCCCCGGAGTTGTCGTAGAACGCCTTGTCCCGGGCCAGCTCGTCCGCCAGTTCCCGGGGGGTGTACCCGGTCCCGATGAGGGAAAGCGCACCAGAGGGGCACTCCTCCACGCAGTCGCCGCACAGGGTGCAAGCCTCCCGGTCCATGGCGGTCGGCCCTTCCTCCCCCTGGAGGGCGCCGGTCCCGCATACCTCAACGCACGTGCCGCAGCTTATGCACGTTGTCTGCCGGTACAGGATCTCCGCGTTCGGGCGGATGCACTCGGGGTTGTGGCACCACACGCAGCTGAGGGGGCAGCCCTTGAAGAAGACCACGGACCGGATCCCCGGGCCGTCGTCCAGGCTGTTCCGCTTGATCTCCGCCACCAGCGGTTGTTTGTTGGGTTGGCTCACCTGTAAGGCCTCATTCAGCTTCATAAATCGAGCATCGGGGCAAAAGGTGCAGGACCGAACGCTGAAAGCCGAAAGTAGACCGCCGGCTTCATCGGCGCTGGCGCAGGCACGATCGGTTCGTCATTTCCCGAGAGAGTGTTCGGCGCGGCAGACCAGTTCCTCCTGCAGGTCCTGGTTCAGCTCCACGAAGTAGGCGTTGTACCCGGAGATGCGCACCATGAGGTTGCGGTGGTTCTCCGGGTGTTCCATGGCGTCCCGAAGAGTCTCTGTGGAGATCACGTTGAACTGCATCTGCATGCCGCCGTTTTCCAGGTAGGTCTTGGCGTAGGCGGTCATGGTGTCGAGGGCCTCCTCCGGGGTGTCGTTGGGGTCGGGCACCACCTTCACGTTGAACGCAATGTTGTTGGGCATCTTCAGGGGGTCCAGGGAGGCCACGGTCTGGATGTTCTGCAGGAGCGTGTCCCGGGTCTCCGGCGCAGGGGTGATGCCGGGCGTGAACGGTTTGTTCTTTCGACGGCCGCTGGGCAGCGCCCCGGAGAGCACGCCGAACGCCACGTGGTTGGACATGGACCAGTACCCGGTGGTGTAGTGACCGCCCCGGTAGTGGGGAAAGCCCCGGTACATGTCGTACAGGTGGTCCATCATCCCCTGGGCCATGGCCAGCGTTTCCGGGTCGCCGGAGCCGAACTTGGGTATCTTGTTTTCGATCCGGGCGTGCAGGGTCTCGTATCCCTGGAAATCTTTCTTGAGGGCGTCCAGGAGCGTGGGGAAGTCCACCCTCTTCTGTTCGTACACCAGCTTCTTCACCGCCACCAGGGAATCCACCACATCCGCCAGGCCGATCAGAGCCACCCCGGAGCTGTTGTATTTCGCGCCGCCCTCCACCAAATCCT
>CAYTRL010000290.1:0-7638 GCA_964439795.1 uncultured Thermodesulfobacteriota bacterium
GGAAGCGAGGATGCTCTCCACCGTATCTGTGAGTGTGAGTTCCTCCGCCTGGGCGTCCAGTACACCGACGGACGCCCCCCGCTCCCGGAGATAACTCTCCAGGTAAGCGATCCCCAACGGGGGTTCGTGCACGGCCGAAGGCCTTTTGGAAAGGTTATCGATACGCGGGGGATTCACCAGGAGGAGTTTCATGACATGGGTTCTGCGGTCGAATGGGGGTTAGCGGAACCAATCGTCCCTCGAGGAGGGCCTCTCGATCCCTTTCGTATCGACATCCGAAAGGGTAGGAAATCTCCTCCGGTACAGGATCAATATGTAACCTCAATGCTAACGGAACTACACCACATTATCAACCGGGATCGTGAATCCAGAAACGTGCGAAAAGCAAAAGAGGTCAACAGGGAGGCTCAACCGCGGGTGGTGGTTTGCAGTTCCTTATTCATAACGTCAAGGAAGTACTGGACCTGGAACCGCACCACCCGTCGATATCGTGGACGGAAAAGTGATACCAGAGCGCTCCAGAGGATCAAGTGCAGGTGAACGCCTGCCAGGAGAAAGAGCCCCAGCAGCCTTTGGACCTTCCCGGCCTCCCTGCCGTTATCCTTCTGCAATCCGGCAACCGAGGCCAGAAAGGATTGCTCACAGCAACGTCTTTTTGCTTCCGCTTCCTCGCCGGTCTGTCGGCTCATGAGGCTATCCTTTTTTTTGCATGCATCCGTTTTCCGACGTACTTGTCGATATAATTTCGGGCCCAGTCGATCTTCACGTCAATGAACCGCGCGATGGTTTCTTCCCTGTGGTCCGGTTCCGTTCCCCTGAGCAGAAGGGGCATGTAATAGAGTTCGCCGGGTTTGCACTTCGGCTGGATGCCCAGAAAGCGGTCACCGATTTGCCAGCCCATGCGAAACCCCATATCGCGAAGACCCTGAATGGAGTCCTCCCTTCGATAGGTGTAAACAGGGTTTTCAAAAGTGATTCCATACTCGCAGTAGAATCTCTTCACTTTGGCCACGCTTATAGGCATCTGTTCCACCATCTCGCTTGTTTCGAAGGAGGAACCGTCGGCTGCCAGGAGGATGTCGTGCTCCACGTTGTAGCAGATGGTGCGGATGTGCATGGCCAACTTGCAGCCCATGCACCAGATGAAGCCCGATTCGAACTCTCCGTAGTCCTGCCAGATCGGGTCGATCACCAGGGATTCGAAAAGATCCTGTATGGAGAGTATCGAGTGGGTAATCTTGTTCGGGAAATGCCGGGAGAGTTCCTTTGCCCTCCTGGCGGTCCGGGAAATCCGGTAATGGCCGTATCCGTTGGAATAGGAGACAAGGTGGACCCTGTCGTAGGTGCCGGCTAGAAGACAGGCGGCCATGGTGGAGTCCACTCCACCCGAAAACAACAGCGTGATCTGACGGGAATCTTTCATGGACTCGGGTCTCTTTTTTGTGGTACGTACTGTCGAGTCGGAAAGGATTGAAACTGGGCGTGCAGGGCCTCTACCGGTCAGGCATGGTTGCAATGATTCCAGGATACAGAAGAAAAAATAGAATGTCTACAGAACCCCCTTGTCCAACGTAACCATTCAGTGAAGGGCGGGTTTTCGTTGGGGTGTGGGTTCATTTCCGACCGGGAGTGGTGCTCATCCACCCGGGCCGCGGACATGTGATTTCCCGGAGATGCGTGCCCGCAAGGCAAGTCGCAGGGTGTGTAGAAGGTAGACGGGAAGGGACCGCAGGTTCACCACCTTGAAAAAGTTGCGAATCTTGCTTGGCCGCATGAAGAAGCGGATGTAGGCCCACCGCTGGTACTTTTCCAGGTCCGCACGGGGGATGGATTCCAGTTCCAGGGCGGCGCCGATCTGCTTGCCGTACTGGGTCCAGTCCTCGGTGAGAAGTTTTAATCCTCCTTCCCCCTTCCGGGCCATCTCTGCCACACGGGTGGCCGGAAACGGGCTCAGGATGGCAAAGGAGGCGCTGTCCGGATCCAGTTCGATGGAAAACCGGATGGTGTCCCGGATGGTGTCCCGCGTCTCGTAGGTGTGGCCGATAATGAAGCTGGTGTCCGCGTAGATCCCGGCCTGCCGGGTCCAGCGAATGGCGTCCCGCGCCTGTTGCAACGTGAAGGATTTTGAAACCTTGTCCAGGATCTCCTGGTTGCCCGCCTCGATGCCGTAGCTCAACACTACGCAGTGAGCCTCCGCCATCTTCCGGAGCAGTTCCGGGTCCACGCAGTCCACGCGAGCTTCGCAGATCCACTCCATCTTCCTGTGGAACCCGTTTCGCAGGATGCCTTCGCAGATCTCCATGGCGTGGTTCCGGTCCAGGAGGAAGTTCTCGTCCGTGATGACCAGCTGCGTGGCCTGAAACCGAACGATGTCACGCTCGATCTCTTCCAGGACGTTGTCTGCGGACCGCTTGCGAAAAACGCTCCCCACGGACTTGAAGCAGAAGTTGCACTGGTAGGGGCAGCCCCGGGTGGTGCAGATGGTCAGGGGGCGGACCCAACGTCCCAGCATGCGGTAGAAACCCCTGTACTCCTTCAGGGGAAAGTACTGGAACGCGGGGAAGGGGAGGCGGTCCAGATCCTGGATCCGCACCGTGGGCTTGTGTGCCGTAACTTCGTCTCCGATTCGAGCGGCCAGTCCACGAATCTCCGGGTTGCGATTTCCCTCCCGGAGGGCATCGAGAAGCTCGGGCAGAACGGATTCCCCCTCACCGAATACCACATAATCGAAACAGCCGTACTCCCGAAGCGTCCGTTCCGGAAGGGCCGACGCATGGTACCCGCCCAGCACAACGGGCAGGTCCGGCCTCTCCTGTTTCAGCCGTTCCGAGGTCTCCACCGCATCAACGATCTGATAGGTGTTGGAGGTGATCCCCACGGCATCGGGACGGAATTCCCGAAAGATCTGTACAACGCTTTCCAGGGTCCGTTCCTCGGCGGGTGCGTCGATCACGCGCAGATCATAGCCCGCGGCATCCAGGGAGCCCGCCACGTAGGACAATCCGATATGCGGCAGAAACTCCTTGAACGAAGTGTCCCGGTCCGGACGGGGAATGGTGGGCGGTATGATCAGGAGGACGCGTTTCATCTTGCCTCAAACAAGGATTACGAAATTGGTGGTCTGTTTCGCCGGATCCCCGACGTGCCGGAAGTAGATAAGCCCATTCACGAGCGTGAGACCGGAAACCCTCTTTTCCATGTAGATCCGGACCGCGCCCGCCAGCTTGAAAAGCGGGTTGGGCGGAAGCCGGATCAGCCGTTTGAGGAGGGGTTCCAGCCCCGGGAGCAAGACGCCCCAGTTGAACAGGTAGTAGAGGATCCGAAATTCCCCCTCCTCGGAGGTCCGGAACCGGGGGCGCGGCTCCCCGACCGCCACATCCGGAAAGTGGGTGTGGTCGCTGCCGAAGGCTGCATCCAGGTGGCCGCCCTGGACGGATTCTTCCACGAGGCGGGTCCCCGGGATGGGGTTGCAGAGGGTGACCCGTGCGTGGTCGGCCCGGATCTCCCGGTTCAACCGCAGGGTCGTCATGGCCTGCTGTACGGACTCGCCCGGCCCGGCCAGCATGTTGAAGGTCACCAGCCGTATGCCCGCGTCCTTGATCAATCGGGCCGCGTGACGGATCTCCTCGTTCCGGATCTTCTTGTTGAGGATCCGGGCGCGCTCCTCCTCGTCACCGGTTTCGATCCCGATGGCCACATAGCGGCAGCCCGCTTTCTTCAATGCCCGGACCGTGCGTTCGTTCACGAACTCTACGCTGGAGTTGCAGCTGAACGGCAACGCCTTGCAGCGGCGGTTCTTCTCTTCGGCGAATTCCTCGGTCCAGTCGGCGTTGGTGATAAACAGGTCATCGGAGAAGTGGGCAATCCGGATCGGGTAGTGGTCCCGGATGGCACAGATCTCGTCCACCACGCGCCGGGGTGTCTTGCGGCGGACATAGGTGCCTTTTTTCCGGTACATCCTGCGAAAGGCGGGTTGGTAGCAGTAGGAGCAGTGGTGGTAGCAGCCCCGGCCGCTCATGAACTTCTTCCACTGAAAATTTCGCATAAACCGGTAGTGGTAGTAGAGCTCCCGGTCGGGGAGGGGAAGCGCATCCAGGTCCTGCAGCAGGGGCCGCAGCGGATTCTTGTGCACTTCGCCGTCATGCTTGACCCACAGGTTCCGGATCTGTCGGATGTCCTCTTTTTTCTCCAGCTTTTCACAAAGCTCCAGGACGGCCCCCTCGGCCTCGCCGACGCAAAGGATGTCCACCGGTTCCTCGTGGATGATATCCGGGAAGAACGTGGGGTGGGTCCCGGCAAAGACGATCGTCTTTCCGAAACAGGCCTTGAGCCACGCGGCCATGCGCAGGGCCCAGTTGTGCGCCAGGATGGAGCAGGGCACGAGGAACAGATCGGGGGAAAAGTCCCGGATTTTCCGTTCCAGGTTTTTTTCTTCTTTTTCCAGGAGAAGTCCGGTGTGGTGTCCGTGGGCCTTGAGGTGGCCGGACAGCTCGGTGAGGGCCAGAGATTCGTTGATGGCGTTGTCTTGAATGAAGAGGACTCGCATACGATCCATTCTGACAGCGGGCGGTCGAAAGTCAAATAGAAGAAGCCATGCCACACGGGTTTGACGACGAGCCCACCTCCGTTGTTGCAAAGCGTTACAGCGGCCGGGTGTGCAGTACGATGCGGTCCACGGCGCCGGGCAGTGGATCGGTCATCTCGTTCCTGTAAAAAACGGTATTCCCATGCAGGGAGAGAGGTTCTTTCACCGTGGGGGTCCGGAGCGCATAGTGAAAGGATTGACACTCCCGCCGGCAGTCCTGGATCCGTTTGATCTTTCCGCCTCGGTCGCGGCAGTACAGGGACTCCGCCGTGGGGCAGAAACGGGTGGTGGATACGAAGGCAAACGGTTGATGGAGGGAGTAACGAAAGGCGCCCGTGTCGTTCAGGCGGATCCCCTGGGGAACCGGGTTCAGTTCCACCCTGCGGATCCCCATCTCCTCCAGGAAGGTGCGGCTCCCCTCGGAGTTCGTGATCACGGAACGGAGCCTGTCCACGTGCTGTTCTGCTTCGTCTGCCTCGAAGGTCTCCCGCAGGAATGACGGGTTGCCGGGATCCGATCGCTGGTAGGAGAGGAGCCGCCCTAGGACCGGCGAAACCCCGGGAAAATCCCTCTGAATGACATGCAGGAGACCGAAATCGTTTGCCACCACCTCGCATCCCGCAAGCGCGCGCAGGGGGCCGTCCAGACAGCAGCGGACCAGCGCAAGTCCCTCGTCGGTCAGGGGTGGTGTGACAAAGTGGAAGGTGAGCCTTCTCGCCGCGGACTCTTCCACGAGCGCGGTGAGCGCCTCCACCGAGGGGAGGAGGGAGACACAAAACTCGGACCCGAAATAAATTCCGCTCACCGATGGATGCAGATCATCCAGTTCCCGGAGGGAGCGGATGAACTGTTTGGTTTCCATATCCTTCATTTCCTCTGTTTCGTTGCCGCATTCTGCGGGGAAGGGTAGTAACAGTACTTCTCTTCACACATCCCCGGATAATAGTGCTCACGAACCCGCCCGGCCTCCCGCACGAAGTCGACTCTGGCCGGACCGGTTTCCAGGAGGGTCAGGAGCTCCCGGAGCATCTTCGTATCCTTCACCTTTTTGGACGCGGGATGATTCCGGCCCACGATTTTCAGGCTTTCCACATTCTTCATGCCATGGAGGTCGTACACGGCGCAGGCCCCGCAGGCGTCCCGAAACGCGTCAAATTCGTTTTGCAGGAAAAAGGAGGTCTCCGTCCTCACGATCTGGTGGTTCTCGTCAACCAGGTCCGCCTCATACCGGGCAAAACAGGGGGGGCCGTATTTCTGGATCATCCGTTCCTGCACGTTCCGGGTCACCTTCCGGGCGAACGTCATCCCCGCGGGCAGTTCATCCAGAGGCACCCGTTTCTTGACACCTTTCCAGGCCCGGTACACAGGTCCCTGCTGTGCTTCGTACTGGCTGTGCTCCCAGTGGCAGTGGGCGTTGGTGAACAGGCATCGCTCCGAAAGGACGAACACCTCAAACCGGACCCGGGTGAGGCCGGCCTGGAGGCGGTCGATCTCCTCGAGGGTGAGTCCGCGGGGAAGGATCACGCGGGAGGCCCCTTTGTCCTCGAAAAACCGTGCCGCCTCGGCGTTCAGGGTGCCCGCGGTGGTACTGATGTGCAGGTCGCAGGCTGGGAACTTCTCCCGCAGGGAGTAGGTGAGCCCGATATCCCCCACGATGAGAGCATCCACACCCGCGGTGATCAACCGCTCCGCCTGTTCGAGAACCACGGAGACCTGATCGTCCATGTAGTGGGCATTGAACGCCACGAAGAAAGGCTTTCCGTGATCGTGAGCCAGGCTGACGGCATTCTGAATGTCCTGATAGGTTTGAAAGTTCGCCGTGGCCACCTGCCGCAGGTTGAGCGAGAAAACATTCGTGTACCTGCTGAGCACCTCCTCGGTCAGCAGGCCGGCATAGAACTCGTCGGCACCCGCTTTGATCAGCCGGCGGATATCCTCCAGGCTCGAAGCAGGCGCTAGAATCTTCAGGGCCATACCGTTTCCCCGCGGGTGATGAACGATCTTCTGTCAGCAGGTGAGGGCCGTTCGCCGTGGAAGCGACTACCCGAACAGGAAGCGCAGGCCGCTGGAGAAATCGTCCAGACCGAGCGAGCGCACCCGGAAGAGCTGGTGGAAGATTGTTTTGGGCCTCATGTAGAACTTCAGCAGGGCTTTCCGCTGCATGGAGATGATGTCCCGGTTGGTCACACCGTCGGGCAGAAAAATGGGTGGGTTGTCCTCGGTGGGGTAGTTGGTGAACCGCTCCCACACCTCGGTTTCCTGGATCTTCCCTTCCCGCAGGAACTCTTCGTAGACCGGGGTTCCCGGAAAGGGCGAGAAGACGGTGAACTTGGCGAAGTCGATGTCCAGCTTCGTGGCGAACCGGATGGTCTGCTCCATGGATTGCCGGGTTTCGCCCGGCACGCCCAGCATGAAAAAACCGATGATCTGCACCCCGGCGCCCCGGGTCATCTCCACGGCGCGCCGGGCTTTGTCCAGGGTGGCGTGTTTCTGGATCGCATCCAGTCCTGCCTCGCTGCCGGACTCGAATCCGTACATGATCCGTCTCAGGCCCGCCTCGCGCATGGTTTCCAGCAGTTCAGAGTCCACCAGGTCCACGCGGGTCTCGGTGATCCAGACCACCTTCTTGTGCAGGCCCCGGGAGATCAGTTCCCGGGAAAAAGCGGTTCCCTCTTTTTTCGTCATGGGGAAGATCGGGTCCGTGAAGGAGATCTGCCTGTACCCGAAGGTCTCGTGAAGCCACTCGACCTCGTCCGCGAGGTTTTCGGCGCTTCGCTTCCGGCGACGGTCGCCCATGATTTTCAGGCTGCAGTAGGAGCATTTGTACGGGCAGCCGCGGGACCCCAGGATGAGTGCCCCGGGTTTCCGGACCGATGCAAACCCGAAAATCTCATATTTTTTCACGGGGAAGAGATGCCAGGCGGGGAACGGGATGGTGTCCAGATCCTGAACGTATGGCCTGCGGGGGGTCTGGACGTGGTTCCCGTCTTCCAGGAAGGAAATGCCCGGAACCGCCGCCAGGTCCCCTTGTTCCCCCAGGACGCGGATCAACT
>CAYTRL010000291.1:0-7633 GCA_964439795.1 uncultured Thermodesulfobacteriota bacterium
ATGTCCGCAATGCGGAACGTGCCGTTGGTATCCGCCGGGACCGGGGGCAGGCACCGGCCCAGCAAGCGCATGAAGATCTCCCGCCTCCCCACGAACCACCAGTGGTAGGATTCCAGTTCGAACCACTCAACGTACATGTCTCTGTCCACGGTCTCCAGTCCCTCTTCCTGTCTCCGGATCCTTCCGTCGATCCGGGTTCTCAACAAATCCGCTGCCTCGCCTGAGGGCCCGAACAGGTCCCGGACCGGAACCAGGCGGCTAGTTTGTGGCGGACTCGAACTTTTTTCGAATAACGGTCCTTAGCATTTTCAGGGCGGTCTTGGCAAGGTGATAGTAGCTGACCGAATGCTTGCTCTCCCCCCCGGTGCGCTGGAAATATTTCACGGGGATTTCCACAATTTTCAGCCGCTGGTGAAGGGCTTCCGCCATCATTTCAGGCGAAAAATCGGGTCCCTCTGCGGACAGGCCGTTCTGGATCCTCTGGTAGGCGTTTTTCCAGATGGCCCGGTAGGTGCATCCAACATCCGTGAACCGGGTTTCATTGTGAAGAAACCAGAGCATCTGGAGGAACTTGGCCCAAAGTACGTTCATAATGCGGATCAGAAAGTTCATGCGGGCGCCCTGGTTGAGCATCTGTTTGGTGGTGCGGGTGCCGATGACCATCTCCGCATCCTCGATGTAGGCCAGAAACTTCTTGATATCCGAGGAACGAAACGACCCGTCCGCCTCGCTGAGGATCAGAATGTCCCCCTGGGCCTGCTCCATGCCTGCGCGAAGGGCGCAGCCGTAGCCCTGCTGGGTTTCCAGGATCACCGTGGCGCCTTCCGCACGGGCGATTTCTCCGGTTCGATCCTTGGAATTGTTGTCAACGATGATGATTTCATCCAGGGAATCCTGCGTTTTGAAATCTTGCACCACAGAGGCAATGGTGGCCTCTTCATTGTAAGCGGGAATGATCAGGCTCACTTTGAAGTTGTTGTACATGGGGGTTCCATCTCCTTGTTCAATAACGGGTCGAGGAAAAACGAAAAATGTTTTAAAAGTCGATTTCCAGTTTCCGTACGGGGTGTTTTAGAGAATCGTCTATAGAGAACTGAAAAGCAAACATTCATCATAACACAACCAAAAACGGATTTCACCCGGGGGCCTCACTCGTTTCCCCTGTGCCGACAAACGCAGGCTTTCCGAACATATACGGCACGGAACGGTCCGGCTGTCCCGAAATACGGTTGACAGCCGAAAACTGAAAGCTGAAAGCCGTTCTTTAACATTACCTTGAGGGAGAGTGGCCGAACCCGGCGGAAAAGCGGTCAGGGACCGTTGAAAAATCGATCCCGGTGTCGGATAATGACAGCCCTGCCACTTTTCCTCTCGCGGGACCCTGGGGCCCGAAACGATGATCACGCTGCTCGACTACGGCGCCGGAAATGTCCGCAGCGTCGTTAATGCACTGGAAAAACTGGGAGAAACGGTCACCATCGTTTCCGGAAGGGAGGATATTGCCCGAGCCGAGAAACTGGTGTTTCCCGGCGTGGGAAATTTCGGCAGCATGATGGACTCGTTGAACCGGAAAGGGTTCACCGAGCCCCTGATCCAACATCTACGGCTGGGCCGTCCCTTCCTGGGGATCTGCCTGGGTCTCCAGGCCCTTTTCGAGCGGAGCGAGGAGGCCCCGGGCATCCCGGGGCTCGGGTTCCTTCCGGGCGAGGTGAAGCGGTTCCAGACCGAACTCTCCGTTCCCCATATCGGCTGGAACGGGATCCGGGTCCGACAGACGTCGCCGTTGTTTCAGGGGATCGGGGAGGAGGAAAAATTTTACTTTGTGCATTCCTATGCGGTCCATCCCCGCGACGAGTCGGCGGTACTGGCCACCACCGATTACGGGGGGCCGTTCGTCAGCGGCATCCAGAGGGGACGGGTCGTGGCCACCCAGTTTCATCCGGAGAAGAGCGGGGAGGCCGGGCTCGTCGTTTTGAGGAATTTTCTCAAAGCCGCGGGGGAACCGGCTGTGCCTCCCGGCTGTGCCCGTGAAACCCGGCTGGCCAAACGGATCATCGCCTGCCTGGATGTCCGCGCAAACGATCAGGGGGACCTGGTGGTCACCAAGGGGGATCGTTACGACGTCCGCGAGGACGGCAGCGTGCGCAACCTGGGAAGACCGGTGGAACTGGCCAGGCGGTACTACCAGGAGGGCGCCGATGAGATCACCTTTCTGAACATCACGGGGTTCCGTGATTTTCCCCTGGAAGATATGCCGATGATCGAGGTTTTGAAGCAGACATCCGAGCATGTCTTCGTCCCCCTCACAATCGGGGGAGGGATCCGGGACTACACGGACAAGGACGGCAGGGTCTACTCGGCCCTGGAAGTGGCTGACGCATATTTCCGCTCCGGCGCTGACAAGATTTCCATCGGGAGCGATGCCGTTCGGATCGTGGAGGATTGTCTGCGCACGGGGGAGCCCACCGGTCGAAGCTCGATCGAGCAGATCTCCCGCGTCTACGGCAATCAGGCGGTGGTGGTGTCGATCGATCCCCGCAGGGTCTACGTGGACGCATCCGGCTCCGTGGACCATCCGGTGATCGAAACGGAGTTCCCGGGTCCCCGAGGCGAACGCACCTGCTGGTACCAGTGTACCATCAAGGGGGGACGGGAAGGGCGGGACCTGGATGCGGTTACGCTGGCCCGCTGGTGCGAGCGGTTGGGGGCAGGGGAGATCCTGCTGAACTGTATCGACCGGGACGGCACAAACCAGGGGTTCGATATCGAACTGATCCAATCGGTGAAAGACGCCGTGTCGATCCCGGTCATCGCATCCAGCGGTGCCGGATCCGTGGAGCATTTTCTGGAGGTATTCCAGCACACCGATGTGGAATCGGCCCTGGCTGCAGGTATTTTTCACCGCCGGGAGGTGCCCATTGGCGCGGTGAAGCGTTTTCTGGAGGGAAAGGTGGAAATCCGGCCGTTCGAAGAACATGGCAAAAAGGGGATGTAACGTGGGACAGAAGTACGACCCGCAGGCCGTCGAAGAGACGTGGCAGGCACGATGGGAAGAGAAGGGGCTCTTCCGCGTACAGGAAGAGGCGGTAAAGAAAAAATACTACCTCCTGGAGATGTTTCCCTACCCGAGCGGGAACCTGCACATGGGGCACGTGCGGAACTATTCCATCGGGGATGTGCTGGCTCGGTTCCGTCGGATGCGGGGGTGGAACGTGCTCCACCCCATGGGGTGGGACGCCTTCGGCATGCCCGCGGAGAATGCGGCCATCGAAAAGGGTGTGCACCCTGCCGCGTACACCGAACAGAACATCGCAAACATGAAAACCCAGCTCAAACGGATGGGATTCAGCTACGACTGGGACCGGGAGATCAATACCAGTCGCCCCGAATACTACCGCTGGGAACAGCTGCTGTTCGTGCGCATGCTGGAAAAGGGGCTCGCCTACCGGAAGAGCTCGGAGGTGAACTGGTGTCCCAGGTGTCTCACGGTTCTGGCCAACGAACAGGTGGAAAACGGTTGTTGCTGGCGCTGCGACGAGGAGGTGGAGCCCCAGGAACTGGAGCAGTGGTTTTTCCGGATCACCGACTACGCGGAGGAGTTGCTCCAGGACTGCGAGAACCTGGACGGATGGCCCGACCGGGTGCTCACCATGCAGAAGAACTGGATCGGAAAGAGCACCGGAGCGGAGATCCACTTTCCCTACGGGGAGGGGGAGGAAACCATCCGGGTGTTTACCACCCGCCAGGACACGGTGTACGGGGCCACCTTCATGAGTCTGGCTGCAGAGCATCCCCTGGCCGCGGTGCTGGCCCGGGGGACCCCTCAGGAGCAGGAAGTGCAGGCGTTCATCGAACGGACGAGGAAGCAGGACAAGCGTAAGCGGACATCGGATGAGTACGAAAAAGAGGGGGTTTACACAGGCCGAAACTGCCGGAACCCGTTCACCGGGGAACCCATGCCCGTATTCGTGGCCAACTTCGTCCTGATGGACTACGGGACCGGGGCGGTGATGGCCGTCCCGGCACATGACCAGCGGGATTTTCTCTTTGCCCGGAGGTACGGACTCCCTGTCAAGGTGGTGATTCAGCCGGCGGAGGGGCCGAAGCTCGCCGCCGAGAGCATGGAAGCCGCTTTCGAGGCGGACGGCGTCCTGGAAAACTCGGGCCCGTTTTCCGGGTTGACTTCCGGAGTCGCCCGGGAGGCGATCGCAGGGAACCTGGAGGAGCAGGGCAGGGGGCGGGCCACCGTGCAGTATCGTCTGCGTGACTGGTGCATCTCGCGACAGCGTTATTGGGGTGCGCCGATTCCGGTGGTTTACTGCGATCGCTGCGGCATCCGCCCTGTGCCGGAGAAGGACCTTCCCGTGGAGCTCCCCATGGACGTTGCGTTCCAGGGAGCGGGGTCCCCGCTGGCGGCGCACGAACGGTTCCTGGCGGCCCGATGCCCCGACTGCGGGGGAGACGCACGTCGTGAAACCGACACCATGGATACCTTCGTGGAGTCCTCGTGGTACTTCGATCGATATGCCTGTCCGAAATTCGAAGGGGGGATGCTTCACCCCGAGCAGGCGCGCTACTGGATGCCTGTGGACCAGTATATCGGCGGAATCGAGCATGCCGTTCTGCATCTCCTTTATTCACGGTTCTATACCAAGGTGCTTCGCGATATGGGCTGGCTCCCGGTGGACGAGCCGTTCGTAAAACTCTTGACCCAGGGCATGGTGATCAAGGACGGCGCGAAGATGTCCAAGTCCAAGGGCAACGTGGTGGACCCCGATGAAATGATCCGGCGGTACGGGGCGGACACCACGCGTCTGTTCAGCCTGTTTGCCGCCCCGCCGGAGCGGGATCTGGACTGGAGCGAGCAGGGGGTGGAAGGGGCTTCGCGCTTTCTGCACCGCATCTGGCGATGGGCAGAGGAGTGGGCGGATCTCCTGAAATCACAGGAACCGTACGAGGGGTCCCCGCCCGGGAAAGAACCCATGCGGACCCTCTTCCGAAAGACCCACGAAACCATCGAACGCGTGACACGCGACATTGAAGAAAGGCAGCACTTGAATACGGCCGTGAGCGCCATCATGGAACTGGTCAACACCCTGTACCAGGTGGACCGGGAACAGGCGATGCAACAGGACGAGGGAGGCGCTGTGTTGCGCAAGGCGTTGGAGACCGTCCTGGTGCTCCTCTCCCCGTTCGCTCCGCATATCGCCGACGAACTCTGGAGCCGGTTGGGCGGAGCCGAACCCTTGCTCCAGGTTCCCTGGCCTGCCTGCCGGGAGGATGCTCTCCAGCAGGACACGGTGACCCTGGTTGTTCAGGTGAACGGAAAGGTCCGTTCCCGTATTCAAGTGCCGGACGGTGCCTCACAGGAAGAGGTGTCCGCCCAGGCGTTGGCAGAGGAGAAGGTGAGGAAATTTCTCGGTGACGAGCCGCCGAAACGGGTGATCTACGTGCCCGGACGGCTCATCAATATCGTGGTCTGACCATCGTGACTTCGAACCCTTGGATGACTCGACTCCGCGTGTGCCTCCTCCTGGCCGGGGGCCTGCTTTCCCTCTGCGCATGCGGCTACCGGATGGGGGGTGTCCCCTGCGGATCCTTCCTCAAGGTACGTACGGTGGCCGTGCCCCTGTTTCAAAACCGCTCGTACGAACCGCTCGCAGAGGATGTGTTCACGGAGACCTTTCGGGAGAGGATTCGATCGCTGCCCTGCCTGCGGCTGGAACCCGCCGGGGATGCGGAAGCCTTGCTGCGGGGAACCCTGTTGCGCGTGGAGATCTATCCGGTGGCCGTGGACACGGAATTTCTCGTCCTGGAATACGGGATGCGCGTCGTGATCTCCCTGTCCCTGGAGGAGCGTGAGAGCGGGGAGGTCCTCTGGCAGGCCGCATCCATGGAAGACGAGGTCCGGTTTTACGCCGGCCAGTTTCCAGCGGATCCTTCGGACCCCATGCTCCTGCAGGGGAACCGGCGCGAAGCACTGATCCAGCTGTCACGGAAGATGTCGGAACAGGCCATGGATCGTCTCCTGATCGGCCATTGATCCGAATGGAAAGAAAAAGACGTGGGTGTCACACGATCGAAAAAACAATGGAATGAGGATCGACTGTTTTCCCGTCTCCGGGACGAGACCCTCCAGCCGGTGTACCTGTTCCATGGCAGGGAGACGTTCTTTGTCGACCGATGCCTGGAGCTCATCCGGCAGCGCATCTTCCCGTCCGAGGATCTGCGGGACGTTCTCTCCCACGTATTTCACGGACCCGATACCCCGGCGGATGAGTTCCTGAGCGTAGCACGGACGCCTCCCTTTTTTCACGAAAAGCAGCTGGTCCTGGTCCGGGAGGCCGACAAGCTGAAGGACCCGCCCGGCTGGAAGAAGATGATCGCCTACGTGGAACAACCCTCTTCGGCCTCCTGCGTGGTCTTTGTGGCGGGCGAGAAGTTGCCGAAGAAGAACCCTTTTTTCACCGCCCTGACCAAGCTGGGTTCGGATGCCTGCATCGAATTTCCCGCACTGCAAAAGGGTCCGTATCGAAAATGGGTGGAACGGATCGCCCGGGAGAAGGGGGTGGAAAAACGGTTGTCCCCGGAAATGTTTGCAGGGTTCCTGGAGGAGGGGTACATTCCCCTGGCGTCCATCGAGAACCGCCTGGAAATGCTTTCCCTGTATCTCCTGGGGGAGGACGCCGGGGACCGTCCGGACCGGCTGCCCCCTGAGTGGTTCGGGGGGGCGCTGGAAAAGGGGTTCGTGTTCACGGATGCCCTGCTCAGGGGGGACGAGCCGGAAACCCTGACCCTGCTCCATCGTTTTCTGGAACAAGGCACCCCGGCCGTCCTCCTCCTGTCGCGTATCTCCTGGGAGATCCGTCGCATCAAGCAGCTGCAGGAAGCACGGAGAAGGGGACAGTCGACGGAGGCCGTATTCCGGTCCGCCCGGATCCCCCCATTCAAAACGAACCAATACGTATCGCTGGCAAACAGGATCCCGGAACACGTCATCGACCGGCTTACCTTTGCCCTGCTGGAAACGGACCGTGCGTTGAAATCCAGCTTCACGAACCATCAGTGGCATCTGGAAGGGCTTTGTATCCGGATCATGCAATCGATGCCGGGCCGGTGATTTCCAGGAGGGAAGACGGCCGTGCGGTTCCGGGAGGGCCGGACGGTTATGCCGGGGGATGATCGTGGGGGGGAGGAAAAACCGGGGCCCCGGCTCAAGCCAGGGCCTTGACCTTCCGGGTAAGCCGGGAAACGCTGCGGGAGGCCTTGTTCTTATGGATGACGCCCTTGGTGACCGCCCGGTCGATGATCGAAACGGTTTTCTGGAGAAGGGTCTGGGCGTCGGCCTGTTTCTGTTCCTGGATGGCCTGCTCCAGTTTTTTCACGGCGGAACGCATGGTCGAGGTAATGTTGCGGTTCCGGATCCTCTTTTTTTCGTTCTGACGGATCCGTTTGATTGCCGATTTGTGATGCGCCAAGGCGGTTCCTCCTTTGCAGCGCCCTTGCCAGGGCCATGGTTCTTGAGCAATAATTCCTCAAAAGAATTCTTAATGATATATCTCCGGGAGGCGGTTGTCAACTGAAAGAGAGGGCGGTCAGCTGCCCTTCCGTGAAATGTGTGAAGAGTGGTATT
>CAYTRL010000292.1:0-7580 GCA_964439795.1 uncultured Thermodesulfobacteriota bacterium
CCTGGCAGGAACCGGAAACACAGCTTTCCGCTCCGTCGCAGTACAGACCGTTGTCACAGGATGCGGACGCGGCGGGTTCCTCGTCGATGCCGCCCGCACAATTGTTGTCGACCCCGTCACAGACCTCCGCTGCACCGGGATAGACAGCGGCGTTCAAGTCATCGCAGTCGCCCGAGGCAGCGGGAACTCCGTCCCCGTCCGCGTCGGGATCACAGGCGTTCCCCGCGCCATCGCCGTCCAGGTCCGCCTGGTCCGCATTGCTGTCATAGATACAGTTGTCGTCGAAAAGATGCACCCCGTCGCCGTCCGAGTCCACGCTGAAGTTGATGCTGTTGGCGCTGAAATGGGTCGTGTATGCCACAATATCGTACAGGTCGAAGTTGTCGTAATCGAAGCCGGGGTTTAGGGTGAGTCCCAGGGCGGTCTGTGACCACGAGAGTTCGTCATCATCCGGTGTCTGTTCCGTAAAGGGCAGGATATCCGGGGCAGCAGCGGGCAAGATGGGCAGATAGAATGCCAGGTCGTACCCCGGGGAAGCCAGCGTCCAGAGGTCCTCGGTGATGTTGACCGTATCTCCGGCTTCCGCGCAGGGGCTGGGATCGGCAACGATCAGGTCCAGGGAAAGGGTGGCCAGGTTCAGATCCGGAGACGGGCTGACACCCGACTGGGTGGCATCCGAGTAGCTCATCAGGTTGCCCGTGACCGCATCAAGCTGAACGGGCAGGAAGGGGGTGCTCAGCGCCATGGTGGTAGGAACCCAGTTACCGCTCCGGTCCAGTTGGCCGGTGACGCCCGCGCTGGTGTTTTCCAGGTCGGTGGCGATAGCCGCGGCCATCCATTTGACATCGGAAAAGTCGCCGCCGAGGGGGCAGGTGTGCAGGAGGGCGGAGCCGGACCCGCCGTCGGCGTCCAGAGCCAGGTCGAACAGGACGATATCCCCCTCGCCGGGAAGCCCAGCCGGATCCCCGTTGATCTCGCCCAGGGACAGCAGGAAGACATCCATCCCGACAGGCATGTTCGCGGAAGTCACCGTGAGGTTCTCTTCCAGGGGTTCATCCACGGTGATCGTCACCCCGCTCAGGTTACCGGTGACGTTCACATCCCGGCGGAGCCCGATCTCCAGGGGCCGGATTTCGGTCAAGAGCTGAACGAAATCGATGTCCCCTTCCATCAGGGCATCAATGTCCGCCTCCACCCCGAAGGCGTACAGGTTCTGTGTGGTGCCGGTGGGAAGGTTCAGGGTGTAGGAACTTTTCTCGATATTCACACCCAGCAGGGCGCACCAGACCAGGGGGTTTTCCTTCTGCGAGGGGATGACGAGGTTGCCAGGAACGCAGAGGTCTCCGATGAAGGTGATGCTCATCATCACCTCTGTGGACAACATGCCTGCCAGATCGAATCCACCGGTCAGATCCTCTATGTTCATAGAGGGAAGGACCAGTGCGGTCTGGATCCAGTTGTCACAATCCTCCCCCGGGAAGGAACTCAATCCTCCCGTGACCTGGGACGTGGCCGTCACACCCCTGGGTTTCAGCGGGATCGTGATCTGGGAGGCGTCCACATCCACAAAAGAGTAGTACTGGTAGCCCGAGGCGCCGGCTGTTACGGTCTGTAAACCGGTCAGGGCCGGGTCCGAGAAAGAGATTTCGCCGTTGGCGTCTGCGAACCCGTAGTTGCCCGAAAACGGATCGTCCTCCGCCAGGCCCACCATCACAAAGGCCCCGGGTATCGGCAGGGGGTTGCCCGTGCCGTCGTCGGTGCCTTCCTCCACAACGGTTACGAGGATCGTCCCGGCAAGGGACCCGCCTCCGGGTCCGCTTGCGTCCGCTATGAGCCGGGTTCCGGCCCAGGCCCCCAGCGCCAGGAGCCCGCACAGGATCAGGACGGGCAGGCTGCGCAACGCCTTGAAAGAAAAAATATTCTTCATGGTTTTCCCCCCTCCGTGTTGGTGGAATGAAGCGATCACGGGTGGCTGTTCGCTGATATCATCTTCCGCAGGAGTCACCCTATAGAATACCAGAGGGGTTTCATCCAATTCAACGAATATTTTATATTAATAAATAATATTTTAATTGAAATTCTTGAACTTTTTTTCTTTTCTGACAACGAATATACGGAATGGGAGCAGATGAGGCTTTCTCAACAATGGATTAAGGTATTGGTCCGGTTCGAGCGATACAGTAGTAAGTGCCGGTCAGAGACGGAAACCGGGGTCAGGTCTTCATTCTACATTTTTTCCTGCATGCTGTGCCGGACAACGCATTCGGATGATCGAAAAATGTAGAATGAAGACCTGACCCCATGTGTTGGACAGGAAGACACAGGGGGAGGGATGAACGGTCGCGGGTCCGTGTGGATCACGGGTGTCCTCTGCCTCCTGGGCATGCTCGCCTGCAGCGGCAGCGGGTGGGCCCGGGAAGAGGTCATCGTTCTGGAGAAGGTGGAGTTCTCGGAACCGGTTCTTACCCTGGAAGAGGTCCTGGAGATCGCCGCCCTGCGCAACCCGGCCATCGAAGCTTCCCGGAACACCGTGGAAGTGTCCCGGGCCCAGGTCACCCAGGCAAAGTCCGCCTACATGCCCCAGGTCTCGGGCAGTGCGGGATACCAGTACGGCTACCAGCCCATGGGCCCCGGCATACCGCGTCAGGAGCTCAACACCTACACGGCCGGACTGTCGGCGCAGCAGTTCATCTACGGGTTCGGCAAGGTCACCGGCACCATCCGGCAGAGCAAGGAACAGCTCCTCTCCAGTGAAAGGGACCTGGACACCCGTGTAGCGGATGTGGCCCAGGCGGTGAAGCAGGCCTACTTCGACGTGCTCAAGAAGCAGCAGCTGGTCACGGTGAACCAGGAGGCCCTTGAGACTCAGACCACCCATCTGGAGCAGGCCAGGGCGTTTCACCGGGCCGGCATCCGGCCCAAGATCGACGTGACCAAGGGGGAGGTGGCCTGGTCGCAGGCGAGGCTGCAACTGATCAAGGCCGAATACGACCTCCGTCTGTCACGAGTGGTCCTGGAGAACGTCCTGGGAGGGCCCCCGGTGGAGGGCCCGTACACCCTGGCGGAGATGCTCGTGCAGGTGGCGCCCCAGGGGCCCCTGGACCCCCTGATGGAGGCGGCCCTGGCGGGACGGCCGGAGATCCAGAGCCAGAACGCCCTGATCCTGGCCCAACGGGCCAGTCTCCACGCGGCCAAGGGGGGGTATTGGCCCTCGTTCAACGCCCAGGGACAGTTCGGCTGGGAGGACAACTACTTTCCGCTGCACGAGGCCTGGATGGTGGGAGCGAACCTGACCTGGGATTTCTTCCCGGGGCTGCGGACGGTGGGGGAGGTCCGGTCGGCCCGGGCCTCCATGGCCGTGCTCCAGTCGAAGCTGAACCAGATGGAGCTGGAGGTGATCCGGCAGGTGTCCCAGGCGTACCTCCTGCTGAGCGAGGCCGCGGAGACCATCGGCACAACGGAGGTCGCCCTGATGAACGCCCGGGAGAACATGGCCCTGGCAACGGGCCGGTACGACAACGGCGTGGGCGACGCCATCGAGTACAATGACGCGGTTCTGAGTCTTACCAGCGCCCGGAGCGACCTGGTGCAGGCCCGCTACAATTACCTGGAAGCCCAGGCCGAGTTGGAGCGTGCGGTGGGGATGCCCTACCAGCAGCTCTGGCAATCCTCGCAGGAGATGCCCGTTCCGGAACCGGTCCCGGTCCCTTAGCATTGTTCCAATGCCCCCGGCTCTGTCGGGAGATCATTTGCCAGGCCCTTGTGGGCGACTCACCCGGCCAGCATGGCCCCGGCAAGCTCCCGGGTTTTTTCCGGGCCGGCCAGGATCCGGACCAACTCCAGGGAGAACTCCAGGGATGTTCCGGGCCCCCGGCTGGTGACCACCTTGCCGTCCTTCACAACCCGCTCCTCCCGGTAGTCAATCCCCTCCATCTCCTCCCGGAGCGCCGGGTGGCTGGTGGCCGCCTTTCCGTTCAGCAGGTCCGCGGTCTTCAGCACCACGGGGGCGGCGCAGATGGCGCAGGTGTGTTTCCCCTCGTTCGCCATCTCCCGAAGGAAGGCGATCACGCGGGGATCGTCCCGCAGGTGGTACGTGCCGGGAAGCCCCCCCGGCAGGATGACCATGTCGAACGAATCCGGCCGGATCCGGTCCAGCGTGGTATCCGGGGTGACGGTGATGTCGTGGGACCCGGTGACCGGTCCCTCCTGGAGACCGGCCACGGTCACCTGCACATCGGCGCGCCGGAGTACGTCGATTACGGTCACGGCCTCGATTTCCTCAAAACCGGGCGCCAGGAAAACGGCTGCGGATTTCATCTTGTCCTCCTTTCTCTCGTACTTGAAATATGGTATCAGGGGAACTATGAAAACGAAACCGTTCGCCTGGATCCTGTTCGCGGACATGGACGGCACGGTCCTGGACAAGGAGTCCTACGAGCCGGGCCCGGCACTGGATGCGCTGGAACAATGCCGCACGGCCGGTGTCCCGGTGCTGCTCAACTCAAGCAAGACGCGGGCCGAGATGGAGTTCTTCTACCAGAGGCTTCCCTTGCTCCCCGGCAGCCCGTTCATCTCCGAGAACGGGGGCGGGGTTTTTCTGCCCAAAGATCACTGGGAAAAGCCGGACGGGGCGGAAGAGGGCGGCGATTTCTGGAAGGTTACGCTGGGAACCGGACACGAACTCCTTCTGCCGGTCCTGCGACGTGCCGTGGATCGGCTGAAATTGGAGGTGGACCTTTTTTCGGACCTGACCCCGGAGGAGATCTCCGCCCGGACCGGCCTCCCCCTGGAGCAGGCGGGACTGGCCCGGGAGCGGGAGTTCGACGAGCCGTTCTGGGTTCGGGAGGTCTCTGCTTCCGGTCTGAAAGCCCTGCAGGATGAGGTCCGCAATGAGGGGTTGCGGCTCACCCGGGGGGGGCGGTGCCACCACGTGCACGGCGCATCCGACAAGGGGGAGGCCGTCCGGTACGTGCTGGAGCTTTGCCGGGAGAGAACACCTTCCCCGGTCCGTTCGGCAGGGGTGGGTGACGCGGCCAACGATCTGCCTCTGCTCAAGGCCGTGGACAAAGCCTACCTGGTTCGGAGGGCCGACGGGACTCACGACCCGGACATCCCGGAGGGACTGGGGATCCGCCTCCTTCCGGGTGTGGGCCCCCACGGGTTCCGCCAGGTCGTTGATGATCTCCTGGGAGCGGATACCGCACCGCAGGCGGAAACCGAGAGAGGAAAACAACGCCCGTGAGCATCCGAAAAGAGAAGACCCCGGCCGACACCCTCTCCATGGTGGTTGCCCTGAGCAAACAGCTCAGCTCTGTTCATCACCCCCTGGAGCTCCTGCTGGCCTACTGTCAGGCCGCCAAGGGGCTCTGCCCGCCTCTCCGGACCATACACATCGCCTTCTTTTCCCGGGAAGCACCCCTCCCCGTGCGCGTTTTCCTCTTTGGGGAGCGGTCCGGACGTCTCCTTTCCCTGAAGTCCGGAGATCTGGCCTCCCATGAAAAAACGCGGTTTCGCGGCTTCTCGAGCCATACCCGCAAGGTGTCGGCCGGAAAGGGGAGCCGTTCGAAGCAGGCGGAGGACCTGGAATGTGTGGACGCATTTTTCCGGGGGAGTCCTGCGGAGGAAAGAAGAAGAACTCCCTCGGGCAGGGCCCGCGGCGGATCGAGGGGGAAGAGCGGCGGCCCGAGCACGGCCGAACCCCTGCCTCTGCCCCTGCCCGGCGGCACGGAGGGCTGGATCTTCTTCACATCCTCTACCGGAGATGTTCCGTGGGACGAAGAGGGCCGCAATGCGGTTTCCCTGTGCACCGATATGCTTTCCGCGAGCCTGGAGCGCGCCGGCCTTTTTGCCCGGGTGCTCCGGGCAAAGAAGGAGTGGGAGCGGAGCATGGACTCCATCCGTGACGTGGTCATGATCGTGGACCCGGCCTATACGGTGATCCGGGGGAACCGCCACCTGAGCGAACTGGCCGGGGTCCCGGTGGAAGCCCTTCAGGGAGAGAAGTGTCACCGCCTCCTGGCTTCGCTGAAACGGCCATGCCCGAACTGTCCGGCCGGATCCACGTTTCGGACCGGAGAGCGCCGGACCGCGGAGATTCCCCGGCCGCGCCGCGATGCACTGGTCCAGGCCTGGAGCTATCCCCTCCAGGATCCGGCCGGCGGGCCGGACGCTGTGGTGGTATACGAAAAGGACGTCACAGAGATCAAGCAGATGCAGGCCAAGCTGGTGCAGGCGGAAAAGATGGCCGTCCTGGGGGAGCTTGCCTCGGCGGTGGCCCACGAGCTGAACAACCCGTTGAGTGGAGTGATCTCCTTCAGCAAGATCCTGCTCAAGGAAATGGATCCCGCACTTTCTTACACGGAGGACGTGAAAACCATCGAGCATGCGGCACTGCGCTGCAAGAAGATCGTGCAGGATCTGCTGACCTTTGCCCGGAAGCCGGGTACCGTATCTCACGAACCGGTCCATCTTCAGACGATCGTGGAGCAGGTATACACCATGCTGCGTCCCCGATTGGAGGAAAAACGCCTGCGGATGGTGTGGAAGATCCCCTCAGGCATGCCGGACCTTCCTTTTCATCCGGATCTGCTTCACCAGCTCCTGGTCAACCTCATCGTCAATGCGCTGGACGCCTCGGCTTCGGGCGGCGAAATCGCCGTCCATGCAGGCAGGCGGCCGAGAAAGGGCGTTCCTCACTGGGTGATCTCGGTGCGCGACCGGGGGCACGGGATCCCGGAAGGAGTTCAGGACCGGATCTTCGACCCGTTCTTCACCACCAAGGGGCCCGGGGAGGGGACCGGCCTGGGGCTGAGTATCTGCCGCAAGTTGATGGATGCCTTCGGGGGTGGAATCGAGGTCTCCTCCCCCGCATCCGGGGGCACCACGATCCTGCTCTGGTTTCCCCTGTCAGAGCCAAAAGGAGAGGCCTGAAGGGCGCTGGTTCCGGTTTGAAGTACGTGCCGCAGGAATGGTAGGCTTTTCAAGTGGAGAGGGCAACAGACATGGACGGCGATAAGATCCTGGTGGTGGATGACGACCTGGTGGTTCAGAAGGCCCTGCGCCGGCTTCTGGAATCCAACGGGCATGAGGTGGCCACGTTCGGCTCCGGCCCCCTCGCGTTGCGCTCTCTGAAGGAGGAAACGTACCCGGTGGCCCTGGTGGACCTCCGGATGCCGGAGATGGACGGACTGGAACTGATCGCGCGCCTCCGGAAAGCGGTTCCGGACATGAGCATCATCATGATCACCGCCTTCGGGGAAGTGGCCACGGCCGTGGACGCCATGAAGCAGGGCGCCTACCACTTCATGACCAAGCCGTTCGACAACGAGGAGGTTCTGGGCCTCGTGGCCTCCGCCCTGGAACAGTCCCGGCAGTCCTTTCTCACACGCGCTTCCCAGAGCCAGGGTTCCACGGACATCGTGGGCGACTCCACCGCCATGCGTTCGGTCTTTCAGCTGGTGGAAAAGGTGGCCCCGCAGAGCTGCACCGTGTTGATCACGGGGGAGAGCGGCACCGGAAAGGAGTTGATCGCCCGAGCCCTGCACCAGAACAGCCCCCGGGCGTTGAACGCCCTGGTCCCG
>CAYTRL010000293.1:0-7578 GCA_964439795.1 uncultured Thermodesulfobacteriota bacterium
GATCCGGATGGGAACCGCTTCGTGGGAAAACAGGTAGAAGGCCGGAGTACAATGCAGCAGGATCCCCTCATCTCCCAGATAAATGGGAGCCTGCATCCCCCGGGAAAACAGGAACCTCACCTGAAACCGAACCGTTCCCTCCATGGAATGCAGACGGTCCAGCCCGCTGAGGTCAAAGAACATGTATTTCGCCGGAAGGGAAAAATACTCCTGCAGCAGCCGGAACCCGGGGAACGATTGCGTGGGGAACGGGAGCAGGGACTCCTCTTCTCCGAAACCTACCGGCTTCAGCGCGTCGGCGGGGAGGGAGAACGTTTTTTCATGCCTCCCCTCGTCCTGGACGCTGATTTCGATGCCCTTCAGATACCTGCAGAGCCAGAGGTAAAGCAGCTGCGTGGAGGCGGGTTCCCCGTGCAGGTGGAACCGCAACCGCTCCAGCCCCAGGCTTGCGGCGGGCACCCCTTCCCATACGCGGAAATCGAAGACCAGGGACGGCGGGGCGGAGGTGAGCTGGTAATCCACCCGTTGGAGATCCACCGGGTAGAGCTCCGCGGGATAACAGGTACGAAACCGGCAGGGAACGCCTTCCACGGGCGCGGAATCCACTTCCGTACCCGCGGGGATCTTCTGAGGTCCCGTGACGCGCCGGGTCTTGCACTCGAACCTGAGGATCGTCATGGAAGGGATCGGCCGCAGGTAGTGGGGCCAGAGCAGGGACATCAAAGACTGGGTCACTTCCGGCAGTTCGTCATCCAGCTTCTGCCGCAGCCGGCCCGTGAGAAACGCGAACCCCTCCAGGAGCCGCTCCACGTCCGGATCGCTTCCCGTCTCGGCCAGAAAATGGGCCGCCTCGGGGTGGGATTCGGAAAACTCCCGGCCCATCTCCCGCATAAACGACAGCTCGTCCGCATAGTATTTGTTGAACATCGATTCAGTCCCGGATTTTAATCTTGCCGTCTGGGTCCACGATCGTCTGGAACTTGAGAAACGCCTTTTTCTGCGCCGTGACCAGCTGCGCTACGATCTCGAACCTCAACTCCAGGTTCTGGTCATCGGTTTCCAGCTGCTTCACGCGGACCTTGCCCAGCCTTGGTTCATATTTCTCGATGGAGACCTGAATCGCCCGCTGCATGTCCCCGATGGAATCCGGAAAGGCGTGCGTGATCTCGGTAACGTCCGGGATGCCGTAATCCGGGGCGCAGAGCGACTCCCCCTGGCGGGAATTCAACAGCTTCTGCATGTGCCGGAGAATGGACTGGGCCAGAGATTCAGTGTCTTCCCCGATGGTCAGGGGGGAACCGGCTCTGGCCTCCCGGAGCCTTTCCAGGAGCCTGCCGTGCGGTTTCACAGGGTTCCCTCATGAAAGGAGGGCAAAAGCTGATGTCGCATCAACCTTCGCCCTCCTTGTCCCTTCGGAAGTCAGGAACTACACCGGCACCTGCCAGCTATCGTCCGATTCCACCGAAGCGACCTCATGCCGCCAGCTGATCTTCTCATACGTGAAGGAAATATCCTCCATGTGCTTGTACTGCGCCAGGGTCGCGTCCAGACAGTTCGGATAATAGGCCTTGATGTCCACGATGATGGCCCGCTCCAGCGCTATGGTGAAATAGTGTTCCTCGTTTCCCGTGTCCGCGATCTGGAAAAATTTGAGCTCGAACTTCGGGATCCGCTCCCCGGTGCACAGCGCCTGGTATAGCTTGGGGGACGACTTGTCGAACACCTTGGTGACCATCAGCGCTCCGTGCTCCCGCTTGCTCGTGGGCTGACCGCTCTGGGGGTCGTGGGGGATATGGATCTGGTGGCTCAGGGCCTGGACCAGGATCGAGTTCTCACGACCCTGCTGTATACAGGATCCTTCGATGGCGCCCTGAGTTTCTCCTTCCAGCCAGAGGTGTGATGGCATCGGCATTTTCGTTTCCTCCTCTTTTCTTTTCGTTTTTGGTCAACCTTCCGAAACTTCCTTTTTGTTCCACTCGTTTCCTGCGTTTGCTTTCCGGTTTCTGCAGGTTGTGTGCCAAGCAGGATGTCCCGGTTCGGGCGATTCCCAACCAACGAAATTCATTGACCTTTTTGTTTTCATCCCCGGGATGGAACATTTCCTGTCCCCCGGTTTTCCGTTCGATTCCTGAATGAAGCCATTCGATTTTACAAACCGAGGAAACCGTCTGACTCCCGAATGAACATGCTCCGGCCTGCCATTCGATTTTACAAACCGAGGAAAACCCGGGACGCTTCGGCCATGCCCGGGAGGAATCAATCCTTGTCCAGCTTCCCCACCAGGGAGAGGGTGAAGTAGGCCCCCATGTACTTGAAGTGGGGCCGGACCTTCATCCCCACCCGGTACCAGCCCGGATCTCCCTCCACATCCTCCACGACCACCTCCGCTTCCCTCAGGGGCCGGCGGGAACGAACGCCGGCCGTGGGGTTCTCCTGGTTGGAGACGTACTGCCGGATCCAGTTGTTGAGTTCCCGCTCCAGGTCGCTCCGCTCCTTCCAGGACCCGATGTTTTCACGCTGGAGCACCTTGAGGTAGTGGGCCAGCCGGGAGACCACGAACATGTAGGGGAGCTGCGTCCCGAGCTTGTAGTTCAGCTCCGCGGCCTTTCCCTCCTTGGTCTGGCCGAAGAGCTTCGGCTTCTGCACAGAGTTGGCAGAGAAGAAACAGGCGTTGTCGCTCCCCTTGCGCATGGTCAGCGAGGTGAACCCCTCGTCCGCCAGTTCGAACTCCCTGCGGTCGCTGATCAGGACCTCGGTGGGGATCTTGGTCTGGATCTCCCCCATGGACTCGAAGTGGTGCAGGGGCAGGTCCTCCACGGCCCCGCCGCTCTGGGGACCGATGATATTGGGGCACCAGCGGAACTTGGCAAAGCTGTCCGTAAGACGCGTGCCAAAGGCAAACGACGCGTTTCCCCACAGATAGCTCTCGTGACTGTCGCTGACCGTCTCCTCGTAGTTGAAGGCCTTCACCGGTATGGTTTCCTTTCCGTACGGGAGACGGAGGAGGAACCGGGGAAGCACCAGGCCCACGTACCGGGCATCCTCGGATTCCCGGAAGGAATTCCAGCCGGCGTACTGGGGCCCTTCGAGGATCGCCTTGATGTCCTTGAGGTTCGGCAGGCCGGTAAAGGTATCCTGGCCGAAAAACTTGGGGCCTGCCGCGGCGATGAACGGGGCGTGGGACATGGCCCCCACGGACGCCAGGCTCTTGAGCAGGGCCACATCCTGCGCGCCCGGGCCGAAGTCGTAGTTTCCGACCATGGCGGCAATGGGTTCGCCGCCGAATGTCCCGTACTCCGCGGTGTACACGGTCTTATAGAGCCCGCTTTTGGGGATTTCAGGGGCGTCTTCAAAGTCTTCCAGAAGGTCCTCCTTGGACACGTTGAGGATCCCCAGCTTGATATTTTCCCGGAAATTGGTCCTGTCGATCATCAGCTTCAGCCCACGCCAGGCGGCCTCCACCTTCTGCACCTGTTCGTTGTGCAGGATCTTGTCCACCTGCAGGCTCAGCTTCTCATCGATACCGGCGATCATGGCATCCACGATCTTCTTGTCCAGCTTCTCACCGGCACGCTGGGGCTTGAGCATCTCGGCCAGAAAGTGTTCCAGGCCTGTCTTGGCGACTTCATAGGTTTCGTCGGTTCGGGGCATGTTGATGGTTTCCTGAAGGATCTCGTCCAGCAGAGCCCCGGACGTCTCCTCCACCTGCCCTGCGGCTTCCTGGGCCTCTTTGCTTTCGTCGGCCATGGATGGCCCTCCTCTCTGATCTCTGATTGGATGGGTATTCCCGGTTATTCAGACTCTTCCTTGGGTTCCTCCTCCGACTTCCCTGCAGCGATCTCATCCAGGAGTTTCTGCCGGGCGGCGTCATCTTCCAGAAGGGTCTTGAGCTTCTTGCGAAACGCGGGTACGTTCCCCAGTGGCCCCTTCACCGCCGTGAGGGCCCTTCGGAGTTCCAGGAGTTTCTTAAGCTCGGGCACATGGTTGACCACAGCCTCGGGCTCGAGATCCTTCAGCGTCTCGATGTCCAGGCTTACGGGAAGTTCCTCCCCCTGCTCATCCGCAAGGCAGTTCTCCACGTTGAAGTTCAGGGAAATGCCCTGTTCCCGCATCACCTGACTGAAGTTGTCCTTGTTCACGTCGATGGGGGCCCGTTCTTCCAGGGGCCGGTCATCGAGGCCCTGGGTGAAATCTCCCATGACCAGGATCTTCAGGGGAAGCTCCACGTCTTCTTTGGCGTCACCGGTGGCCGGCTTGTACACGATATTCACCCGTTCCTTGGGTGCGACCGATGCTTCTTTCGCCATGGTTTGCTCCTTTCGTGGTTATGAAAAAGGGGAAATACGTTACGCTTCCGGTTCAAGACTTCTTCATATTCAAGGCCGCCGTCATATCGATCCGGCAGAGCCTGTCACGAAGATCTTCCTTCTTCTTCAACAGTTCGGGTGTCTTCTGAGCCTTATCCCGTCCCAGCAGATCCAGGGCGTAGATATGTGTCTGGAGCAGGTCTACGCACAGGGCCGGCTCCCAGGCATCCACGGAATACCTCCCCACGTCTTCCTGAAGCTCATCGAGCTGCGGCGCAGCCAGGGTTGCCTTCCCCGCGTCCAGGCACAGCTTGGCCAGCTCCATCCTGCATCGAAACCTCTCCCGCCCCGAGGACAGGGAGCGGAGCCCTTTTTGAAGAAGGGCCACCGCCTGTTCAAACTTTCCGCTGGAACGGATCTCGTCGACCTGTTCCAGGATCTCCTTGAGAGGCCCTTCTTCGGATACGGACAGGGATGCGGAAGCACCGCCACCGTCGGCGCCCCCTCCCCAGCGCGGGAGGAGTTCCTTTTGAACCCACATCCGGGTCTGCGGACCGGCGAACGGGGTGCCATCCTCGAAGCAGAGGTCCTCCAGACCGGGCAGTCTCAGGAGCAGGAAGGAGGTCTCCTGCTGAACCGCATCCCGCGCCCCCTGAAATTCATGCCCCATCCCGGCCAGGGCCCGGTCGGCAAAGAAATGCACATCCAGCCACAGCATCCGCTCCCCGAAGCGCATCTCCGCCTCCTCGAGGAGGAGGGCCCACTCCGCCCCGTCCAGCCAGCCCTGGAACCGCTGCATCATATCCGAAGGCACAGGGGGCAGGCGGGTCTTCTGATTCTGGTGAGGCGGAATTTCGTTCAGTGTGGACCAGATCATGGTACGAAGCAATCGGTAAGGCAGGGGGTTCCCGGGGTTGGCGGCCCGCAGGACGGCGGTGGCCCGCTGGACGATGGTACGGACGTCCCGCAGGGCGCTCTCCGCATCTTTGTCCGAACCGATCTCCTCCGCACTGCCCGTTACCTGGATCGACGAGGCCGGCGGCGCCCCCGGAGCGGCTGACGTTTCGGCCGGCTCGGGTCTCTTCTCTTTCACCTCGCTCTTCCGGATCTCCTCCAGGCGGTCCCGGACCGCATCCCGCAGATCCCCCATCCCGGGAAAGTCGCCCTCCATCTTCTCCTGGAGCAGGCTCACGATCTCCTTGATCCGCTCCTCACAGGTGTGAAGGTGTTCGCCGTCCGCCGCAACGGGCTTCTTCTGCGATACGGCCTTGCCCAGCCGATCCGTGAGCCAGATCACAGCGCTGACCCGGCCACGCATCCGTTTCCGTTCAGGAAAAAGGGGTTCCCAATAGGTTGTGATGAGATCCCGGTACGCGGTCAGGCAGGCGGCCAGCCCCGGGTATCCCATCTGATGGAAGGCCCCCAGGGAAAAATAGGCGGCCACAAGCATGTCCTTTGTCTTGTTGGCAAGGAGGTCACCGCCCCACAGGACCAGGTTCTCCCAATCCACGGTGTCACCGCTCATGGACTCGAGCTTCCGGACCTCTGCCTGGAGTTGTTCGAACGTGGGGTCGTACCGGACCGATTCCCCCGCCGGTTGAGCTTCACGGATGGGATCAGAACCCAATTTTATGATTTCATCCTGCGTCGGGCTCACGCTTGAACCTCCCCGTCCAGGAAAACATGTCCACCATCCGACCAGGATCCAGACAGGCCGTCAGGGCGTCGGAACCGTAAGCGTTCAGCAATCAACGCTGAACGTTCAAATCCACCCCCTGCCGCAAAGGACCGGTTGCAAAGATGCATGCAAATAAAACAGGGTCGCGCACCGCTTTCCCTGTTGCCCTGCCGGGAAAGGATCCCCCCGGGAAAACCCTGCATCCCGGAGTTCCCTCCGCCCGGGGGTGCGTTGACGCAGAAACCTCTCTCGAGCCGGAAGAGGAGACACGGCACGCTGCGTTGCCCGATCCGGCAACGACCCTCATGAATCATCCCACCCGCGATTATTATCTATTTAATAAAAACGGTATTTGTCAAGGACTTATTCAACATTTCTCTTTTCCCGCATGGTCCCCGCCGCCCGGAAAGAGCCGACGCACGGCCGGACCGTGCCCGATCCAAAGGAAAGATGGAACGGAAAATCTTTGACTCTAAAGATTAAATTTGATATTCAGAATGATCTTATAACTATTTTCGTCAAACAGCGACCCGGAACTCTCCAGTTCATTAAAATAACGTTACACTATTATCAAGCCGCTTGGCGGTCAAGGGGGTAACTCCCTCATGCCGGGTTTGAAGATCTATCAGAGAGATGCTTTCCACGGGAAGCACACCCTCCACATGGATCTGACCCGGATCGGCCGCAGCGAGGACAACGACATTGTCCTGGCGGACCCCACCGTATCGAGACTTCACGCCGTGGTGCAGCGTGAAGGGAAAAAACACGTCCTGATCGATCGGAGCACCAACGGAACCTTTGTGAACGGGAAGAAGATCGATCGGATCGCCCTGACGGACCGATGTTCCATCACGATCGGAGATTTCCTGCTGGTGTTCGACTCCGGGTCTCCCGGAGCAGGCCCCCCGGGGAAAAGCGGCCCTCCGGAGGGTGTGACGGTCATCCGGTCGACCGGCCGGAAAAAGGGGAAACCTGGATCCGGCACGCCGGAGGCCGACGAGGTCCACGACACCGGCAGCCCTTTCATCGGGATCGTGGGGCAGACGCCGGAAATGAAGAAGACCTTTTCCCTGATCAAGCGGATCTCCGCCAGCAACGTTCCGGTTCTTATCCAGGGAGATACCGGAACCGGCAAAGAGGTCGTTGCCCGCGCCATCCACGAGCTGAGCGACCGATCCGAAGGACCCCTGGTAGTGATCAACTGCGGCGCCATCCCGGTGAACCTCATTGAGAGCGAGTTCTTCGGACACAAGAAAGGTGCCTTTACCGGGTCCGAGGCGGAGAGGATCGGGGCCTTCGAACGGGCGGACGGGGGCACCATCTTTCTCGACGAGATCGGGGAACTTCCGTTCGCGCTTCAACCCAGGCTTCTGCGTGTCATCGAGGACAAATCGGTGATGCGGGTCGGGGGGAACAGCCCGATCCCAACGGATTTCCGGCTGGTTACCGCCACCAACAGGAAGCTGGGCGAGGAGGTGCACAAAGGGACCTTTCGACAGGACCTGTACTACCGGATCAGTGTGGTCCCGATCACCCTGCCCCCGCTCCGGGAACGGAAAGAGGACATCCCCCTGCTGGTGAAGCACTTCCTCT
>CAYTRL010000294.1:0-7561 GCA_964439795.1 uncultured Thermodesulfobacteriota bacterium
CGGGATGTCGCCGGGAGAACATACGGGAGCGGAACCTGCACCCGGTGCACTGCAGCATAATAATTCTCCTGGATAAATCGGATGAGCGCCTATGTAGGTCTCACACCCTGCAGGGGCAAGCTGGCCGGCCGGGAGCGCATGATACGCAATCAGGTCTTCAAGTGTGTTATCGGGAATGGGGTCTTCATGCGACGTGCAGGCACTAACAATTAGCATCGCCATTAGCAATACACAAAGGGTTAATCGTTGGCTACGCAGCATGGTTCTTCTCCTGCTCAATGGGTGTTCCATTCAACTTCTTTCCTTGTTTGCCTTCACCCAAATACCACGGCCGTTCCATGCGGCGCCGCATATCTCATGCGGTATCGATGCTCCTCTCGCGGCGGCCTTTCTCTCCATCCTGCGATGGATGAAGTGCATCGATGACCCCGTTATGGGCGAAACAGGCGCCTTGCTGTTCTGCCGTCGAAACGGATTGTCATTCTAATATCGAAATTTACCATTATGGAAATAGTTGTGCAAGATATTTTTTTTCGGGGTCATGATCAGCTATAAGGAGAAACCGAGGTCTTCCCATCTGGAATCCAACCCGTTGACCGGCAGCCTGTCCGGGGATCCGTTATCCGCGCCGGCTGATCATGATGATCCCGCACCGGGTTTCCGCGGCGATCCGGGGTGCCACCTGGCCGAACGATTTTTTCCGGCGTCCATGCCGTTGCAGGCCCAGGATCACCAGGTCCGCCTGCTCCGCAAGGCGGACGATCTCCCCGGGTACGGTATGGCTCCGGAGGACCTCCGCCCGGCAGGGTCCCGGCACCTCGTCCCGGGCCAGGATCTCCAGTTCGCGCTGTGTTCGTGAAAAGTCTTCCATCGACGTGGTCAGGGGAACCACCCGGAAAAAGGTCACATCCCGGGGGGCGGTTCGGACCAGGCTGCCGATCAGCCGCGCTCGCAGCAGGTCATGCCCTCCCTTTCCCCCCACGGGCACCAGGACGCTCCTCACGCCGGAAAGGCTCCAGTCCCGGGGCGCCCGCAACACCACCACGTCACAGTCCACCGAGCTCATGAGCCCCTCCAGGTGCGCGCCGGCGGAAGGGTCCGCCAGGTCGTTCAGACCCAGCAGCAGGCTTCTGCATTGGTAGGTCCGTGAAACCCGTGCGATCTCCGGCCAGACCTGATGCGCTACGGTGGTGAGCGCCTCCGGAGCCATGCCCCCGGAAAAGGAGGCTGCCAGGGCCTGGCGCAGCACCTCCTGCGCTTTCGCCAACCCGGCCGGAGACGTTTCCGGGTCCCAGGACGCGGGAGCCTTCATAACGGAGAGCAGCAGGACCCGCCCCACCCGGTGCGGGGCCAGGGCGCTGGCCACGGCCACCTTGGCCTCCGCGTTGGCCGGGTTGGCCACGGGAACCAGGACCAGGGGGCGAATACCCCGCAGCCGGATCAGGTCGGGCTGATGCGCCTGAGCCGAGGCATCGAACACCCGCGCCCTTCTGGCGAACAGGGACAGGAAGAGGAGCCCCCCCAGCAGCAACCACGCGCCCACGATGAGCCCGGCGCGGGGTACGGCGATCCCCTGGAACACCGCCAGCCCCACGCAGGCCAGCCCCCCCACCGTCTGGACCAGGGGAAACCCGGGAACCCTGAACGGGGTGTACCCGGGACCGGCTCTTCGTCTGGCCAGAACACTGGCGCCGTGCACCAGGGCGAAGCAAAGCAGGAAGATGAGGCTCGCCGCGGCCCCGGCCCCGGCCACGCCGGGAACCACGAGCAGGACGACCACCACCGTGCCGGCGCTGGCCAGAACCGCCCGGACGGGTGTGCCGCTGGGTTCATGCACCGACCCCAAAAAGCTGGGAAGCGTACGGTCCCGGGCCATGGCCATGGCCACCCGGGACGAGGCAAGCAGGTTGGCGTAAAGCGCCGACAGGGTGGACAGGATGGCCGCGGCCACCACCAGCCAGAACCCCCCGGGGCCCAGGAAGTTTTGCACGGCCACGGCCACCAGCGCGTCCGGGTCGTCCGCACTCATCTCCAGCAGGGACCCTCCGGGCCCCACACCGACCGTGGCCAGGACGAACAGGAACGGCAGGTAGACGAGCAGCGCCAGGCCCAGGGAGATCAGCATGGCACGGGGGAGGGTGCGCTCCGGGTCCCGGACCTCCCCGCCCAGCGCCGCGATGATGTCGAACCCCTGCAGGGCGATGAAGGTGAACCCCATGGCCTCCAGGAGCCCCACCGGTCCCCTGGGAAAAAACGGCGTGAGCTGCCCGGCCACCTCCTCGGCGGGCCGGCCCTTCAAGACCCAGAACCCCCCGGCGATCAGCACGGCAAACACCACCAGTTTTCCCACCGTGGCCCACTGCCCGCCCCCGGAACTCTTCCGCGTGAGGCGTGCCGTGAACAGGATCACGACCCCCAAGGCCAGGACCTTTTCCATGGCGGGCCCGGCGATCCACGCCGGTGCGGCGGGCCACATCATCCCGCAGATCTTTTCCAGACCCAGAACGGCATAAGAAGCGAAACCCACGGCGTACAGCACCGCTGCTGCGATGGAGGCGAACCACACCACCCAACCCACGCCGAACGCCGCCTGCACGGACAGGACCTTCTTGGCGAAGGTGTAGGTGCCCCCGGACTCGGGGAAAGCGCTGGACATCTCCGCGAAGCTCAAGGCCGTCAGGAAGGCGATGAAGCCGTTCAGGACAAAGGCCGCCAGGAGCCCGGGCCCGGTCTTGGCAAAGCCCACACCGGCCAGCACCAGGATCCCCCCGCCCACAATGGCACCCACGCCCACACCCGTGGCCCCGGGCAGACCCAGTGTTCTCTTGACATCGCCGGCACCGGACAACGGCGGCCTCCTTTTTTCCCCGCATGACAAACATCACCGGCAGAATCGCTTTGTGCCAAGATTGTACACTTTTTTCCAGAGAAAGAGAGCGTGAATCCGGAGGAATCAAGCAGGCTGGATCCGGGAGACCGGCAAGAAGGGCGCGGCCTCTTTCCGGCCCTCTCAGACGGTCCGGGGGAGGAAGCCCCCCGCTCCGGCCGGCGGCGGTGTGCGAAGGGAGGATCCTCCCCGGCAGGCAGGGGATCAAGGCTCATCAGGACATGGTTCGGGAAATGACGGCGGCAGGACAAAATCGGACTACCGTTCAGGCGCCACTCCCGCGTACAGTTCGAAAGGATCCACAGACGGCACCTCGCAACGGACCACCTGCGGCTTGCCCTGCCCCTTGGGGTTGCTTCCTTTTTCGGGCAGATCATCATTGAAACACGTCAGGCAGAGGTTTTCCCAGTCGTTGTATCCGGTCAGCACATCGTATTGGCCGTCGGGGGCCCAGCGGGCCCCTGCCTCACCGAACAGCACGTAGAGCGGCCAGTAGTTGATGTCGGCGCGCACATGCTCTTCGATGACGCCGTTTTCGTTCCAGTCCCTGGGCCCCTGACCGGTTCCGGTGTTTTCATCCAGGTCGTTTTCGTCCAGATCGGGCAACTTTTGGCTGGAATAGTCGTAGAAATAGATCTGCATGGTGTAGTTCATGACGCTCAGGTAGTTGGGCTTGTTGTTGATCTACTGGTACCCCCCATCTCTAAAAACGAAGTTGTGGCCCAGTTCATGAATCAACGTACCCTGCTGCAGAAAGGCATCAAAAACACGGCTCCCCCCGAAATAGCTGTCCCGGGCATTGGCGATGCCCAGAGCAAGATCATCCCCCTCCACCTCCGCCAGGCCGTTGTCCGAGCCGAGTCGATGGGCAAAAAGACAATAGTGATACACGCCCATCCGTTCTTCGGCAAAGTTGGCATCCTTGATCGCATAATAAATCTCGTCGAGCCCCTCGAGCCGGTCATCCAGGGGCACGGCGTTCCCGCCGTCGCCGGTCAGCCGGCCCCAGTCCACATGCAACGCAATGTCATGGGCGGCGAACTTCCTGACGATCGGATTGATCGCCGAAGGAAGTGCTTTTTCGCTGATGGTCTCATCCTCCATCCAATCGATCTCGAGAAAAACATCTTTCCGCAGAGGATCCGAACCCAACACGGGAAGGTAGAACCGTCCCGCGTCTTCCATGGGGCGCCCCAGGACTTCCCATCCATCCGGCAGGCCGTCGTTGTCGGTGTCCGCCTGATGGGAGAGTGTTTCGTAGTATTCTTCCTCCACATCCGTGAGGCCGTCGCCATCCGTATCCGTCGGTTCGGCGCCCGGGTTCGGGTCCAGGTCCAGAGTGGCCCCGGGTTTTACCGATGCCGCATCGAATGACCGGGCAAAATACCCGGGCATTTCGACGAACACGCGGGAGTTCTTCTCCGCCGTCAACACGAACTGTCCGGATGCGTCGGTGACGGTTTGCTGAATCTGCCCGCTAGCGTTCCGGTACACCACCTTTGCCCCTGAAACGGGCTGAAGCGTCTCTGCATCCCGCACGGTGGAAGGGCAGGACAACGGCGCGGCTCCAACAAGCAGGGAGATGGCGAACAGGCCAAGGAGTTTTTCCATCGGGTGTTCCTTTCTTCTGCGCGTCACAGTTGGTTGGACCTCGAAAGGGAGAAACATGACAGGGCCGGAGAGAAACCCACAACGGGGGAGACAAGACCTCACGATTTTCCTGCCGCGGCTCCCCGGAAAAACGGCAGGACTGCTTGACAATATACCGCATTGAATAGTAGCACATACATCCTTCTTGTCAACACAAGGTCCCCTGTTCCCGCTCGACAGCCCGGGACAGAGAAGGCATCCTATGGACCGAGACGTTGCTGCTCCCGTGCATCTCCCCCCCCGGATTCGGGGGGGGGAGAAACTCCTCTTCCCCTGCACCCTCTCAAGTCGTATGATATCCGGGACGATGATCCAAAAAAGAAAGCCTATTCCATCCACCGCCCCCAGGCTCAAGAAGGAGGATTCCATGTTTTCTTTTTCGAATCTCCGCGTTTTCGCCCTTCCTGCATTTACCGTCCTGGCGCTTCTCGCCCTGTTCGCCGCCCCGGGCATGGCCCCGGCCGAGGAGCTGGACAGGGCCACCATGGCGGCCCTGGACAAGGCCCTGTCAAAGAGCCGGGACTACGGCGTAAAGACCCTGAAAACGCTGAGCGCTTCGGACCGGCGCAAGGTCGAGAGCGGCAAGATCGTGGCCATCCTGCAGGAGATCCCGGGCAGCCCGGTGAAGATCGGAAAGGGGATCGGGATCGTCCCGTACCCGCCCGTGGTGGTGGTCCAGGTGCTCAACGATTTCGAGCACTACAAGGACTGCATGCCCTACACCAAGGAGAGTACCGTGGACAAGGCCCGGTCGGGCGGGGACGTGGTGTACTTCTACTCCGAAATCAAGGCGCCTTTTGTCTCCAAGCGCTACTTCGGGCTCAAGATCGTCACCGAGGAGAACGTGGACGGGCAACCGGGGACTTTTTACAACTCCTGGACCCTGGACCCGGAGAAGAAGTCCAACCTGTACCTGAGCAGCGGATCCTGGAAGCTCGTACCCTACGGCCCGAACGGCCAGAAGACCCTGACCTTTTACACCGTCATCACGGACCCGGGGGGAAGCATCCCGGACTTCCTCAAGAACAAGTCCACCGAGGTGGCCATCCCCGGCGTGTACGAGGCCATCACCAAACGCGCCGCCAAGGGGCTCAAGTCCGGGGCGTACGAGCTGCCCCCGCCCGAGAGTAAAGTGGAAAAGGCGATCCGGGGGATGATCGCCAAGACCCGGAAGCTGGACGGCTCCTATGTGGACTCCCTGCCGGAGGACGAGAAGAAGGAACTCCTGGAGGGGGACGCCCTGATTTCCATGGAGGACGTGAAGGGCACCTGGCTGAACATGGGCCAGGCCGTGGCCATCTTCAACGCCCCCCCGGACCGGGTGTACCGGACCGTGACGGACTACGGAACGTACAAGGACTACATCCCCTACGTGGCGGAGAGCGAGGTGGACGCGAAGCGGAGCAAGGGCAAGGTGGTCTACCTCCACCAGCGCCTGGATTTCGGGCTGATCCTGCTCAAGGACCGGTTCTACACCATCAAGCTCACGCAGGACGAAACCCTGGACGGCAAGAAGGGGACCTATTTCGTCCAGTGGGTCCTGGACCCCACCCGGGAGCACAACGTGGTCAAGAACGTGGGTTCCTGGAAGCTGGTTCCTTATGGGGACGACGGCTCCAAAACCCTGGTCTTCTACACGCTCATGGGGGACCCGGGCGGCTTCTCCCCGTGGTTCTGGAAGAACCTCTCGGTGAAGAAGGCGGTGAACAAGGTGCTCCGGGCCATCGAGAAGCGGGCCGAGATGGGTTCGGCCGAGTAGCGGACCGCTTCAGGAAAACACAGGCCCGGTCCTGCGGAACAGGACGCTCCACCCGTGCCCGCGGACGCAGGGGAAACCCTGCGGGGAGGGGAGATGCTTTCCCGCTTGCTCATGAACCGCCCGAAGACCCGGCCGCAGACGGATGCGGCTTATGCTCCCGACGCCTTTCTCCAGTGGTGGTACTTCGACGCAGTGCTCGAGAGCGGACACCGTTTCCTGACCTTTTTCCTGCCCCGGTTTCAGGGGAGCATCTCGGACAATGAACCCGGCCTGCCCATGATGGAGGTTGCCCTGAGAAGTCCGGGCGGGGAGACGGTCCGGGGACGACGGTTCTTTCAGCCCGGGCAGCGGCTGGCTTCCACCAAAAGGTTCCAGGCGGATTTCGGAGACGAATGCTCCGTGGACTTTGACCCGGCGGGGGGGACGGCGGGCCTGGGCAGGTACACGCTCCGGGGCCGGGCCGAAAACATCTCTTTCGACCTGGTGATCGAGCCGGAACTCCCCCCCTGGGCCCCTTCAGGGGGCCGAGGTCATTTTCCCCATATTTTCCTGATGTTGCTGCGCAGATCCCTCTCTGTCCGGGAACGGTTTCACTACGTCCCGTTCGTGCCCCGGGGTCGTCTCACGGGCAGGATTCTGGTGGACGGAAAACCGATCGATGCACGGGGCACGGCCTATCACGAACAGGGCAGGCTGAACTTTTCCCTGGGGGAATTCGTTCCGGTGTGGTACTGGCTGCACATCGAACACGCTCCCTGGACGCTTCTGTCCGGGACCGCCCGTCCGCCTCAATGGATCCCGGGACCCCGGAGCGGAACCCGCGGCGGGATCGCCTTTGTGCAGAAAGGCGGCACCTGCCGGATGGCCGCAATGGACATGACCGGCCTCCACGTTCGATGGCCCCGGGTCCGGCAACGGGACCCCCTGGCCCAGGACGAACTCAGCATGGCGTGGGAAGCCCGCGCGCGGTTCCGGCGCCCCGGGTTGTGCGTGGATATCGAGATGGTCTCCCGGGACGTCCTGGCGTTCGTTCCGTTCCGCTATCCGCTGGCAACGGCCGTGCCCCCCTACTGGGGGCAGACCGTTGCCGACGCGGACGTGGAAATCCGGGAGGGTTTCCGGAGAACGCGTTTCCGCTGCCAGGGACTGCTGGAGACCATGGCGACCGGTGCCCGGTAGCATGCGACCCGTTCCCGTTTCCAACTTCTGACCGATTTCGTCCGGGAGATCTCCCGGTCCGCAGCCGGTGAGGGTTTTCTTCTTGC
>CAYTRL010000295.1:0-7504 GCA_964439795.1 uncultured Thermodesulfobacteriota bacterium
CGGTGATGGGGAAGAACTCCGGGGTGTAGGGCGATCCCAGGTTGTAGACAGACAAGGCCTTCATCTGTTCGTCCGTTATGTGCTTGAAGGCATCCGGATCATCCGTCTTGAGTTGGAGAACGTGAATCTCGGCCTTCAGGATCCTTCCGCCCTTGAGTTGCTTCATCCTTTCAGGGTCTTCAGGGTGATCCTTGTCCCGGAGCATCCCCGACACCGCCACCACCAGACGGTCGTGATCCACGTGGATGGTCCCGTCAGGGTGTACCAGGTGGCCGTCCTCGTTCTCGGTGCGGGCATAGTGTGAACCGCCGGGTTGATGGGCAGCGTGGTACTCGTAGAAGTCGTGCCTCCAGTAAGTGAGAAAGTTGGACTTTTTCTTGTCGGCGGTTTCCACGGCCTGGGCCCCGTACCAGTCACCCCACTGCTTTTCAAATCCATCCACGTCCAGGGTGAACAGGTTCAGGTTGAAACCGTCCTTGTTGTAAATGATGACATCGTTCGTTCCGAAATCCAGCGGCAGGTTGTCGATGTACACGGCGAAATTCATGGCAGCCTGGATGTTGGAGAGGTCCAGAGGGATGTAGACGACACCGGAACTGTCCACGGCAATGGGGAAATCCACGAATATGTAGTGTCCCTCGGCCTCCTCCAGCTTCAGGGGCCTGCCAAGAGACACGAGGAGGTCCTCGTACTTATCGTCAATGTTCTTGTCCTCGTGTCCTTTCACCTTGATGTCCAAGGGGCCGGTAAAGTCCCTCTCCTTGTCGAATTCCCCTGCACAGGTATTGGCCTCCAGCTGTCCGTAGATTGTTGCAAGCTGGTTTTCCGCCTTGTCCTCGAACTTCGTTTCATATTTCTTTTTAATTGTGTCGCAGATCTTGATCTCCAGCCGTTCCTTCAGGTCCATCTTGTGATCGGCATCACCCCTTTCGAACTTCACCTCATACCCCGCATCATCAATCAGGAAGTCCATGTCCTTGAGCGTGATGGGGTCTCCCGGCGAGGCGAAGGGGGGCGTGATCGGAGTGGGGCAGGGCGTAGGATGGTCGCAGCCGCAACCGGCCCAAACCTTCGGGCTTGCCAGAAAGATGACTGCCAAAGCTACAATCATCAGGGTTGTGATCTTTGCAGCTTTCATTTTTTCTCTCCTCTGTTTCGATTTCCCAATATGAGTGTTCTTTCAATCCCGTTGTTTTGAAGGTGAGAACCTTCAAAAGGCGTGCCAGCAGGGCTTGAGACAAGGGGTGTCTTCTCAACGGCCTGAAATCAAAGGACAATTTGTGGATGAATCTGTTCTGGGGGCCCCCTGGAGGGTTGCTTCTCCGGGGGAATCTCTCTCAAACTGGTTTTCAATTTGAGAAAATCCTCGATTTGAAACGCGTACGGAAACGGATGGCGGATCGATTCCATGCCCGATTCAGAAGGCTTCTTGTGGGGATCTTCCGGCGCTTCACTGCCGGTTCAGCGGAACCGCTGGGTGAAGTAGCGGGGGGAGGAGAGCTGGGGGTAGAGCAGGCAGCCCAGCACGGAGCACAGGGTGACCAGGCTGCACAGCACTGCGAACAGATCCCCCCACCGGGTGTAGAAGGTCCGGTCCTTCAGGGGGACCACATCCGCAACGAGTACGGCGTCTTCGTTCAGGGCCGTCCGGTCCAGGATCTCTCCGGCGGGGGAGATGACGGCCGAGATCCCGGTGTTGGCCGCGCGCAGCACGAAGCGGCGGTTTTCCACGGCCCGGATCGTGGAGAAGATGAGGTGCTGGTACGTGCCGGCGCCGGGTCCGAACCAGGAGTCGTTGGAGATGTTCACCAGGAGTTCCGCCCCGTTGTCCACGAATGACCGGATCAGTTCCGGGTAGGCCATCTCTATGCAGATCGGGGTGGAGAACGAGAATTCCGGAAGGGAAAAGACGGTGTGTTCCTTGCCGGGGAAGAAAGAGGCAGGGGCCTCGCCGGGGGCCCCGAAATACTTTTTCACCCACCAGGGTTTCCGTTCGGAAAACAGCATGAGATGGATCTTCTTGTACATCCCCTGGATTCCCACCCCGGTGATCAGGTAGGAGGCGTTGAAGAATTTTTTCCGTTTCCCGGGTCCCATGTTCAGATGGGGGGCCCCGGTCAAGAGGGGGCGGTCCGGTTTGGCAATACTCTTGCGGATCAGGCCGAGAAACAGGGACTCCCGGTCCGGGTGGAAGTTCACTGCGTTTTCCGGCCACACGAGTAGATCCACGTCCCGGGCTTCCGGGCGTCGGCTCATCTTCAGGTACTTGGTCAGGTTCTTACCGTAGTAGATCGATTTCCAGCGGTAGTCCCGCTTGATGTTCCCCTGGATCACCGCCGCGCGGATTCCCGGTTGCCCCCTTGACAGGCCTTGGTACCTGTCCAGGCGCGGGAAGCCGTACAGGAGCACGGCGCCCAGGATCAGGACCGGCACCCCCACCGTGGTTCCCCAGTCCCGGAGGGTCCATGAGGCGGCTTCCGGGCGGGACTTCCGGTGGACGAACTGCTTGAGGCATCGGTACAGGGCCACGTTCACCATCACCACCACGAACGAGATTCCGTAGACCCCGGTCAGGTCCGCAACCTGGATGAGCGGCAGCCATCGGTATTGGGAGTATCCCAGAAGACCCCAGGCATTTTCCGACAGCCAGTTCGCCCGGAGGATCTCGCAGGTGATCCAGAAACAGGGAACGAGCAGCACGCCCGCGGGACCCCGGACCAGGGGCCGGGTGAAGCTTACCAGGGCGCCGAACAGCCCCGTGTATAGGGCCGTGTAGAACAGGTGTACCACCACCAGGAAGGTGAGGCCGATGTGGGAGGACACCCCGAAGTATTGCACCACGGAGTAGTAGAGCCAGTAGGTGATCCCCAGCGCCATGATGAACCCGAACAGGCCGCCCAGGAGAAAAGAGGACCCGGGGCCCCGGGAGTCGAACACGGCCAGAAGGGGGACGATCAGGATCCAGGCCAGAAAGGCGAAGCCGAAGTTCGGGAAGATCAGGATCTGGAGACAGGCGGCCAGCAGGGTCAGCAGGATCGATTTCCAGAGAGCCATGGCAAAGGCAAGCACTGAGACATAAAGGTTTGAGGAAAACCGCCTTCCTCGGGACGGCCGGCCGGTTTTCTATTTCTTTCGGCCCGATCTTCGTTATTCTTGAACCGGAACCCGGGAGGCTTCCGAATGCCGAACCTTTCGCTCATCAACGTGGTGGACCGGGAGGTGCCGGAGACGAGAAAGAGGGGGGGTCAGTTTCGGCCCTGCTCGGCGGTGAGGGCATCCACGGCGGTCTGGTTGTCGTACTTCTTGATCTTCCGGTACAGGGTGGCCTGCCCCAGCCCCAGGCGGCGGGCCGCCTCCCGGATGTTGCCCTGGCAGGCCTTTACCGCCTGCAGGATCGCGTGCTTTTCCAACTCCTGGAGCTGGACGATTTTTCGAGGACCGTCCACGGACGGGACTTCCGGGTTGAGGTAAACGACCTTGGGGGACGTGGCGCCCTTTCGGATCCGCTCCGGAAGGAACCGTTCGATGACCTGGGAGCCCATGTTCAGGGCAACGATCTGTTCCACCGTGTTCTTCAACTCCCGAACGTTCCCGGGCCAGGGGTAGGCCGTGAGCAGTTCCATGGCCCCGGCGGAAAAGTCGAAGAAATATTTGTCGTACCTGGGTGAAAACTCCTCCAGGAACTTCATGGCCAGGATGGGGATGTCCTCGATACGCTCCCGAAGGGGGGGGACCTCCAAAGGGATCACCGAGATGCGGTAGTACAGGTCCTCCCGGAACCTTCCCGCCTGGACCTCCAGCATCGGGTCCCGGTTCGTGGCGCACAGCACCCGGGTATCCACTTCCACCGCCCGGTCGCTTCCAAGGGGCCGGAACGTTTTTTCCTGGAGAAATCGCAGCAGCTTGGCCTGGAGTTCCGCCCCCATCTCGCAGATCTCGTCCAGGAAGAGGGTGCCCCGGCGGGCGGCCTCGCAACATCCCGTGTGCTTCCGCGTGGCCCCGGTGAAGGCGCCCTTCTCGTGTCCGAACAGCTCGCTTTCCAGCAGGTCCCTGGGGATGCTCGCGCAGTTGACTTCCACGAACGGGTGTTCGCTCCGGGCGCTTTTTTGGTGGATCGCCTGGGCCACCAGCTCCTTGCCCACCCCGCTCTCTCCGGTGATGAGCACGGTGGCGTCGCTGGCGGCCACCGACTCGATCATCCGGTAGATCCGCTGCATGGGATAGCTGACCCCTACGATCCCCTCACACTGTCCCTGCCGTTCGTAAAGCTTCTGGACCTGGTTTACCTTTCTCAGGAGCCTGGACTCCTTGGCCGCCTGCAGGACGACCTTGTCGATCCCGCTGTTCTCCAGGGGCCTGACGAAGAAGTCCCGCGCCCCCTTTTTCATCGCCTCCACCGCGCGGGGGACCGAAGGTGCGCCGCTCACCAGGATGACGGGAAGGTCCTCCCATTCCTGTTTGAGAAGCTCCAGCAGTGCCATGGCGTCCTGGGACCATTCGTCGCAGAGGATGAGTACGTCCGGGACGGATCGGGAAAGATATCGGGCCATGTCGGCCGGGTCCGGGCAGCAGTCCACCTTGTCTTCCTCCCGGCGGAACCGCTCCATAAAGTAACCCAGGGTCTCGGAATCGTCATCCAGCAGAAGGATATTCAGCGGATCCATTGCGCGTCCTTGATCGATGTTCAGGTCCATGTGGAGCGCCGCCGGCCTTGTTTTTTCCGCACAGCGGCCGAACCCCGGTTACAGTCCGTTTTCCGGATAAGCCTCCGTCTCCTTATTGATCGGATGATTCGGCTGTTTTTCTTTAATGTTTTCACCCGTACCGGTCTCGTGGCCTTCGGGGCGCCCGGAGGAGGTTCCTCCGTCACCTGCCGCCTGAACGTGATTTGATCAAGGGGGTTCTGATAAATAGAATAGAAGGGGTTGAGGAGAGACAGGGAACGCAAAGGGGGTAAATGGATATGGACATGGATCGCTTTACCGTTTCCGGGCGTGCCGGGACCGCAGGTCGCCCGGGCCTTGCCCGGGGGCGTTTCCCTGGATTCCGCATGTTGACCCACCGTGGAATTATCCGATGGTGCTGGATCCTGCTTGCCATGGCTCCGCTTTGGGCCGCCGCATGCGGCTCAGAGAGTTCTGGACCCGCCGGGGGTCAGGCTTCCCCCGCAGCTTCCTATTCATATCCCTGGTGCGATGTGGACGAGGACGCAGTGGAGAGCCTCCTGGAGAGCATGACCCTCCGGCAGAAAGTGGCGCAAATGTACATCGTGGGCGTTTCCATGCTGCTCTGGGAACAGGAGGAGACCCGGTCCCTGATCCAGGACCTGGAAGTGGGCGGGGTGTTTCTCCAGCCGGTGACGGGCCTGGCCGTGGACGCCCCGGAGGTCACGGCCGCCAACACGAACAAGCTCCAGTCCATGGCCCTGGAGCAGGGGTTCCCGGTGCCCCTTTTCATCGCCTGTGACCAGGAAGGGGGGATCCCCCAGGCCCTGAGCCGGATCACCGGGGGTACGGATCAACCGGGAAACATGGGGCTGGGCGCCACCTTCGACGAGAACAGTACCTACCTCTCTTATGGAATCATGGGGGCCCAGCTGCGGGCCATCGGCATCAACATCACGTTCTCGCCGGTCCTGGGCCTCATGTACTCTCATGAAGAAACCTCCATGTACACGCGATGTTTCGGCCAGCCATCGGACCTGGTGACCCGGCACGCCGCGCAGGCGGTCCGGGGCCTGCAGGAACACCGGGTCCTGGCCACGGCCAAGCACTTCCCGAGCCACTCCACCGCCCCCGGCGACGAGCACTTCGTCCTGCCCGTGAACCGGGACGATGAGCAGACCATCAGGGAAAAGTATCTTCCCCCGTTCATCGAGGCGATCCGGGCCGGGGCGGAGCTGTTCATGACCACCCACGCGGTCTTCACCGCCTGGGAAGACGACCTTCCCAGCACCTACAGCCGGCGCATCTTCACCGACCTGCTCCGGGACGAACTGGGGTACAGGGGCCTGGTCGTGACCGACGACATGAACATGGGGTCCTTGACCATGACCGAGGTGGACGAGCATCCCGACGTCCTCTCCATCCGGGCGGGGTCGGATCTGGTTTTGGACGTGGCGGCCAACGGGGAGCCCCCCTTCGGGGTGGCGCCGGGGAACCTGCAATGGGCGACCGACGTAGCGGGCCGGATGGATGCGGTTCTTGTGGCGATCGCCGAGGGAAGGCTTTCCCCTGAGACGATCCACGAGTCGGTAAAACGGATCCTGCGGACGAAGTTCCGCAGCTGTCTCTTTTCCGATCCGCTGGTGGACGAGAAAAAGGTTCCTGAAAGGGTCGACAACCCGGAACAGATCCGGGTCTCGGAAGAGCTGCACGGCAAGGCGATGACCCTGCTCCGAAACGAGGAGGGCCTTTGGCCCCTCCAGCCTGGTGAGGGAACACGGGTTCACGTGGTCTGCCCGGGGGCCCTGCTCAGCCAGATGTATCCCGGGGCGGCCTGGCCCACCATCGGGAGGTCCACGCTGCTGGACGCCGTCCGCATCGTGCAGCCCACCGCCACGGGCAGTACGTTCGACGTGGACCCGTTTTCCTCCCGGATCTCGGTGCTGGTGGCCGAGGCGGAGTCCTCCGGGGCGGACGTGCTGGTCATCGGCACCTACAATGCTCTCTACTACGAAGGACAGAAGGAACTGGTCCAGAGGCTTCTGGCCCTGGACATCCCCGCCGTTTTGATGGTTGTGGGCATGCCTTATGATCTCATGGCGTTCCCGGATGCCGCCACCTGCCTGGTGACCTACAGCAACCGCGACCTGGCCCTGGAGTCGGCCGCACGGGCCCTGTTCGGGCAGGTAAGACCCGAGGGCCGCCTCCCGGTCTCCCTGCCCGGGATGTACGAGGTGGGCTGGAGCGCCCTGAACCCTTGAAGGGGATGAAAGCGCCTACCTGGCGGCCAGGTACCTCTCCGGATCCGTCAGGAACTCCCGGTAGATCCGGTAATGATCCGTCTCCTCATATTGCCGGACAAAAGGCCCCGCGTTCATTTTTGTGCCGTGGAATATCCTCAAGCTTATTCCCCGATCCCCCGGGGGTCAACGATCCCCCGGGCCGGGACTGACGTTCAGGGGAGTGCTCCCCCGGGCGCCTTTTTACAGCGCACACGGTGCAGGGAAGCAGTCCCCGGGACGGGACACCGGCGGCACCGGTTGACAGTTGTTGAACAGCACCTATATGACAGGAAACCAGGATGCGGAACCACGCGGTCTCCGACGGTTCAGCGGAATGGTAAGTCGGGCGGCATATCTGCCGATAAGGTGGGATGGGAAAAGCGGATCATCCTGCGGAGGAAGTGATGGATTCTTTTTCATCCTGTGTGGATATTCATCGGGATCGGAATATCAAGGGGAACCTGAGCCTGCTTTTCTGGGCATTGCTGGTGGGGGCTGTGGCCGGGTTCGTGGGGGGGGTGTTTCGTCGCTGTCTCCCCCGGATGGCTGATGTCCGGC
>CAYTRL010000296.1:0-7495 GCA_964439795.1 uncultured Thermodesulfobacteriota bacterium
CGATCCTGCCCTGGTTCACCATCCTCCCCCGGCTGAACTTGCTCTCCGTGTGGACCCGGTCTCCCTCCACCCAGGCGAAGACCGTGCCCTTGTGTGCAAATGAGGCTGCCGGGACCAGCAGAACCATCAAGCAACAGATCAAGCAAGCGGCGAAATCCCGCCCCCTCCTGGAGCCGATTGGAATGCAAGACGTTGTCATCATACTCTCCTCATCCCCTTGGACACCTTGTATGCGGATCGAACCAACACGTTGCCGCCGGAAGCAGCACGCCTGCAACGGACAGCGGATATCGACTTCATCCAGCCCTTCCCTCATTGATAAAGCCGATTTTCTCAAAGGTCACAATTTCTCACCTGCTGGGCCGTTACCGGCCCCCGGTGTCTTCGAAGTGCACCCAGAGGACCGCACCCAGCTCCACCTCTTTATCCTTCCCGTCGAGCTTCAACGTATACTCCGCGCTGGTCAGGGCCGCGAACCCCCACCAGCCCGGCCATGGGGCGGCATAGATGAACACCCCGTTGGGGTCCGCCTTGAGGGGCTGGGTGACCATGAAATCGGTAGGGGCCCGGCGCTTGCCGTCCTGGTTGAAATACTCCACCTCCACCTCGGCGAAGGGCACCGGTTTGCCGTCCTTTTTCACGATCCCCTGGAACACGTTCCCTGCATGGAGCCCGTAAGGCCGGGTAAGCGGTACGATCTCTGTTTTCAGTCCTATCTCGCGGTCCCAGCCCTCGTCGTCACCGAAGGCTGCCACGGCGGTCTTGGTGTAATGAACGATAAAGCAGTCCTCTGCGGGTTCCCAGTAGGGCTCAGGTTCCATGTAGAACGTGTAGACCCCGGGCCGCTGCACCCGGAACCCCTCCTGCCACGCCTTGCGCCCCATCACCCGGGTTGCCTTCAACCCTTTCAGAAGATCCGTCTTCTTCCCCTGTGCCGCCATCCCGAACGCCCGGGGCTTTTCCATCTCCATGCCCACCATCTCGAACGGGTGGGAAAAGGAGATCTGCAGATTCACGGCCCTGTCTTCCCCCTGCATGACCATGGGGTCGGAAGGGATCAACATGCCGAAGTGCGCCTTCGCAGGAGCGTTCATCGCGAAAAAACAGCCCAATATCCAGCCGACATATGCGGTTCGTTTCATCCTGTTTCCTCTCCTTTTCTTGTGGCACTGATTCAGGGGACCAGGGACGGCAGGGTGGCGATGAACCCCACCATGAAATCCACCCCGAAATACTCTCCAGGCTGGGGGATGTCGAAGTACACCTCGGTGATCAGCTCAACGGCGTCGGTGAGGATGACGTTGTACCCCAGCGCGATCCCCCCCACATCCACAGTTTTCTCTCCCTCAGGGGCGTCGTAATCAAAGGCCATCTCGTACCCCAGGAGCAGTTCGTGGATCTCGGCCACCCTGTAGTAGCCCGCCAAAAGCAGGGCGGTTCCCGGCGTGAGCGTAAAATCACGGATCTCTTCGTTCAGATCGTTGAAACGGGACTCGTCCCGTCCGCCCAGTGTCTCCTCCACCACGAGAAACAGACCGTACCCGTTCATCTCCGGGTCGCTGTCCAGGTTCAGTTCCACATAAGGCGTAAAGGTGAACTGGGCCTGGAAGTGATCCGCCGGGCCCGGCTCACCGGTCCCAAGCCCTCCAATCGTGATATTCATACCGATGTCCATGTCGAAGTGATCCGTGTCCACCGGGGTTCCGAACACGCCGAAGCCGAAAAACCCGGACCCCTCGGTGAACTTCTGGTTGCTCTCCCCTCCCCCGTACACCTGCCCGGAAAACCGCTTGGTGATCCCGATGCCCAGCAGCGTATCTGCGCTGATGCCCCGTTCCGGTTCCGGTTTGCCGGCCCCGACGAAGGCGGCATAGGCCTCGAAGTCGCTCAGCCCGATATCGAACGGCTCCAGGGTATCCAGGGCATGGGAGGGGTTTCCAGGCATCCCCACCCCCCAGAGAAGAAGAATGGCAATACAGACCGGCAAGAAATTTTTTCGCATCTCGTCCATCCTTTTTGTTAAAAAAGTTTCCAGAGGCTCTTACGCTTACCACAGCCGTTGCGCATTCGACAAACAGCAGTTTTCCTTTTTCACCGGAAGGGGTTGCAGTATTTTTATCGGGGATTATGTGCTACTCAATTAATCGAATAGTTCATTTAGTGTTACGATTATCATATTTCTTGCTATGTGTCAATGGGCCATTAAGGTGCATGCTGGATAAATCTCTCCGGCAACCCCTGTCATCAATTGTTTTGCACGAGGATCACCTTTGTTATATTATATTTAATAGACTTTTTTCCAACATCTTACGGAGGACCCTGCCGATGAAGAAAACCGGACGGCTCAACCCCTTTACCTTCTGTCTCGCGCTGATCATCCCTGCCCTGCTCCTCACGGGATGTCCACCTGCCGAGACGCCCCTGTTCTCATTCGGGGTCATCGCCGATCCCCACGTGTACGGGGGCCCGACCTCGGAAAACGCGGTCAAGCTTGCCGCCGTTGTGGACTGGATCAACACGAACAAGGACCAGGATATATACCGGCTGGAACTGATCGTGGTGGTGGGGGACCTGGGCGGGGGAAGCGGGCTGGCCACGGCCAAGGACATTCTGGACGGGCTGACGATCCCCTATGTCCCGCTCATCGGGGACAACGAGACCCACGGTGACGAGGAACTGTTCGACACCACCTTTGCCCCTCAGTACGCCGCCCTGGCCGGGATCCTGGAGGGATGGAGCAAGGAGCCCACGCCGGTCTGGAACCCGGAATGGGAAAAAGACAGCTGGTTTCAGAACTTCTCGTTCGACTACCAGGGCCTGCACTTCACGGCGGCCGACTGGGCGACCCGGGGCGGGACCGGCTGGGAAGGCGAACAGGCGGACCTGCATGACTTCAGCGGCGGCACCTGGCCCTTTTTCACAAACGACATCGAGACCTGCCAAAAAGAGTCCCAAGAGAACATCGTCATGCTCTCCCACCACCCCATGCACGTGACCCCGATCATACCGGATGTGGAGGTGGCCTCGTTCAGCACGGATGAGGTGGACACCATCGAGGCCTTCACGGCCGTTCATGGGGATCACGTGTACGCGGACATGGCGGGACACTACCACGTGGACTGGACCGAGGACCGGCCCGACGGACAGTACGAACTGTATGTGACCGCGGCGATCCACCTGGGGGTCAAGAACCTGCGCGTTGTGAAGGTCTTCAACGAAACCGGGACCGCGTTCAGCTACGAGCACCTCCGGGTCGTGGTGGCACCGTGATCATCAGGGCAGCTTGACCTTGATTTCCGCGGTTCCCTGAAAAACCGGAACCGGAACCACCGTTTCCAGGATCCCTGCCCCGTCTCCGGAGTCGAGGAACACCGTGACCGATGTCTCCAGGTCGGTTTCGCCGCTGAGGGACACGTCAAGCCGCCGGATCAGGGGATGATACCCGGAAGATTCAACGGCGGAGGTGACCAGGGCACGCTGAACTTTAACGGCGTAATCCAGCGACACGTAGATCGGACCGAGAGGCTCCAGGTCGCTGACCACCCCGTCGAGGATGCTTTCCCAATCTTCAGATGCAATCGGCTGAATATGCTGTTCGTGGGTAAAAAGCGCGGCCAGGACCTTGCTGTCCAGGGCCCGCGAGACCTGCCGGACCCCGCGGCCGATACTCTCCTCCACGTTGCTGTTCGGATACCATTCATACCCCGCATCGTCCCGTATTTCGGTGACACAATTGAAGAACCTTCCCTCGAACTCCGGGTGGCCCGGAATGTCGATGAAATCCGCGTAATACACCGGCCGGACCTCCCGGCAGCTCAGCGGTGTCCCGTGAAGCCTGTACGGCCCTGCGGTGAGCCAGGGCGTGCCGGTCACGTAGGGGGCGGCCGGTTCCATGTGGGTTCCCACAAACTCCACCCCCCAGTCGGCCAGCCCCTGAAACACGTTGGTTCCGAACTCATAGTAGTGCGGTAAGACAAAAGAGGATACCGGGATCCCGTATTCCTGGTGCCACAGGGTAGCTTCTTCAAAGGACGCTACCACCGCCTCGTCGGGACGGTTCCCGGCTGCAGCGTGGTCGTAGTAGAAAAAGTCGTTGGAGGTGTTCGCGTGCACCGAGACCGTTGCCCGCCCCTCCGCCACCAGGGCGGAAAGGTGAGTGGATTCCTCTTCGTCCATGTCGTGCAGGAACACGCCCGCCCACGGCGTCAGACCGTACGCTCCGGCTGTCTCCACCCACCAGAACGGTCCGGATGCGTCGTCCACGCGCATGACCACGTAGGGAGGCATGCACTGCATGACGAACGGCTTGCGGGCCGCCCACACCAGGCTTCGCCACAGCAGGTCGTCCAGGCCTGCCACGGGCCCCTTGACCTCATGAGACATCCAGTCGATGCTTCCCCACTGCACGGCCCGCCCTTCCCCGGCGCGTACGGCGACAAGGAACGGCTGATTGCCTGTGGTGGCCGGCACGTCGGCGTCCAGGGCCCCGCAGGAGGAGATCCCGGCCAGGGACATCTCCCCGGTCACGATACGCTCGCCGGACGTGTGCCGGGCCGTGATGTAGTGTGCCTCCGGGCCCACGGCCCCCACGGGCACCAGAGAAATCCAGGCCCAGCCGAAAAACGGATAGGTCCCGCTCAGGAGATCCGCATCCTGCACGAACAGATCAAAGGTGCCGTCGGAGATCTCCACCGACCCAAGACGGTATTCCACGTGCTGGTAGGGCCCCACGGATCCCCCCACGGCATCCACGAATTGTGACGTGGGCTCCTCTTCCGTGAATCCGTAGTAGTAGCGCAGTTCGTGCCCGGCACCTGACCTGTAGAGGTTGGCGCGGATCTCGTATGTTCCGTTTTCGATGCCTCCGGCGTAGAAACGCATGACCGGGAGACCGTACCCCGCTTCATCCACCCCGGCAAAGATCGACGGGAAGGGCCGTCCTCCGGTTTCGTAGAGAAATTCGGTCCACTGTCCGTCCGTTCCGATCAGTTCCGAGGCATCCGTGGTGGTGGACAGGACCGGGTCCTGATGGGCGTCATCCCAACACGGGAGAAAGTGGGTTCCTTCCGGAAGCAAGTCCACACCGGAACCGGCGGTGGGTTGCCCGTATTCAAACTCGAAGAGGTCCTGCACAAACGCGTATCGGGGCGCCCCCCCCGCATCGGTCAAGCGGTTGTCGAAATTGACCAGTCCGACGCCGTTTCGAACCGCCTCGGAGATCGCCTCTTGTTCCGAAACGGCCAGATCGATCCCATCCGGATCCAAATCCACATGACCCACCAGGATCACAGCAAAGGCCTCCACCTCGTTGGTCACCTCCCCGGTTGCCAGGTCCAGGACGGCGTAGGGAACCCCGAAGTTGTCCAGATAGGGAGCGGTTCGAGTAAGAAAACCACTGTAGGAGGGACTGTTTGAATTGACCAGAACCAGGGCCCGGGTGTCTTCCGTCGTTTGCGGGCATCCCGTCAGGAAGAGGAGACCCGCAAAGACAATCGACAGGAGGAATAAGCGAAGATGACGGTGCATCACGTGGTCTCCAGCGTTATAGAAGCATACCTGTCGGATTAAATGGTATACAAAATAGTATACGGAAAATGCCTGAAAACATCCACTTCACGCTGTGGGTCAGAGCCGTTCCCCGCGGGAAAACCTTAGACGATGGTCCTCCGAGGCTGAAAGGGCACAAGACGGAAAGCGCCCCCCTGGGGTGTGCTCCAGGGGGGCGCTGAAAGCTGCCGGGACCGGATCATTCCCGGGGCGCTGTCTCGGCGGTTACCGCGCACGGCCTTTTCCGGGAAAGATCAGTTTGCAGGGGGCTCCCGAAGAAGGCGCTTCACCTTTTCCACGACCTGGTTCGCTACGGCCTGTGGATCGTACTCTTCCGACGCCGAGGTGACCGCGTCGAACTCCATCTCGTTCTTCCTGGGCATCCACTCCCCGTTGCCGGACGTGGTGAGAACGATCATACAGTCGGTATTCTCCTGATTCTCCAGGAACGCCTCGATTTTTGGGTCCATCTTCCAGGCGATGCATGTGTTGACCAGGACCACGGCCTGGTACGGCGCCACGTCTTCCTGTTCCAGGTCCTCCACACCGATGACCTTCACATACAACCGATCATCATCCCGCAACCCCTCTTCAATCCTTTCCACCACCTCTTCCTTGAAATCGCTGCTGCGTGAGGCGATGAGAACCCGTTTTTCCATCGTTTGATCGTTCCATTCCCGGGACACAACATCTTCCTTGGACGTCATCCGGTGGGGCAGCGAGCAGCCCTCCAGGAGCAGCATGCTCACGAGAGCGGTGGTGAAGAAGAAGCGAACCGTCCCTGTTTTCATCGTGATCCTCCGTTCGTATAAGTTCATCCAGGCGGATTCCGGAATTCGAGGGGATCGAAAAAGCGCGTCTCGCCCGTCGTACCAGCGGACAAGGCGGTCGACCAACGCGCAACAGACGTTGATCTGTCATTCCAGGCATGACAACAGCATTACGTCCTTTGGCTTCCCGCACTGTAACAGAAACAACGCGGATTTGTCATTCCCTGGAAACAGGTCCGTGACATTAAAACCTTCATGGGAATTGAAACCCGTTGTAACGGGATTCCCCTCCGGAAAGACGTCATGTGCGTTTGACAATGCAAGGGGGTTTCAGTAGAAGTCGCACACATGGAGGCGTCCGAAGAGGACGCCTTTCCCTACATGAAACCGGATCCGTCACCGGAGGAGAAGATGAAAACCGACCCTGTTTTGAAGCTGACCCGTTTCGACCAGATCGGCATCGCCGTGCGGGACGTGGACGCCGCCGTCCAATTCCTGAACCAAAGCTTCGGCCTGGAGTTCATCACGCTGGAGATGCCGCGTGCACGGGCGTATTTACGAGGCAAAGAGGTGGAGTTCGTGACCCGTATCGGCATGGCCAAGCTGGGAGAGACCGACCTGGAACTGATGGAGATCGTGGAGGGCGACCACATCGTCAAGGAGTTTCTCCTGAAAAACGGTCCGGGACTTCATCACCTGGGGATCTACGTGGACGACCTGCAGAGCGCCTTGGAGCCGTGGCGCAAGGCCGGTGGAAAAGTCGTACAGGAGACCGCGCACCCCGACGGGATCGGTACCGTGTACCTGGACACGGAAACGGAACTGGGGAACCTGTATATCGAGTTGATCAAGCTCTAGCGGGAAGGCGACACCATGAAAGCAAGCAGGACGGTACTGGTATCCGGTGCCACCCGGGGCATCGGCCGGGCCCTGGCGGTGGAACTGGCCGGGCGGGGGCACGACGTCTACGGCGCGGCACGGTCCTGGGAGGGGGAAGGCCCCGACCTTCCCTTTCGGACCCTGAAAATGGATGTGAGCGACGATGGGTCCGTCACATCCGCGATCCAGCAGGTTCTCGACGTCAGCGGGCGGATCGACGTGCTGGTGAACAACGCCGGGATCAGCCTTTCGGGCGCAGTGGAAGAGACCGAGATCGACATGGCCCGCCAGGTATTTGA
>CAYTRL010000297.1:0-2759 GCA_964439795.1 uncultured Thermodesulfobacteriota bacterium
ACATTGGGGATGCAGCGGCGTCTCGACTAGCCTTCCGGAACGACGCGGGTCCACCCATACGGATCCGGGCACTCGCCCAACTGGATTCCGATGAGCCTGTTGTAGAGTTCGGTGCAGTGTTTTCCGGCGCTTCCGTTCTCGCAAAAAACGATTTTTCGTTCTCCCCAGGTAATGGAACCTACCGGCGTGATCACCGCGGCGGTGCCGCAACAGCCGGCCTCCATGAATGTGGACAGTTCCTCCACCTGGACTTTCCGTTCTTCCGTCGTCAGGCCGATCTCCTCGGCCAGCGTGAGCACCGATTTATTGGTGATCGAATGAAGGATGGAGTCGCTTCGGGGCGTGATGTAGCGACCGTCCTGCGTGATTCCGAAAAAATTCGCGGGACCCGATTCGTCGATATACTTCTTCTCCCTGGCATCGAGGTAGAGCACATCGGTGAACCCGCGCTCCCGGGCCCGGGCACTGGCTCGGAGCCCCGCCGCGTAATTGCCACCCACCTTCACATCGCCCACCCCGTTGGGTGCGGCCCGGTCGAACTCCTCTTCCACCACCAGGTCCACCGGCCGGAAACCGTGCCGGAAATAAGGGCCCACCGGTGTGACGAACACCAGGAACAGGTACTCTTCCGCCGGCTTGACCCCGATCTGGGGTCCGGTACCGATGACCAGGGGACGAATATAGAGAGAGGCCCCGGTTCCGTAAGGCGGCACGAACCGCCGGTTGGCGTTCACCGCGCGGAACACGGCCTCGATGAAAAGCTCTTCCGGCGGGGGTTGCATGAAGATCTTGCGGCAGGACCGGGCGAGGCGCGCCGCGTTCTCCTCCACGCGGAACACCACCACGTCGCCGTTCTTCTGTTCGAACGCCTTGAGCCCTTCGAAGCACTCCTGCCCGTAGTGAAGACATGTGGCCGCCATGTGCATGGGGATCTGCTCATCTGCGGTGAGCACGCCCGCATCCCAGCGGCCGTCGCGCCATGTATACCGGACGTTGCCGTCGGTCGTCTGGTAGGCGAACGTCAGGTTCGACCAATCCAGATCCGCCCGTTCTTTGCTCATTTTCCCGGGATCCTTTCTACACGGAGATGGCCGAACCGCCCCCGGGCCGCCGCTGTGGATCACCGGAAGGTTCGGCATGAAGAGAAAAACGCTTGTTCCGAAAAAAGTATAGGGGAGGAAGACTCCCGGGTCAACCGGTGGACCGGTTCCGATGGCTGCGGGTGGGGTGCACCGTGCCCCCCTTCTCAGCTGATCGATGGACCCTGGATCTCCGCCTCCCGTGCCGGTACCTGTCCGTCATGTCAGGCGCGCGGAGACGCGAGAACCGGTCGCCCTTCGATGCTTTCGGCTGAGGGGCTTCCCAGCAGGGTCAGGGCGGTCTGAGGCACGTCCAGGATATGCAGGTCGTTGATCTCAGCCGCGGGGGTGTCTGAGAGGAAGAAGGCGTCGTCCTGGGTGTGCATCCCGGTGAACGGGCCCTCGGTGTCGAAGATCTGCGTCTTCTGCGTAGCCCCCTTCAGGTTGGTTTCCGGTTCGGCCAGGAGGACCAGATCCGGAGCGCTGGTCAGGAACGGGCCGCTGAACAGTTCTTCCTTTCGGCAAACGCGGCGGATGATCTTTTCCGAACCGCCGGACCCTTCCGGGGTCCAGGTGATCCCGCTCAGGCCCTCGACCAGCTCTTGCACCAGGGCTTCACAGGGCTTGCCGGGGGCAACCGACCCCTGCGGAAACCGTCGCTTCACGTTGATGTAAATCCTGCCCGGGTCGAGGCAGAACGCCCGGGTTCGGGCCGGGTCGGCATCCGCGATGGACGCTCTTTTTTCTCCGGTAAAGCAGAGATACCCGTTTTCTTCCAGCCACCGGTTGATGTAGAGGTCCCGCCGGAGCCGGCCGAACCCATGATCGGAAAGGGCCAGAAACGATGCCTCGCCGTTCAGGGCGTCGTAAAGCCGGCCCGCCATGGCATCGATGGCTCGATAGTAGTCGATGAACGCATCGTGAAACGGGGACCCCTTCTCCTCGTAGGCTTCCCAGAAAAAGTGGTGGAGACGGTCCGTGCCGGTCACGATGGCCGCGAACAGGTCCCAGGACTCTTCCTTCATCAGCTTGTGAAAGGTCTTCTCCCTCCTCTCCAGGGATGTGTGAAGATCCTGAAAGAACGCTTCCTGTTGATCCCGGGCCTTGGAGGCGTCCACGTCCAGCATGTATCCGATCCCCTTGAGCCAGGGGAGGAGACTCTTCGGATAGGTGGCCTTTTCCAGGTCGATGGCCACGAACCCTGACACGAGCGCCCCCTGGATCTCTTTGGCCGGATAGGTGCTCGGCATATTCACGATGACGGATCGCTTGCCTTCCTGGCCAAGTCGCTGCCAGATGGTCGGAGCCCTCACGTTGGTGGTGTTGGGAAAATACGTGTCGTAGGTCCCCGGTTTCAAGTCCATGAACCCGAAGATTCCGTGTTTTCCCGGGTTGACCCCGGTCATAAAGGTGGTCCAGGCCACAGAGGAGACATCGGGGATCGTGGTGGACATCTGCTGTATGCTGCCCCTGCCGGCGATCTCGGAGAGGTTTTTCAGAACGCCCTGTTGAAAAAGCGCCTGCATGAGGCTGTATGGCGTGCCATCCAGTCCCAGGATGAAAACGCGGTGGCCGGTGTCCCGCTTCTTCCGTATTCGGTCAAAAAGTCCCATGGTCTCGGATCCTCATCTGGAATCGTGGGGGGGGGGGGGGGGGGGGCGGGTTGTGGCGCCGGGGGGT
>CAYTRL010000297.1:2769-7478 GCA_964439795.1 uncultured Thermodesulfobacteriota bacterium
CCCCCCCCCCCCCCCCCGCGCCCGCCCCCCCGGCCCTATATGTAGCCCAGGTCTTTCAGGCGCTTGGGGATCTTTTCCTCCTCCTCCGCGTTGTAGTCGCTCCCTTCCTCCCGGGGGACCCACTCCATGAGTTCCAGGGTCCGCAGCACCTGTTTCACGCAGGCCTCCGCCTCCTCGCTGCCCGATTCCAGGACAACCTCCGGGTTTACGGGCTCCTCGTACTTCCGGTCCACGCCGGGAAAGCCTTTCAACTCGCCGCCCCGAGCCTTCGCCCAGTTTCCAGAGGTGTCTCTGCTCTCGCATTGCTCCGGCGTGCAGCGGAGATGGATCTCCACGAACCGTCCGATCTGGCTCCGGATTTCGTTTCGCACCTCCTGTGAAGGGGAAACGGAAGCCGCCACGGCGATGACACCATTTCGCGTAAGCATGAGGCACATATTCCCCACGAGCCGGTTGAGGCCGTCCTCGTCGGACGGTTCGAAGCCCAGTGCGGGCAGCCAGTTTTCCCGGACCTCTCCCTCGTCCACCCGTTCCGCATCCAGACCCCTTTCCAGCAGAGATTCTTCCAGGATCGTGGCGATTTCCGTTTTTCCTGCGGCCGGAAGTCCGGTTACCCAAAGGGTAAAACCCTGTGCCATGTTATCCTCCTCATCGCGTCAGGTTCGTGGTAAGAATTTTAAGAAAAAGGCTCTTCATGCTCCGGCTTTCTGCCGGATAATCTGGCCCAGCATATCGGAAGGGGGCGAGACACGGAGACATTCCAGCACGGAAGGAGCGATGTCGTACAGGGTGATCCCTTCCAGTTCGCGCCCTGCTTCCGCCCCGGAGATCCTCGGGTCGCAGTACACGAAAACCCCGTCCCGGTCGTGATTAGCGTCATCCGGCCCCGTATCGTTCTCAAAGGTGTGGATGTCGCCCATCCCCACGCTGCCCACCGACCGCCAGTCCAGGTCCCCGAAGTAGGCGATCAGGTCGGGGGGGACGTTTCTACAGGTACGGTACAAGTCTTCGGGCCGGTGGACGACGGTCCCGATGGGGTTCCCCTTTTCGTCCCCCAGGGCTTCCAGTTTATTGATAATCTCATCACGCATCTGTTCATACTCGCTCTGCGGGATGATCCCCTGCGGTTCCCGCCCTTCCACGTTCAGGAACAGTCTGCTGTAGTATCCCCCTTCTCCCCAGACCCGGGTGCCCGACCAGTCGATGTTGTCCATGGAGAGCCTGGACACCCCTTCGGGGGCTTTCTTCAGACGCAGATACCCTTCGCGGATCAGCCACTCGTTGATGCAGATCCCGCCATGCATGCTCTTGGCGCCGTGATCCGACACCAGGAAAAGAGCGGTGCTGTCCAGGTCCACGTCCTGAAGGAGTTCTCCGATTTTTTCGTCGATGTACACGTAGTAATCCCGCAGCACGTTCTCGAACGGATTGCCCGGTTCGAACAACCGGTGATCCGGCTCGCAGTATCTCCAGAACCCGTGGTGAAGCCGGTCCGGTCCCATATCCACGAACATGAAGAAGTCCCAGGATTTGTTCTTCAGCAGGTGCCGCACCGTGCGGAACCGTTTTTCGCTCATCTCATAGATCTGGGTTTTCAGCCACTCCTTGTTCTCGGTGCGGAAATCTTTTACATCGATGATGTACCCATCCGCGGCCTCTTCGACTTCCTGCTTCAGCTCCGCCGGGTAGGTGTAGTTGCTGTTGTTGTCCGGTGCCAGGAATCCGGTGACCAGGTGACCGCGCAACGGTTTCGGGGGATAGGTCTGGGGGATGCCCACCAGCACGGATTCCATCCGTTTCCTGGAAAGAAGGTTCCATACCGTAGGCTCCTTGACCGCCAGGGAGTTGGCGAAGTACAGCGCATCGTAGGAGTGGTCTTTGCGGTTCCGGAATCCGTAGAAACCCAGCTGTCCCGGGTCCTTGCTCGTCATCATGCAGTTCCAGGCAGGTACTGTGATCGGGGGGTCGCAACTGCGAAGCTTGCCCCAGTAGCCCCCTTCCATCAATCGTTTCAGATGGGGCATGCCGTCCAGGTAGCGGTCGAAGGCCAGTTGGGGCGTGAAGCAGTCCAGGCCGATGACGAGCACTTTCTTCGGATTCATTGCTGAGGGTCCTTCTTGTTCAAGCGTAAGGGGGGTCGTGGGGCCTGCGGCCATCTCTCGCGTTCGGTATCCCCGGGGTACTGTCGCTTGGCGTGCCATGGGTTGCGGGGAGGGAGGCCATAATTTTCCGGTTCGTACCAACCATCCAGTATAAAGTCTTCTCGAAAGAAATCAATGCACGGCACGGCGCGGAACGGGTAGGGCGCCTTTCGAACGGTCCTTCTCAGGCCGGCCGCGCCCCTCCCCATTCCCGCGGGCGCCGATCTCATCCGCTCCCGTTTTTTCATCGCCCCGCAGTCCACGAATGCTGCCACCCATGTGTCTCTGCCTTATGGAGAGATCTGAAGCGGAAGTGTTTCACGCTTTCAACCATTTTTTTGTTGTGCTATTTAAATAAGTTTCCCTTAGTGTCATTATCCATGAAACCATTGTTTTTCAGAAATGTCATGAAACGGCTCTGTGACGAACCAACCCATTTGTTCGCCGGAGCAGATGAACAGGCAGGGAGGCAACAATGAATCCGGAAGATGTGAAGGTCGGCTCAAAAATCACTTTTCCGTTCGGAAAAGGGGAAAAAGAGGGAGAGGTCGTTCGCGTGTTTCAGAAGACCGTGTACCTCAAAGTAGATTTTCCCCATCACCCCGGAAAGAGTATTAAGCGCAAGATCGAAGATCTTTCCACGGACAACAAGAAGCGCAAGGCCGGGAAGAAAAAGAAAGCCTAGTGTCGTACATGGCTTTGAGAAATGTTCCTATGCAAGGCATCCCCTAGATGGAGGCACCCCCGCGGGGAGCTTCCCTCGTCCTCGGGGCCTTCAAAAAAGCTGACCCGGCCCCTGCATCCTGCGAGAACTCCCCGCGGACGCCTGGCTTCCCCCCTCCCCCAGGAACACCATAATTCCATCTCAGGGCTATGGGATTGAGCAAATCCGATGGCCTTTCTGATTCGATTCCGGCGGACAAGAAGTGCTTGGTTGCGAGGCGAGCCCCTATACAGTTCTTGGCTGTCCTTTGGATTAGGTATGCCTAGAAACACCATTTCCCATAGATATGGTCCATCATCCCTGTTAACTTGAAACAGGCGGTTGTTGAAAAGGTTCCAGATACAAGGCGCGCGAGATCCCGAGGAAGGAGGCGTACTTTTCAGTACGTTGACTGACGAGGGATGAGCGGAACGCAGTAGATGGGACCTTTTCAACAACCGCCTAGGAGGTGGGTGGGAGGAAGACAAAGGGATACGTCACCTTTACGGAGCCGTGCTTTGCCGGGATTCTCGGGAACTTCCACTTCCGGATATTGCTCAGGATCGACTGCTCCAACTTGGGGGACCCGAGCGTGGAACTACGCAGATTGGTCTGGGAGACGCGGCCTGACGGGGCGATCTCGAAGCGGACGATGAGTTTTCCTCTCAGCTCCGGGTCTTTTCGCAGTTCCTTGTTGTACAGGTAGCGAAGGCCGCCCAGGTAGGAAGCCACGATCCTGCGGATGTCGCTGGTGGTCCGGCCCGCGGTCCCTTCCTCCCACTCTTCCTCAATCTCCTCGGGCAGATCCTCGATGCCCCCGTAGAACTCCACCTGGGTTTCGCTGATCTCACCGATTTTCGCGGCGTCCAGAATGTAGCCGATATCCGTTCCTCGCTTGGCCACCTCGGGCAGGTTGCCCACCCCCAGAAAATCGTTATCATCATCATCCGGGGTCTTGGAGTCGCTGAGATCCTTGAGAGCAGTTTTCAACTCCTCTGAAACATCCCGCTTCTTGGAAGGATGGTATGCCCGCGGAGATTGATCCCCTTCCTTCTTGGACAGAAGACCGAGAAGCCCTTTGCGGGCCACCATCTTCTTGACATCCTTTTTCTTCTTGGGGATGTTTTTCGGGGAACCCAGGGCGCTGGAAGGCGGCGGGGCCGTCTTTTTCTTCTTCTCTTCTTTCGTAAGCTTGCGTGGGGGGGGCTCGGGCTTGGGTTTTTCCACGCCCGGTTCGGGCTTGGGCTTCTGGGGTTCCCGAATCTGGACTTCGGCAACTTTTCTTGTTTCCGGCTTGGGAATGTAAACGTCTTTACGCACGCGGACGTGTTGCAGGTATTCCGCCATGGACAGCCCGATCAGCAGGACCACGAGAAAGATCAGGTTGAAGACCTTTTCTTCATAGGCCATGCGTGGAACGTGGAGTCCTCGTTGAAACGATTTCGGGGCTTTGGCCGTCATGTCTCTCCGTCCAACCGTTTCTTCCCTCTTGCAGGCCGTTGAAGACGTCCCCGCCGCTGGTTTCCGTTCATTCCGCAGGGATCCTCAAGCACTCCCAACCCTGCGTCCCTTGTCCGGATCGCGGCACAACCGCCTGCAGAGCCTCCCGTATGGAATCGGTTCTCAGTCTTTTTGAAAAACGGCCAGGGAGATGTTCGAAAAGTCCGCCCTGTCCGTCGTGTACAGCACCTTTTTTAAAAAATGGAACGGGATTACCTTGTCCGCCTGGATGGTGGCCTTTCCCGTGAACCGGAAAAGGGGGACGGACTCTTCCATCTTTTTATATTTGACCGCCTTCAGTTTCAGATTTTCGTACAGGACCGGAATGAGGAGCTTGTCGGTCTGGTGCCATTCGGTGAGGTCGT
>CAYTRL010000298.1:0-7474 GCA_964439795.1 uncultured Thermodesulfobacteriota bacterium
CACGGCCAGGATCCAGCTCAGGAGCAGCGATATGGCGATGACCTGGAACAGGGAGCTCAGGAACTCCCCCACGCTGTCCTTGGACAGGCTGATGGCCGCGAAGGCCAGGATCGCCACCAGCGTGGCGCCCAGCAGGGGCCACATGACGTCCGAGACGCTCCGCTGAGCCGCCCGGATCCGGTCCATCCCCTTCTGCATGCGGACCAGGATCCCCTCGGTGACCACGATGGCGTTGTCCACCAGCATGCCCAAGGCGATGATCAGGGCGCCCAGGGAGGTCCGCTGCAGGGTGATGTCCCGGACGTCCATCACGATGAACGTTCCCAGCATCACCAGAAGCAGGACCACGCCGATGATCATTCCGGAACGCAGTCCCATGGCCAGCATGAGCAGCCCGATGACGATGGCCAGGGCCTCCACCAGGTTCAGCAGGAAGCCGTTCACGGCTTTCGTCACGGTGTCGGCCTGGAAGGAGATGGTGTTGAGCTGCATTCCCACCGGCTGTTCGTTCTTCAGTTCCTCCAGGTGCTGCTTGACCGCCTCTCCGGTGGTCACCACGTTGCCGCCCGCCACGGTGGAGATCCCGAGCCCCACGGCGGGCTTGCCGTCGAAGTACAACAGGGCGGTGGGCGGCTCCAGGGTCCCCCGGCGGACCGTGGCCACGTCCTGCAGACGCACGACACTGTCCGTGCCCGAACCCCGGATAAGCAGGTCCCGGATCTCGTCCATGGAGCCGAAACCGCCCGTGGGAGAGATCCGGATGTCCTGTGAGCCCACGTGCACCCTCCCCGCGGAAACCACGGCGTTCTGACGGTCCAGGGTGCCGAAGATCTGCTGAGGGGTGATCCCCAAGGTGGCCATCTTTTGCTGGGACATCTCCACATAGACTGCCTCGATCTGCTCGCCCCACAGCTCCACCGAGGCCACGCCCTCCACCAGCAGCAGTTCACGCCGGAGCATCTTGGCGTAATCTTCGATCTCGGCCAGGGTGTACCCCTCGCCCGTGATGGCGAAGAAGATACAGAAGACATCCCCGAAGTCGTCGTCCACCATGGGGGGATCCACCCCGGGCGGAAGCCAGCGCGCCGCGTCCCCCACCTTGCGCCTCAACTCGTCCCAGGCCTGGGGGATGTCCTCCATGAGCACTTCGTTCTTGATGTCCACGAAGATGATCGACAGGCCCGCCTGGGAGATGGAGCGGAGCTCGTCCACCTGGCCCATGCGCTGGATGGCGGTTTCGAGGGGGTCGGTCACCTCGCGCTCCACCTCCTGGGGCGAGGCCCCGGGATAGCGGGTTTTCACCACCGCGGTCTTGATGGTGAAATCGGGGTCTTCCAGCTTGCCCAGGTTGTCAAAGGCGAAGATGCCGCCCACGACCAGGCAGAAGGTGACGACCAGGGTGACGGTTTTCCACCGGATGGCGATTTCAGCGATGTTCACGATCTACCCCTCCACTCCATTGCCGAGAGGCCTCACCCGCTGGCCTTCGTCGATGAAGTGGACGCCCGCCACCACGATCCGGTCGCCCGGGGTCACACCGGAAAGGATCTCCAGCCCGCTGTCCAGCAGGGTCCCGGAGGTGACCGGGACCTTCTCCACGGTCTCCGTTTCGGGACGGACCCGCCAGACGTGCGGGCTCCCGGTCTCATCGCTGAACACGGCCTCCAGCGGCACGGTGACGGCATCTCCCCGCCCTCCGGCGCCCGATTGCCAGCGGACCGAAGCGGTCATGCCCGGCAGGATCCCGCGGCTCTCCCCGGGATCGATCGCCAGGGTGACCGGGAACGTCCGGGTCTGGGGATCGGTCATGGTGCCGTACTCCCTCACGCGCACGGGAACCGTTCGGCCCGGCAGGGCGTCAAAGGAGGCGGTGAGCTTCTCCATGGCCTGAGAGGTCAGCGGGGTCATGTCCCGTTCCGACAGGTGGATGACGATCTCCAGGTTTGCCGTCTCCTGGAAGTGCACGATGGTCTCGCCGGGTTTCACGTTCTGGTGGTTCTCCACCAGTTTATCGGCCACGATCCCGTCATAGGGTGCACGGAGTTCGGTGTCCTGCAGGGCGAGCCGGGCGGCTTTCAGGGATTCGGTGATGGTCTTCACCTGTGCCTCCGCTACTTCCCGGGCGGCCCAGGCCTGGTCGTATGCGGACTTGGCCATGGTCTTCTTGGCGTACAGCTTGTCCACCCGCTCGAAATGGAGCGCGGCCTGCTGCAGCTGGGCCTTTGCCGCTGTGAGCTGGGCCTCCAGACCGTGTACACGGACCCGGTAGTCGCGCGGGTCGATGCGCGCGATGAGCTTCCCCGTGGAAACACGCTGGCCCTGAGTGACAGGGAACTCCACCAGAGGACCACCCACGCGAAAGGCCAGGTTCAGGGTCTGCGCGGCCTGGACCTTTCCGGGGAAGCTCCGGACCTGTCCGGCCCCGGGATCGTCCACGGTAAAAATCTTGGCCGGCCGCGGGATGTTGAGCGGGTCCTCATGGGTGTGGGCCGCGTTGTTGCAGCCCCAGACGGAAACGAGCAGGAGCATGCCCGGCAGGGCCTGCCACACAGAAGCTATTCTTCCCGGTTTCATCATTTTCTCCTTCAACCCTTCAACCCGGGACTGTACCCCGGGGCATGGGAACCGAAACGCATCGGTTTCGTAACTGATCGTTTTCCGGCCTCGTCATTTCGCCCGCAAGGCGGGCATGATCACTCCCATTACCATGGAAGCCACCTCTTCGGGCGGACGCGTGATATCGTGGTCAGCCATGTAGTCCACATGGCCCCGGAAGGCGGAGACGAACATGATGGCGGCGTCGGGCAGGGGCAGCTTGCGAAACTCCCGGCTTTTAATCCCCTGTTCAAAGACCTTCACGAGGCTGGCGAGCATCCGATCGTGTCTCCGGATCTTCGCCTCACGGCGCACGCCCGCGACAGATTCCTGGATGTACAGGGCGTACAGCAGGGGTTTGCTGGCCTCCACCATGCGAAAGACGGACAGGACGTGCGCGGCCAGCCTCTCCTCGGCCGTGCCCGGGCCGGTGAAGATGGCCTCGGCCTCCTCCAGGAAGGGTTCGAGGGTCTGTTCGTCCACAAAGGTGAGTACCGCATCCCGATCGGAAAAGTAGTTGTAGAGCGTTGCCCGGGATACGCCCACAGCCCGGGCCAGGCGGTCCATGGTCAGGGCCTGGGGCCCTTGTTCCGTAAGAATCTCCACGGCACTTTGGTACACTTCATCCCGGATCACCGCGTCCATGGCCGCCCGCCTTTTCTCAGCGAATTGAACCATTAGACCAGCCCCCCTGTTTAACTTTTCGTCATTATTCTGATAAGGAGTTATTTTTCTGACATAGTGTCAATAATAATGATCGGCATGTCTAAAGTCAATACTTAATTTTTTTTCAAGCAAAAAGGCGTGAGCGAGGGGCGATTAAGGAAGGACAACCGGGTTTCCGTCATTCCGGTGTAAAGAATCCCCCGGCAAGGCGGGGGCATTGTGATGGTGCCAACCCGAAAGTTGGCACCCCCATAGGGGGCTAGATCCCTGGTGACCGGAACCGATGCCCCTTAAGGGACATTGCGAGGAGTCGCAGACGACGCGGCAAGCCCCCGGCTCCGCGAGACAATCCCCCTGGGCCGGGGGGTCGCGTCACTCTGTTCGTGATCTTCTCCAGGCGCCGGCTGACCTGCGGAGCCGTGAGGCCGCGTCTTGCCGTTCGCGATCTTCGACTCCGCTCGCAATCTCCACTTCTGTGCATCCCTGCATGCAAGAGATGCTGACGGGGGTCCGAATGCTGAACGCCGACAGCTGACAGCAGGTATTGACTGTGCCTTGTTCGCAGAATTCGCAGGGTGGGGCCCTGCCCCACCCTGCAAGAAAGATGCGTACCAATGCCGTGCACTTGAATGGTAAAGGGTGGAAACCCGGCAGACGGAAAAATCATTGGCCCAGGTATCGGTTGATCAAGCCCTGCCAGCCGTTGTCCTGGATTTCGATCAGGAGTTCGTAATTCAGTGGTTCCCGGAGCGGACTCCCCGGGGGCAGCGCCACGGCGTAGTCCTGCCGTTCGAAGGTCTTTGGCAGCATCTCGAGAGCGCCGCGGAAGTCTTGGTTGATCAGGTACCGAAGGATCGGGGCATCGTAGACCATGGCATCGATCTCCCCCCTGGACAAGGCCTGCAGCCCCTCCAGAGGGGTTTCATAGACCCGGCTCCTGATGTGCATATCCCGAAGACTGGCTTCGCTGGTGGTCCCCTGAACGCTCCCCACGGACACGCGGGGCAGGTCCTCCATCCCCCGGACCTTGGATTCGAGCTGGGTGACGGTGAGGGCAGAGGTGATGGCCGCCGTAAAGCTGGAGATCACGATGATACCGGCGAACATCCAGATAATGCCCAGCAGCCGGCCACCAAGGGTTGTCGGGGACTTGTCGCCGTATCCCACCGTGGTCATGGTGACCGCGGACCACCAGAAACCGGCCCCGATCCCGCTTGCCGCGGAGCCGCCGAACTGCTCGGGGTTTTTCCTCCTCTCCAGGACCCAGACCACCACCCCCACCAGGGCCAGAACAATGGCCAGCAGCCCAACCACGCTCAGAAACTGCCCGGAGAAGAGCCTCTTCAACCCCTGGATCCAACCCGCCCTGGCATCGCTGGCCACCGCGATACCGAGGCCCGTGGAATAGAACGGGTGGGTGAAGTCCACCTCCCTGTCACGTTCCGCGGTGACCGTGATAGCGGCCACCGCGGCGGCCACCGAGCCGTTCCGGACCGCCTCCAGCAGCTCCGGAAGCTCGAACTCCCTCCACTCGTAATCGAGTTCCAGGTCCGCGGCCATCTTCCGCCACAGGTCGATTCCGATCCCTTCCCAGTTCCCATCATGGGTCTTGATGGCAAAGGGGGGCGCATCCTTGGTCCCGACGATCAGTTTCTTTTCTCCCGCGGACGGAGATGTCTCCTGCGCCCATGCATGGACCGGCAATGCGATCACCAGAAGAAGCATCATCCTCAACCAGAACTTGTTCATGTCGGTTCCCCCTTTCACGCATGTCAAACCATTTATCGACACCTTCTTCATACAGGAATCACGGATGGAAAAAAAGAAAGAACAATGGAATACAACGTCCACAACCCCTGCGAAAACGCGCTCCCGGCTCCGGGGGAAGAAACGCTGACAAACCGTTGACGGGTATGATACGTTCAGGACATTCTCCAAGGGGAACCCATGACCGAAAACCGGGAAATCAGGAAGGCCCGCCGGAAAAAGATCGCGGAACGGAAGCGGGTATTTGGTATCCAGGTCCACGAGCACGGCCCGGAAGATCCCGGCACCCGGCGGGAACCCGGCATCGCCCCTCCCGCCAGAAAGCGGCTCTCCCAGTGGTCCGCCACGGCCGTCTGCGGGAACGACATCACCTCTTCCTGCCTGTACGTGGCCACGATCTGTACGGCTTTCGCTGGGCCCCGGCTCGCAGATACCCGGTAGAAGTTGATCATTCAGGGTGAAATAATATGGACAATTATAGCGCTGAAATCCTATGTCAAATGACAATAGGTTGCTTTTAAAACGGATACATCGAATCGAAGAGGCTTCTATTCTGCAGCTGCCTGAAAAAGAGAGGGAAGATGAAAGATATAAAGAAAAAAGGAATTTCAACAAGGACGGCACAAACCTCCCTGGGGCCTGTTGAACTTCCGGTTTTCTGTAACGATGGTTCAGCAGTTGCCGCTTTTTTTCTGTGCGATTATGTCAAAGCGGCTCAAAAACTGGAGGATACCGGCCTGTATCCGATAGAATTTTCAAAGGGGAAGGCATTAGCTTTGCTCGGTTTATTTGAATACCGGCAATCAACCCTGGAGCCTTATAATGAAGGTTTTTTGATGATTGCCGTCACTCCCCAGCCGAAAATGTCATTCCTGGCCCAGAAGTTTCAGTTCTTTGTGAAGGCTAAACACAGAAAGCTTGGCTTATATACTCTCGATTTGCCTATCACCGAGGAACTCCCATTGGTTGCAGGCAGGGAAATCTGGGGCACGCCTAAATTCCTTGCCGACATAGTGCTTAATTTTTCCAATGACAGGTTTACGGGTGAGGTCCTTTTGAAAGGCAATGGAGAAAAAATTCTGTCACTGGAAAGCTCCTTTAACAAAGGAATGCCGTTTCGGTTTCTCGATTCAGTGGTTTACAGCAATCACCAGGATTCAATCATCAAGATAATCTCAAATTTCAATTGTTCCGTGAGAATCACCAGAGACAAGGAGGCCCGCCTGAAAGTTGGCTCTATAGATCACCCCATGGCGCATAATCTGAGGGACCTGGGTCTTGACGGTGCAAACCCCTTTCTCCTGCAAACCGCGGACAAAATTAAATTTATTTTAAATGATGGGATCAGGGTAATGCCGCATACATCGCCCCCGCTTCCTTATGGTGATTGACTGCCATACGAAGGAGGTGCTGCGGAGGACGGAACAGAGGCGGCAAACACTTTTACTCTCATGCCGGAGCTCATTCCCAGGGAAAATTCTGTCAAGAAAAAACAAGACGTTCGAGCACCGGGACTTCGTAGGGGGGGGAACCCGTCCAGCGTGCCCCGGGCAGGCGTCCTCAGATTCCCAGCGCCGCCAGTGGGCGGCCCACAACGGGCGGCTTCTCTTCCGCCCGGCGCACCATGGAGAGAGACTTCGTGGGGCAGGCGGTTACACAGTTACCGCAGCCGATGCACCGAGACGCCTCCAGCGAGATCGTATCGCCGCTGAGGCCCAGAGCTTCCATCTGGCAGCGCTCCACGCAGTCGCCACAGCCCGTACATTCCTCTGCATCCACGTGAACCATGAAGTTGGAACAGGCTAGAATCGCATCGGTGTCGTATTGCTTGAGCATCTTGAGAAAGCCGCAGCAGCACCCGCAGCAGTTGCAGATGAAGGCCGTGCTGTCGATGAAGTTGTTGGTATTGTGCACCAAACCCGCCTTCTCCGTCTCCTCCAGGATCCGGAGGGCCTCCTCCCTGGTGATCCGCTTGCCGAAGCCGCGATCCACAACGTAGTCCGCCGTCTTGCCGAACATCAGACACGAGTACTCCGGAACGCCCTCGATCTCACACGGCTTGTCCAGCAGGAAGGCGTGGTGCCGGCAGTAGCACTTGGCCGCGGCAAAGGAGTCCTCTTGTTCCACAAGGGCCGTCACCTGCTCGAAGGGGTGGACGGTCGCTTCCTGCGGGAGTTCTTCCTCCACCGTGATGGTCCGCGCCGGGGCGTTCGGGATCATGCTCTTGGTCATCTCGGAGTCCTTGAACACCTCGGTCATGAGTTCCTTCATCTCCCCTTCCTGGAACTCCTCGAGCATAAGCGCGAACTTGCGATCACGGGGCGTGTCCGTGCCACGCATGAGCTGAAACTCCACAACACCGGGCACGAACGGGGTGAGCGCATAGTGGTGGATCCCCTCCTCCGTCTTGGTTACGAAGACCGTACCCTTGTCCGCCATGGTCTCC